>CAYLTE010000165.1:0-9881 GCA_964386195.1 uncultured Burkholderiales bacterium | reverse complement strand
ATGTGGACCTGCGGCATCGACATCGCCACGCAGCAGGCCACGCCGGCGATGACCAGCAGCGTCTGCAACGCGCGCGGCGACATTCCGAGCGGCATCGGCCGGCCGGAGGGCTTACCCGCCGCGGGCGCGGCAGTTGCGGGCGACGGTGGCCGGCGCCGCAGCATCAGCGCCAGCGGCAGCATCGTGACCAGGCAGAACAGCGCCACGCCCTGGTAGGTCACGCGCCATCCGTGCTCGGCGATGAAGTGCTGCAGCACCGGCGGCCACAGCGTACCGGACAGGTAATTGCCGCTTGCGAAGATGCCCACCGCGATGCCGCGCCGGCGCGTGAACCACTGCGAGGTGTCGGCCATGAGGGGGGCGAACGTGGCCGCGCTGCCGGCGCCGATCAGCACCCCCTGCACGAGGGCGAACTGCCACAGTGCGGAAGCCGAGGCGGCGGCCACGAAGCCGAACGCCAGCGCGACCGTGCAGGCGAGCACCGGCAGCATGATCCCCCGGCGGTCGGAGGCACGCCCGAGGGCGATGCCGCTGATGCCGAATCCGATCATGGTGAGCGTGTAGGGCAACGAGGCGTCGGCGCGGGCCACCGCGAACTCCGCCTGCACCGAAGGCAGTGCCACGATCACCGACCACATGCCTACGCCGCCGATGGTCGATAGGACGAGGGCGACGGACAGGCGCATCCACGCGTAGCGGGATTCGGGCTGCGGGAGAGTGGACATCGAGACGGTGGGAAGAGGCGGCGAGCCGGCCACGTTACACGAGTTCGAGCGCAGCGAATCGCGGGACGCGTTGAACCTTCCACCCGCATTGCACTCTTCCATGCATCCGCGGCGGTTTCCGCTGCGCGCATTCGCGTAACATGCCCGTTCACGCGCCATCCACGAACATCGACGGACAGTCATGAGCAAGCCGGCCGAGTGGGCCTTTCCCGAGGAGTTGCAGCCCCGACCCGAGGACTGCGAGTTCGATCTGCCGCGCGTGCTCGACGCGCTGGTCCTTCTGCACGCGGAGATTCCAGAGGACGCGTTCACCGCCGGCATCCTGGGTACTGAGCGGGTGGGAAATGGCGTCGTCATCGGTCCGAACGGACTCGTGCTCACCATCGGCTACCTGATCACCGAAGCCGAACGCATCTGGCTGACCACGAACAAGGGAGCGGCGATGGAAGCGTTCCCGCTCGCCTACGACTTCGCCACCGGCTTCGGGCTGGTGCAGCCGCTCGGCCGTCTCGACCTGCCGGTCCTGCCGCGCGGATCGGCCGCGGATTGCGCAGTGGGTGACGAGGCCCTGCTGGTCGGACACGGCGGGCGCACGCACGCGCTGCGCACGCGCATCGCCGACAAGCGCGAGTTCGCCGGTTACTGGGAGTACGTGCTGGACGAGGCGATCTTCACGGCGCCCGCGCATCCGCAGTGGGGCGGTGCGGCCCTGGTCGGCACACAGGGCCAGCTGATGGGCATCGGCTCGCTGCTGGTGCAGGAGGCGGTGGATGGCGAGACCGTACAGGGCAACATGATCGTGCCCATCGACCCGCTCGAGCCCATCATCGCCGACCTGCTGCGCAGCGGACAGGCCGGCCGTCCTCCGCGTCCCTGGCTGGGGATGTACACCACGGAGACCGGATCGCAGTGCGTGGTGGCAGGGCTGGCCGACGGCGGTCCCGCGCAGCGCGCCGGCGTGAAGCAGGGCGATCAGGTGGTCGAAGTCGCGGGCGATGCCGTCGAATCGCTGGGAGACATGTTCCGCAAGGTCTGGCGCATCGGGCCGGCCGGCAGCGAAATCCCGCTCACGCTGCTGCGCGACGGGGCCGTGATCCGCGCACGGCTTCAGTCCGCTGACCGCAGCGACTTCCTGAAGAAGCCCCGGTTGCACTGAACCGGTTGCACTGAGGCCGCTCAGCGCGGCGCGAACAATTCATCGAGTGCTGCGTCGACCGCCTGCTGCAGCGGGGTGTGCGGCAGGTCGCCGACCAGGCCGCCCAGGCGCGCCCCGTCGAGCCGGTGCGGGACGTCCCACAGATAGCGCATCTCGGCAAGCTCTCTCCACATCGGGACGAGCGCACCGCCCAGGCGCAGCAGGCCCCAGGGCAACCCCCCGACCTCGAGTTCGCGCCCCGCTGCGAGATGGTTTCTCGCACGCGCCCACGCGCTCATCGCGCCGATCAGCTGCAACCCCGTCGGCGCGTGGCCCGGGAAATGACAGACCTCGAACGGCGCGAGGCGCGCACGCTGCTGCGCGAGGGCCACGAATGCGCGCGCCAGATCGGGGAGGTAGGCCCACGCGTGCGGGATATCGAGCCGTCCCGGGTAGACCGCCTTGCCGCGCGGCACCGGTTTCGCCACGATCAGGTCGAACCAGGCGCCGCGGCCGGCACCGAAGAAATCTCCGGCGCGCAGCACGGCGCAGCGTGCGCCCGCACGCGCCCCCTCGCGCAGCATAACTTCGGTCTCGACCCGCACCCTGCCCTTGCGCGCCGTCGGCGACTGCGGCGTGTCCTCGGTGAGCAGCGGCGGCATGGCGGCGCCGAAGTTGTAGACATTGCCCGGAAACAGCAGCTGCGCGTCCAGGCGGCGCGCGACGTCCAGCGCTTGGCGCGCCAGCGGCAAGGCGTGCGTGTGCCACTGTGAATAGGGCGGATTGACGGCGTGCAGCACGCAATCGACGCGGCCGGCCGCCTGCGCCAGGGCGGCAGCATCATCCAGAGGCTGCTCCAGCCACTGCGCCTTCCCCCGCTCTGCCGGGGCGCGGCGCACCTGACCGACGCAGCGCCAGCCGGCCGCCGCGAACGCCGTCATCGCCGCCCGGCCCAGACGCCCGTTGGCTCCCAACACCAGCACGTTGCCGCTCATGCGTCCTCCCATGCGATCCCTGCGCCCATTGTCGCGCAGGGCGCGCCCAAGGTTGGCGTAGACTGCCCGCCTGCACGCTACCGACGGCAGTGACCTTCTATGCCATGCGGGTGGCGCGTGCGGTGGAGATGACCGAGCGCAGCGAGATCATCACCGTGCTCGATGCACGCAAGCGTCCGAAGTCGGAAAGGGGGTGGGATCCGTCATCGCCGCGGGCCGGGCCGTCGTGAGGATGTAGGATGCAATGTGCAAAATCGCGTCCGGCTCGCGGGTGGTGCTAGACAAAAGGAGGATGCGACCTCGTGCGATCACCTCGGCACTCGCTGGTCAGGGTCGGACCTGCTCGACCTGCACGTCGGAGACGAACAGAATCAGTGTCGGCGGTCGCAGCGAGGTCGCGCCGAGCACGCTCGTCTTAGCGATGCGTCCCGATGCCAGGAACGTGCTGCTTGTACTGAGGTTGGGCAAAACGCCGGCATCGATGTCCCGGTTGGCACGCAGCAGAATGGGCGCGGACTGCGCATGTGTAATACCACGCGAGTCGCGCTCGGCGCCAACGCTGATTACCCCGTAATCACTCTTGTGATAGATACCGATCAGCACGCCCTGCGCGCTGATCACCGGATCGTCCCTGATGGGATGCTTCTGGGTACGGAACGTGTATTTGATACGCTGGTTGACGAGACAGGCGAGATGCCGCTCGAACTGCTGCTTCGCTGCATCGATGCGGAGCTGATTGCCACTACGCTGCGCCTCGCCCATCTCACGCGTGCGTGCAATCCACCAGCTCAAGGCTTTGTCGATGTCCTGCGGATCAAAACGAGTACCATCGGCCGCGGGAGCGCAGCCGACTGACGCCTGGTCGACGGTTCTGACCTGAGACTCATTGCGTTGTCTGGCTTGAGGCGCGGCCGGCTGATGGTCGGCGGGCGTCTGCGCGACCTGCTGCTCCGCGGCGCTGCCGCTGGCGCCGTACTTGGCTTCGTACAGCGCGCGAACGGAGGGGATCAGGTTCTCCACCGGGGCGCTCTTGACTCGGCCGCTCACCACCCACCATTGGAAATTGAAGTTGCTGTCGGCGTATTGCTTCTGATACGCGGTGATGAGGTTGTAGATTTCCAGCCGGCGGGCGCGGGCGGCCTGATCCCCGGCCAATGCGGCCTGGACCAACTGTCGGTTCTCGATATCGAGCAACGCCGTGGCCAGAATGTCCTTCTCCAGCTGATTGCTGGGCTGGAAAGGGCCGAGCAGTTGGGCGGTTACTTCGGGTGATGCGGATTGAATGATGGCGTCCGCCTGGTTTGGCGACGGAACCTGATCCGCGGTTGGCTGGTTCGCGTGCGATATGCCCGAATACAGCAGCATTCCCATCACCAAAGCGGCTCCGAGCACCAGCAAATCGTGCAGACGAATCATCCCCTCTCCTCCGAAGTACTTGTCGGTATGAAGCTCCACTACCCTGGACCCTCCCTACATCCGATGGTTCGATGATGCCGCCGCCTCGCGACGTCCAAGCTCAACCGGGGCGCCGTCGGTCGGTTGGAGGATGGGTAATGCAGCCCCGAGTCGTCGCGCACCTGGCCCAGCCGCCCGTTGGCTCCCAGCACCAGCACGCTGCCGCTCATGCGTCCTCCATGCGATCCCATTGCCCATTGTCGCGCAGGGCGCGCCCAAGGTTGGCGTAGACTGCCTGCCTGCACGCTACAGGAGGGGAAGATGGACGCAGCGAGACAAGTCGAACTGTTGAACGACGCGGGGAAGTTTCTCGCAGGCGGTGGCACCGGACTGTTCATCCTGCCGCCCGAGCTCAACCTGGTGGTGGCACGTGGACAGGGCAGCCGCGTGTGGGATGTCGCGGGCCGCGAGTACCTCGACTATCACCTGAGCTCTGGACCGGCACTTCTCGGTCACGCGCACCCGGCGATCACCGCGGCGGTGCAGGAACAGCTGCCCAAGGGCACGACCTTCTTCTTCCTGAACGAGCCGGCGATCCGGCTGGCGCAGAAGCTGGTGGAGGCGATCCCCTGCGCCGAGGAAGTGCTCTACACCGGCTCGGGCACCGAGGCGACGTTCTATGCGCTGCGCGTGGCGCGCGCCTACACCGGGCGCAACAAGGTGCTCAAGTTCGAGGGCGCCTGGCACGGCATGCACGACTACGGCCTGTGGGGCACCGTGCCCGGCACGGCGTCGGACTACCCGCGCGCCCAACCGGATTCGGTCGGCGTGCCGGCGCAGACCGGCGAGACGGTGCTGGTCACGCCGTTCAACGACGCTGCCCGTGCGGTCGAGACGATCGAGCGCCACGCGCACGAACTCGCCGCCGTGATGGTGGAGCCGCTGCAACGCGTGCTGCAACCGGAGCCGGGCTTTCTCGAGGCGGTGCGCGAGGTCACGCGTCGGCACGGCATCGTCATGATCTACGACGAGATCGTCACCGGGTTTCGCATCGCCTGGGGCGGTGCGCAGGAACGCTACGGGGTGGTGCCGGACCTGGCCTGCTACGGCAAGGCGATCAGCGGCGGCTTTCCGCTCGCCGCCGTGGTCGGTCGCAGCGACATCATGGGCGTGCTCGACGCGCGCCGCCGCCCGAAGTCGGAGACGGTGTGGGCCACCAACACCCTGAACGGCAACCCGGTGTGCGCGGCGGCGGGCCTGGCCGCGCTCGACGTGCTGTCGCAGCCGGGCGTGTACGACCGCCTGCACAAGCTCGGCTCGCGACTGCGTGCCGGCATGATCGACTCGGGGCAGCGGCACGGCTTTCCGGTCCAGGCCCCGGGCGAGGATGCGGTGTGGGGAATCCGCTTCACGCAGCGCCGGCCGCTGCGCAACTGGATCGATCTGACCACGCACGACAAGGATCTGGGCTGGCGCTGGGCGATCGAACTGATGAAGCGTGGCCTGCTGGTCAATCCCAACGAGAAGTTCTACATCTCGCTCGCGCACACCGATGCGGACGTCGACCGCACGCTGCAGATCGTCGACGATGCCTTCGCCGCGGTGAAGTGAATCGAGGCCAGGCGTTACGGCCTCAGCGCGTGGCGGCGTCCGCGCTGGCGGGCTCGGCCTCGCGCTCTTCCGGCTGGACCTTGTCCACCGTCTCGAGGTCGAGCGGCAGGTTCTTGCCCGCCGCGCCGACGTTCAGGCGAAGCTGCGTCGGGACCAGATTCTCCTCGGCCTGCACGGTAGCGGTTGCGGCAATCGCCAGCCGCTGCTCGCTCACGCCGGCCTGCCGCACGACGTAGTCGAGCACCGCGTCGGTGCGCCGGGCGGCGAGCTGCCGCAGCGCCTGCGGGTCCACTGGGCGGGTCTCGACGAGCCGATCGAACATCGCGCGATACAGGTCGGGATCGCCGGCCGCGGCGATCGGGTCGCCGGCTTCGCGATCCACGCGCTGCACCGCGCTGTCCTGCTCTCTGCCCAGTCGGCCGCGCAGCGCCTCCGCGGCATCCTCCCCGAACTGCGCGACGAACATCTCCTCGAGCGCGAGCTGCGTCGCGGTCTGCCCGAACGCCACCGGCCCCATGCTCTCGCCCTCGCTCAGCTCGAGCTTCATGCGCTGCGCGAGCTCGGCTTCGAGCGCTGCGGCGCGCAGCGCCCGCGCGTCCTCCTCGGGCGAGAAGGTGCCCTGCACTTCGAGCTCCAGGGCGGGTCGCTCGGCCAGCGACTTGGCGACCACCTCGAGCTTCTCCTCCTCGGGCGGGCGCAGGCTTGCACTGCCCGGTTCGAACTCGATGGCATCCAGTTCCTCCACGTCGGGCCCGAAGAGGCGGCCGATGAACCGGAAGGGTGCGGTGACGACCCTGCGCAACGTGCCGGTGACCGCCTTGCGGATCACCGTCGAGTAGTCGAACGTCGGATTGTCGAGGTCGCCCCGCACGGGAACGCGAAGGTTCAGCACGCCCTGATCGTCGGTCAGCAGCGCCATGGCGAGCTCGAGCGGCAGGTCGAGCGCGCGCGGGGCCTCGACCCGCTCGCCGAGGCGAAGGTTCTGCATGGTGATCTCGTTCTCGCCGACCAGATCGCCGTCGACGATGCGGTAATCCAGGTCCAGCCACAGCGTGCCTTCGGCGATGGCGCGCCCGGCGAACGTGATGGTGTAGGGGGAGAGCTTGGGCAGCGGCACGTTGTTGAACTCGGCGCGGATGTCGGTGAACTCGCGCGGCGCGGCCAGGCGGATCGAGCCGCTCACCCGCGCAGCGCCGTAGGGTTGCACGCGGCCGTCGAACTGCAGTTGCGCGCGATCCTTCGGGCGGGTGGAGAGGCTGACCATGGTGCCGCTGAACTGCGTGATGTCGGCGACGAACGGGATCACCAGGCTGCGATCGGCGAATCGCAGCGTGCTGTCGCGAACGCGCAGCCGGTCCACCAGGGCTTCGAAGGCGCCCTCGTCCCTTGCCGCCGGGCTCGCCTGCGGCCTCTCGGCGCCTGAGCCGGCGCGTTCTGCAACCGATGCCGATGTCGAGGAGGCCGCCTGCGCGGCCTGCCCCGCCTTGCCGTCGGAGTCGCGCAGGAGCTGGCGGAAGTTCAGCTCGCCCTCGCGCGAGATTTCCAGGTGCGCGTCCGCCCCGTCGAGCACCGCACGCCCGACGACCAGCCGATTGCGCGACGTGTCGTAGTGGATCGATTGCGCATGCAGGCGCTTCCATGCCAGGAAGCGCTCGCCCGTCGTCGCTTCGTCCAGGCGCAGCGAAGCGACATCCACGCTGCCCGTCACGCGTATTCCATCGTCCTGCTTCGACCCGGTGGCGAGCACGGCCTGCGCGTCGAGCGAGCCCGACTTCAGCTCCAGCGACGCATAGCGGCTGAGCACGGGCTGTAGCGGTTGCAGTGGGAAACCCTCCACGTCGACACGCAGCTTCATCGGCTGCGACGTCCCGGCCAGCGTGCCGGACACGCTCGCCTTGCCTCCGGGCTTTGCGTCGAGCCGCAGGTCTACTGCGCCGCCCGAAGGCGCATCGCTGTTCAGTCGCCTGAGCGTCCCATCCACGCTGACCTGGTAGGCGATCGGTTCGCCGAAGCTTCGATCTGCCAGCGCAATCTCCACGTCCTGAATCCGCGCCTGGCCGAGCGCGTAGTTCCATCCCCCCTGCTTCCTAACGGCAGTCTGTGTGGCCGCCGGCACAGCCGGTTTGCTGCCAGGCGCCTGCGACGTTCCAGCGACCGCCTGCATCAGCGGAATGCTGCCGTCCTCCTGGCGCACGACGCGCACGCTCCCGCCACTGAGCGAGAGCGCGTCCACGCCCACCTGGCGCTGCGCGGTGTTCAGACGGCCGCCCGACAACGTCATCGCGTTCAGCGTCGTCAGCGGGGCGTCGGCGTCGACGAAGGCCATGCGCATGGGACCGGCCTGAAGCTTCGCATCGCCCACGCGCACCTCGCCACCTCCCCCCACCTGCAGCGCAAACTGGCCACCGATCCCCTTGGCCGTCAGCGCGACCGGCTGCGCGCGACTGCGGTCGACCGCGTCCACGCTCAGATCCTGCAACGCGACCGCGTCGGCCCGGAAGCCGAATCCATCCCCTGCGCTGCCACGGCCCGGTCCCGACTGCGTGTTCGGTCGCGACGGATCGGCCCCGCCGCGGGCTTGCATCAGGCGCTGAAGATTCAGCGTGCCGTCCTCGTTCAATGCCAGGCGCGCATGTCCGTCGATCAGCCGCACGCGCTCCAGTCGCATTCCCGACGCGCCGACGCGTGCGCCACTGGCCTCGATGCGGGCGAGCCGGATGGCAGGGGGTTCCCCTCGCGGTCCCAGCGTGAAACCACGCATGCTCGCGCTCGCCTGCTGCGCCTGCAGGCCCTGACCGGTCAGCGACAGGCTGGCAGCGGCGTCGATCGAAGCAGCCTGGACGGCGAGCGGTTGCACGCGGGACGCATCGGCATAGTGCAGGGCGATGTCGTCGATGCGCAGACCGGGAAGACGCACGGCGAGCGGATCCCTGGCCGCACCCTCGCCGGTCTCGCCCGGCGCCTTGTCGCGCACGTCCGCGAGCAGGTTCTCCCAGTTGCTGCGTCCGTCCTCACCCACCCGCACGCGTAGGTCGCCCTTGCGCAGCCGAAGGCCGGACAGCACCAGTGCATCGCTCGCGAAACTGCCGCCGGCGGTACGCACCGAGGCAAGCTCCAGCGCCGGCTCGCGGGCGCCGACCTGCCCTACCGACGTGCGCGTGCCGCTCAGGCGGATGTTGTCCAGCAGGATCGGGCCATTGGATTGAGCGGGAACGATTGCGAGGTCGAGGCCCCCGTCGACGGATGCCACGCGCGCCTCCAGCGGTGCACGGCGCGAACGGTCGACGTACTCGAGCGCGAGGGCAGCCGCGCGCATGCGAGGAAACAGAATCTCCCACGAACCCGGATCGCCCGCATCGCCCTCGCCCGCGTCTGCCGTGGCGGACGCCGGGGCCGTAGCGGCTCCCGAGGCGGCCTTTGCAGCGCCCGCCGGCTCCGCGAACAGTTCCTGCCAGTTCATGGCGCCCGAGCGATCGACGGCGAACCGCAGTTCGCCCTTTGCCAGGCTCAGGCCGGGAAAGACGATTCGGCGGCGCGCGAAATCGAACGTGCCGCCCTCGAACGCGACCTGGTCAGCGGCGAGCGCGGGCGGGCGCTTGTCCTGCCGGTCGTGGATCACGAGCCGTTCCGCGGCCATGCGGATTTCGCTGCCGCTGAACTGCATGCTCGGTCCGCCGAGCACCAGGAGCAGGTCTGCGCCCCCGTCGAGCCCGTCGGCGTTCACGTGCAGGGGCCGGGCACGGCTGCGGTCCACGTAGTCCAGGTCCACGTCCTGCAGTTGCAGTTGCTCGATGCGTGTGGTGAACCTGCGCTGCGCGTCGTCTTCGCGCGTCGGCGTATCGCCACCGAACAGGTCCTCCCAGTTCATCGTGCCGGTCTCGCTCACGAATACGCGCACGTCGCCCTCGGTCAATTGCACCTGGGGGAGGACGAGCTCGCGCCGTGCGAGGTCGTAGCGGCCGTCGCGCACCTGTTCGCGCTGCAGCGCCAGCGCAGGCCGCGCGTCCGTTTACGCCTCGC
>CAYLTE010000164.1:0-9990 GCA_964386195.1 uncultured Burkholderiales bacterium | reverse complement strand
TGGAAGCGACTTCCTTGACCATCTGCGCGCCCATGTTCTCGAACTTGTCCTTCAGTTCGATCTCCTTGGCGACCGACACGCCGTCCTTGGTGACGGTGGGGGCGCCCCAGGACTTCTCCAGGACGACGTTGCGACCCTTCGGGCCGAGGGTGACCTTCACCGCGTCGGCCAGCACGTTAACGCCGGCGATGATGCGATGACGGGCGGAATCGTGGAAACGTACTTCCTTTGCTGCCATGTCTTATTCCTCCGAATGTTCCGGCGTTTACTCGATGACGCCCATGACGTCTTCTTCGCGCATGACGAGGATTTCCTCGCCCTGCACCTTCACGGTCTGGCCGGAGTACTTGCCGAACAGGACCTTGTCACCGACCTTGACCTGGAGCGGACGAACTTTGCCGTCGTCCATGACCTTGCCGTTGCCCACGGCCAGGACTTCGCCCTGATCGGGCTTCTCCGCAGCGGTGTCGGGGATCACGATGCCGGAAGCGGTCTTGCGTTCCTCTTCCAGGCGCTTGACGATGATGCGGTCGTGCAGAGGACGGATCTTCATCAGTCACCTCAATGAAATTCAACAGTAGTTGGCTGATTGGTGTTTCTGTGGAGTAATGCTGGCGCCGCTGCGCCAACGGGCCGTAGGTATGGGCAGCGACAAGGGGCTTTCAAGGGCCCCGGCGCAACTTTTTCGTGGGGCCGGTCATACTCGCCACCATGCCCCGCCCAAACCCGTCGCAGCTCGACCTGTTCGGCGCGCCAGCCGAGCCGGCGCCTCCGGCGCACGCGGTGCGCGCGGCGGACCCGGACCGCCACGTTCTCGAACTGGCCGGACGGCTGCCGGGCGCCATCCGCCTGGGGACGTCGTCCTGGCACTTCCCCGGGTGGGTGCAGTCGGTCTACGACCACCCGGCGGACGAACGTGTGCTGGCACGCGACGGCCTGCGCGCCTATGCGCAGCATCCGCTGCTGCGCTGCGTGAGCCTGGATCGGACGTTCTACGCGCCGATCGGTGTCGCGGCCTATCGCGGCTATGCCGATCAGGTGCCCGCAGACTTCCGCTTCGTGGTGAAGGCGCCGATGGCTTGTACCGCCGCATCGTTGCGCGCGCACGGTTCGGCGTCTCACGCGCCCAATCCGCGCTTCCTGGATGCCCGGTTCGCCACCGAGCAGTTCGTGGCGCCCTGCCTGGACGGGTTGGGCGGCAAGGCCGGACCGCTGGTGTTCCAGTTCCCTCCGCTGGGGCGCGACATCACGCGCCGGCCCGAGGCGTTCGCCGCCCGGCTGGGGGAGTTCCTGGGCAGACTGCCGCGTGGCACCGAGATCGCGATCGAGCTTCGCGATCATGCGCTGGTCTGCCCGGCCTACCTGGAGATGCTCGCGAGCACGGGGGCGCACCACTGCCTGAGCCTGCATCCCAGGATGCCGGTGGCCTCGGAGCAGGCCCGCGAGATCGGGCTCGACCGCGCGGGCGCGCTCATCGTGCGCTGGAACCTGCACGCCGGGTTCGGCTACGAGGAGGCGAAGGCGCGCTACAACCCGTTCACCCGGTTGGTCGACGAAGACCTGCCCAACCGCATCGCGCTGGCGCGGCTGGCACTCGCGGCGGCGCGCCGGGGCGACGCGGTGACCATTGTCGCGAACAACAAGGCCGAGGGCAGCGCGCCGCTGACCCTGGTCCGGCTCGCGGAGCAGATCGTCTCGATGTCAGCGCCGGACCAGCCTCGGCCCTGATCGGGTCATGGGGCGAGCAGATCCTGGCCCTCGCCCAGGCGCGGGTACTCGAGGTCCTTGCGCGGATCCCGCAAATGCTCGGCGATGGGCACTTTTACCGCGGGCAGGGCATCGCGGTCCGCGCTCAGCACGCTACGCTCGAGCACCCGTCGCTCACGGAACAGTGGATCGGCGAGGGCCTCCTCCAGCGTCTTGACCAGGTTGCAGCACACGTCCTTGCCCGCGAACGTCTCGCTCCACTGCGCTGCGCTGCGGCTGGCGATGCGCGTACGCACCGCGGCAATCGTGGCCGACGGGTCGGCCACGTCGTCGCGCATCGCCGGCGGCAGTCCGATGGCATCGCAGAAGTTCGCCCAGAACTTCTCCTCCAGCGGGGCGGCGGCGAGGTAGCGCCCGTCGGCTGTCCGGTAGATCTGATAGCGCGGGCTGCCGCCACTCAGCTGCTCGCCCCCGGGCCGGGGCCAGCGGCCTTCACTGGCGCCGTTGCCGATTCCCCAGAACAGAAAGGGGAGCAGCCCCTCGGTCATGGCCACGTCGATGTGGCTGCCGGTCCCCGTCCGGTCGCGCAGGCGCAGGGCCAGCAGGATGTTCATCACTGCAGGGTAGGCACCGCCGGCGATGTCCGCGATCAGCGCTGCCGGCACCACCGGCGCGCCGTCGGCGCCCGCCGCGATGCTCAGCAGCCCGGCATCGGCCTGGTAGTTGAGGTCGTGCGCCGCAACCTGGGCATTCGGACCGTCCTGTCCGTAGCCGGTGATCGAGCAGTACACGATGCGGGGATTGATCGCCCGGACCTTGGCGTAGTCCAGCCCCAGGCGCGCCATCACGCCGGGCCGGAACTGCTCGACCAGCACGTCGGCGCTCTCGAGCAGCGGTCTGAGCGCTTCCAGGGCCGCGGGATCCTTGAGGTCGAGCGCGACGCTGCGCTTGCCGCGGTTGAGCATGGCGAAATGCGCGCTGGCGTCGCCGAACGCGGGTCGGTAGTGACGCATCTCCTCGCCGCTGCCCGGACGTTCGACCTTGATCACCTCGGCGCCGGCTTCGGCAAGCATCAGGGTGGCCATGGGGCCGGGCAGAAGAGTGCTGAAGTCGAGTACGCGAAGGCCCGATAGGGGAAGCATGGTCGATCCGCTCGAATGAATGGCGGGATTCTAGACCGTCGCGGCACACCTCAAGTCGACGCGCCTGCGGACGAAAACTCCCGGTATGCCCGGATAGCCGAATCCCGGGATGAAGCGAGGAAGACCATGCAAACGACCGGCGTGCTGGAGACCGAACGAACCGATGAGACCGAGCCCGGCAGCGTTCTGCCGCCGCTCGTCCTGGAGGACGTGTGGCGCGGGATGGAGAGCGACCAGTTCCTGCCGCACTTCCAGCCCAAGGTGTCGCTGCGCGGGATGGAGCTGAAGGGGGTGGAGGCGCTGCTGCGCTGGCAGCACCCCGAGCGCGGGCTCCTGAGCGCCAAGGCCTTCCTGCCGCTCATCACCGACAACTTCCTGTTCGATGACCTGGCCTGCGTGACGCTGGAGCGCTCGGTGAGCCAGTGCCGGGCGTGGCTCGATCAGGGCTTGCAGGTGCCCGTGTCGGTCAACCTGACCGCGGACCTGCTGCGCGATTCCCGGCTGATCGAGCGCATCCAGGACAAGGTGTCCCAATACGCTCTGCCGGCCGAGTACCTGACCATCGAGGTCGCCGAAGCCGCCGTGGCGCAGGAGACGGGCGAGTCGCTGGAAACGCTGCTCAAGCTGCGCGTGGCCGGCTTCGGTGTGTCGATCGACGACTACGGTACGGGCCGCTGCGATCGCACGCAGCTGGAGCGCATTCCCGCCAGCGAACTGAAGATCGATCGCAAGATGCTGGCCGGCGCCACGCGCGATGGCGCGCTCAAGGCGCAACTGCAGGCGAGCGTGGAACTGGCACGCGACCTCAATTTCGTCGCGGTGGCCGAAGGCGTCGAGACACGCGAAGAATGGGACCTGGTCAACGAGCTGGGCTGCGACATGGCGCAGGGCTGGTTCATCGCCCACCCAATGCCTGGCGAGGATCTGGCCGACTGGCTGATCGGCTGGAACGCCGACCCCTTCCTATAGCACCGCGATACCCGCGAGTCGTTCTTCCCCTCCTTTTCAAGGAGGGGTGCCGCCGTAGGCGGCGGGGTGGTTACGCATACCGCGCAGTTGCGACGCAGCCGTTACCCCACACCGCCCCGGCGCTGCGCGCCACCCCGCCTCGTGAGAGGCGGGGAAGGGGCAAGGGTAGCGAGTCGTTCTTCCCCTCCATTTCAAGGAGGGGTGCCGCCGTAGGCGGCGGGGTGGTTACGCATACCGCGAGGTCTGGCAGGAGAGGAATGTTTTCCCTCTATGCATACCGGGAACACATTGCATCGTCCGTCTGGGTCAGCCCAGCCAGGCTGCCCCGCGTACGCCGCTCGAATCCCCGTGTCGATTGCGCAGCAACCGTGTGTCCACGCGGTCGCTGAACACCCACTGCTGCCACAGCCGCGGCACCGTCTCCAGCCAGCGGTCCACGTTAGACAGTCCGCCGCCCAGGACGATCACATCGGGATCGAGGATGTTGATCACGTGCGCCAGGGCACGCGCGAGCCGCTGCTCGTAGCGCTCGACGCTCGCCAGGGCGCACATCTCGCCTGCGGCGGCTGCCTCCAGGATTCGAGCCGGTTCCAGGGCCACGCCGGTGGTCGCGAGATGGTCGCGCGCGAACCCGGGTCCGGATAGAAAGGTTTCGATGCAGCCGCTGCGTCCGCAGTAGCAGGCGCTGCCCGGCATCTCCTCCCGCGCCGGCCAGGGCAGGCAATTGTGGCCCCACTCGCCCGCGATCCGGTTGGGACCGTCGAGCAGCCTGCCGTCGACCACGATGCCGCCGCCTACGCCCGTGCCCAGGATGACGCCGAACACCGTTCGGTGCCCGGCGCCTGCGCCGTCGACCGCCTCCGACAGGGCGAAGCAGTTCGCGTCGTTCTCGATACGCACCTCGCGTCCGAGGCACTCGATGAGATCGCGCTGCAAGGGCTGGCCGTTGAGCCAGGTGGAATTGGCATTGCGCAGCAGGCCGGTGGACGGCGAGATCGCGCCCGGGGTGCCGATGCCGACGCTGGCGGCGCGCCCGAGTTGCGCTTCGGTCTCCTGGACGAGTGTGGCCAGCAGGCGCAGGGTCGCGGCGTAGTCGCCCTGGGGAGAGGGGACTCGGCGACGCAGCAGTTCGTGCCCGTCCGGGCCGAGCGCGATGACCTCGGTCTTGGTGCCGCCCAGGTCGATGCCGATGCGTACGTCAGCCACGCCGTTGTCCTCGCAAGCCGTATCGACGGAATCGAGCCCGCTGTGCGTGCGCGCGAGCTACGACATCCAGTCTACAGGTGCGAGCGTGAGCGAAGCCTCAGGCGGCGGCGAGCAGGGTCTCGATCATGCGCAGCAGCGCGTTGCGCTCCTGACCGGAGATCGGCTCGGCGATGCGGGCAGCGGCTACCGGCGGCATCCACTCGGCAAGGCCCTGCACCGGCTCGGGCAGGAGGTCACGGTAGGACGCGAGGAACGCGTCCACGAACTGCGCGCGCAGGGGATCGAATGCCGCGCGGCCGGCGCCGCCTGCCAGGCGCGCATAGCGCAGCAGCAGGCAGGTGCGCGCTAGGTCCGCGGTAGGACAGCCGGCGGTGGCGTCGAACCAGTCGATCAAACGAGGACCGTCCGGCGTGACGATCACGTTGCCCGGATGCAGGTCGCCGTGGCAGACCATGCGCTGGTCGGGTAGGCCGCGCAGCAGGGCGACCACACCGGGTTTGACGCGCGCGGGCAGCGGCCCCAGATGCACGCGTCGCATCATGTGTTCACGCTGCGGGGGCAGGCCCTCGCAGGGCAGGCGGTGCAGGGTGGCCTGCAACTGCGCCAGCGAGGCGGCGAATTCCTCGAGACGCTGCGGCTCGGCGCAGATGGCATCGAGCATGAGCGGGCCTTCGAGCTTCTCGAACACCACGCCAGGGCGGCCGTGTACCTTGACGACGTCGAACACTTCCGGAGTCGGCGCACCGGCGGCGCGCGCTGCGCGCGTGCGTGCGGCCTCGCGCTCGGCGGCATCCATCGCTGCGCCCTCCCAGTACAGCTTCACCACGCGGGCGCCTTCCCAGGCGAACAGTTCGGCGGTCCCGCCCGCGGCGAGACGAGGTCCAAGATCGGTCATGCGAGAACGTAGGCGAGTCGGATCTGGCCGCCGTGGTCTTCACGGCGGGCGGGCGCAGACAGGCCCGCATCGATGCGGACACGGGCGCAGCTTTCGTGCCAGTCGACTGCGGTGTCGGACCCCTCGGCGCTCAGGCGAGGTGGGCGCCGTCCGCCCCGGTGAGCAGGACCGTGTCCTCGTGCGCGTAGGCCGGGCTGCAGCAGCACAGGATGCGCAGCGGCGCGCTTCCGGTGTTGCGGATGCAGTGCGCCGTGCCCGGCGGAATCAACACCGTGTCGCCGACGCCCACGGCGAAGGAAGTGTCGCCCAGCGTCATCCAGCCCTCGCCGGCGGTCACGTGGTACAGCTCTTCGGTGCGCAGGTGCCGGTGGAGCACTGTCTCCCGGCCCGGGTGCACCAGGGCTTCGGCCAGGCTCTGGCGCAGGTTGCCGTGGTGCGCGGGGTGCATCAGTTCGCGAATCTCCGAACCGTCCTTGGTGACGTAGGCGTGGATATCGCGCAGCGAAGTCTTCATCTTTCCGACCATAGCACAGGCAGCACAGGGAGCCGCTGCTAGAATCCGACCCGACGATGAATCTGCGAGTCGCCATCCTGCGTGCGTACACCGGTGCCTTTCGAACGGCCTCGGGCTTTCTCGCGCGCCGCCTGCGCAGCAACTTCTACCTCTACCTCGCGGGTCTGTTCTCGCTGTTCGTGCTGGTCGACGTGCTGTTCCTGCACCAGATCGTCGACATGCGCCAGCGCTCCTACGACCTGGTGGTGAAGAACCGCATCGTCAAGCCTCTCGCCGACCCTGACATCGTCATCGTCGACATCGACGAGCGCAGCCTCTCCGCCATGGCGGGGGAGTACGGCCGCTGGCCCTGGCCGCGGCAGGTGCTCGGCGAATTCGTCGAGAACGTCGCGCAGCAGGGTCCGAAAGCGATCGTGCTCGACGTGCTGTTCAGCGACCCCGACGTGTTCAACCCGGACAGCGATGCCTACTTCAACGAGGTGATCGCAGCCACGCCCGACGTGTTCTTCCCGTATCTGCGCCTGCCCCCGGGCAACGACGCGCTGAGTGAGCTTTCGCCGGGGTCGATCCCCGGCGCGGTGAGAACGCCGCTGGCGCAGGATCAGGCGACCGTCGCCGTGGTGCTGCCGCACTTCGAGGCCGCCTTGCAACCGGCGAGACTGGGCACGTTCAACGTGGAACCCGACGTCGACGGCGTGGTGCGCCGCTATCCGGTATGGCTCGACGCCTATGGCTGGCAACTGCCCTCGCTGCCGCTGCGAGTCGCGCAGGCACTGGGGAGCGCGGCGCCGGAACGCCAGAACATCCTGCTCAACTGGCGCGGCAAGCCGTTCAGCTACACGTATGCGAGTTTCAGCGACGTCTACGAGGACATGCTGCGCAAGGACCGGCAGCGCGCCACCGACGAGTTCGCGGGGAAGATCGTGATCGTCGGCTCGACCGCCGCCGGCCTCGGCGACATCAAGGCGACTTCGATGGACCGGCAGTTCCCCGGCGTGGAGATCCTCGCCACCGCGATCGACAACCTGCGGCACGGCGACTTCATTCGCGTGCCCACGAGCCGCTGGCCCTACTTCCTGGTCGCGTTGGCGATCCTGTGGGCGACCGCCATCGCGTTCTACCGCGACGTCGAGCCGGACCTGTTCGCCAGGGTGTTCGGCCTGTCGCAGATCGGCCTGCTGGCGCTGTCGTACCTGTCGATCAATCTCACCAATCACTTCTTCAACCTGACCGGTCCGGTGTTCCTGGGTTTTGTCTATTTCTCCATCGCCAAGATCTACGCGCTGGCAACCGCGCGGGCGCTGGAACGCAATCCCGTGGCCGAGAGCCTGCGCGGCGGCGGGAGCCAGATGGCCGCGATGGCCATCGTCCAGGTCGCGGGGCGCGACGACACGTCCACCGCGATGTTCATGCGTGCGTTGAAAAAGGCCGTGGAGCGCCACAGCAAGGTGCCCCGGGACGTGGAAGTGATCAAGGGCCGCCAGCGCGGCGTGTTCGGGCTGCTCGACAGCATGCTGGTGGTGTCCTGGGTGCACGCGCGGGACGATCTGAAGCAGGCCGAGGTGGTGGACGCCGACATCGCAGCGTTCCGGCGAGACCTCGATGGCCTGGTCGCCGCGAGTGCGATCGCCGGCGAGCGGCTCGAGTCCGTGCACGTTCACCGGCAGGCGCTGGGTGGGGCGCAGGGCCGGGTCCTGCCCGGCGAATGGCGCCATCTGTTCGGCCAGGCGCTGGCGGCCGCCGCAGGCAGCGCGCAAGCACAAGGAGAAGGGAAATGACGATCGCAACACGATGGCTCGCCGCGTTGTGCTTCGCGGTGGCGCTGTTGCCCGGCGTCGCGTCGGGCCAGGAGACCGGCACCGCGCTCAAGCCCGACGAGATCAAGGCCGAGCCGTTCAAGGATGCCAAGACGCTCGGCAAGATCGCCAAGGGCGATTCCCTGCAGATCCTGGCGCGGCAGAGCGGGTGGCTCAAGGTCAAGGCCGGTACGAAGACGGGTTGGGTGCGGCTGCTCAGCGTCAGGCGCGGGCAGGCCGCTCAGGCGAATGCGTCCAAGGAGATCGGCGCCGTCGCCGGCGTGGCGACGGGGCGCACGGGTACCGGTCAGGTCGTCTCCACGACCGGCGTGCGCGGCCTCGATGCCGAGGAACTCAAGGCGGCCAAGTTCGACGCGAAGCAGATCGCGAAGGCGGAATCGCTGACCGTATCGGCCGACGAGGCGCAGCGCTTCGCCGCCGAGGGTGGCCTGGCGGCGCAGAAGATCAAGTTCCTGCCGGAACCGAAGGGGGGCAGCCGATGAAATCCATTCTGATGCGTGTGTTGGCGGCGTTGCTTGTCGTCACGTTTTCCGCGGCCGCGTCGGCCGTCGATTTCGACGAGTTGCGGCGCAAGCTCGAGTCGGTCACCAAGGGCGCCAGCGGCGACGAACAGCCCGCGGCACCGGCCGGCGGCGCGGGTGCCGCACCGGCCGAGCCTAAGAAGAAGGACAAGTTCGACATCGGCAAGGTGCTGGGCGCGGTGCGCGAAATCGGCGTCGAGGAGGAGGTGGAGATCGGACGCCAGATCTCGGGCAATCTCCTGGGCGCGGCACCGCTGGTGCCGGATGAGGCGTTGCAGGCCTATGTCAACCGGGTCGGCCGTTGGGTCGCCTCGCGCAGCGGGCGCTCCGATCTGAAGTGGACCTTTGGCGTGATCGACTCGGCCGACATCAACGCCTTCGCCGCCCCCGGCGGCTACGTCTTCATCACCAAAGGCCTGTACGCCCGCCTGCAGGACGAGGCGCAGCTCGCAGGCGTCCTGGCGCACGAGATCGCGCACGTGCAGGAGAAGCACCACCTGAAGGTCCTGCAAAAGCAGCAGCTGATGGATCTGGGCAGCGAGGCCCTCTCGCGCAAGGTCAAGGGTGAGGAGGTGGTGCAGAAGCTGATCGGCAGTGGCGCGGAGATCCTCGCGCGCGGCCTCGACAAGGGTGCCGAGTTCGAGGCGGACCGCGTCGGTGTGGTGCTCGCCGCCCGGGCGGGTTACAACCCCTTCGGGCTGCCGGCGGTCCTACAGGACATCGGCGCCAACACCCAGGACGCCGGCAGCGTGGCCCTCCTGTTCAAGACGCATCCGCACCCGGACGAGCGGCTGGCCGCATTGGGCGAAGCGATGGGGACCCGGCTTGACGACGTGAAAGGCAGGGCGCTGCCGGAGAGGCTGGTCAGGCTGCGCTGAATCGCGCTAGCGGGGAAAAGGCCGCTCGAATCTCACCGTCGTTCCGACTTCTTGTCGGGAGCGTTTACACAGTCGTGCCGCGGCGACACTCAGCTGGAATGTGGCCGCCCGATGCGGTTCTGCCTGATAGGTGCATGACGAGCAAGGATATTTGCATCGTCTGAGGTAACTCCGAGAGCTGGAATGTGTCGGCTCTGTGACGGGTGCCTGACTCATCGCACGCGAACGTATCAGGGTTTGCCCGAGCCGAGTCGCGCGGACCGGCGGCGGCTGTCGGATAGATTTACATAGTTCTATATCCGCATTCTTTTATATCGCATTATCAATGCCTTATATCCTGG
>CAYLTE010000163.1:0-10015 GCA_964386195.1 uncultured Burkholderiales bacterium | reverse complement strand
GTCCACAACAGAACCTTCTTGAAGATGGGGCACCACCGCAAGCGAATCCAGTAAGTGATGACTCACCCATTTACTGCGTTCGCGAATCGCAGTCAGGTTGTAGATGCGGTTCCACTTCTGCAGCAACGAGAGATAGAGCATGAGCCGGTCGAGTTGACCGGCATCCAGAGTAAGGCCGAGTTCGGTGACCCCCGCAGCCAGCTGGTCCACGACCTCGGCGTCGCGCTGGCCGCTCATGCGGCGTTCACCGACGCAACGCTGCTGCGCAGGCGCTTCAGATGTACCGCGAGGAGCGAAATGGCAGCCGGTGTGACGCCGGGAATTCTGGCTGCGTGACCCAGTGTCTCGGGACGATGCGCCTGCAACTTCTGCCTGACCTCGTTCGACAATCCTCGCACCGACGCATAGTCAAGGGTCGTGGGAATCACCCACTGCTCCTGCTCGCGAAGCCGTTCGATCTCGAGCTGCTGACGGCCGATGTAGCCCTCGTACTTCACCTGGATTTCGACCTGTGCGCCCACCTGCTCGTCTGTCACCGGCGGTTCCGCCCCGGGAAGCGCGGTCAGCGCCTGGTACGACACGCCCGGCCGGCGCAGCAACTCCTCCAGCGTGTAGTCACGCTCGAGCGCCTGCCCGAAGAGCGCCACCTGCTCCAATGCTGAAGCGGCACGCGGACCCAGCCAAGTTTGCCGCAGGCGCTGGCGCTCCAGCTCGACCTGCTCGCGCTTTTCGCACATGTGACGATAGCGGACCTCCGTAACGATTCCCAGGCGATGGCCAAGTTCGGTCAATCGAAGGTCGGCGTTGTCCTCGCGCAGCTGAAGCCGGAACTCCGCGCGGCTGGTGAACATCCGGTAGGGCTCGGTCACACCCGATGTCGTCAAATCATCGATGAGCACACCGAGATATGCCTGGTCGCGCGTAGGAATCCACGGATCGCGGTTCAGGACCTGCAGACCTGCATTCAATCCGGCAAGTAGGCCCTGGGCAGCCGCCTCCTCGTAGCCGGTCGTCCCGTTGATCTGCCCCGCGAAGAACAGCCCGGCAATTTCCTTGGTCTCCAGAGTACGCCACAGCCCGCGCGGATCGAAGTAGTCGTATTCGATCGCATATCCCGGGCGGGTGATGTGGGCCTGCTCCAACCCCTTGATCGACCGGACCAATCGAAGCTGCACATCGTACGGCAAGCTGGTCGAGATGCCGTTCGGATAGATCTCGTGGGTCTCCAGGCCCTCGGGCTCGAGGAAGACCTGATGGCTCGACTTCGTCGAGAAGCGCACCACCTTGTCCTCGACAGAGGGGCAGTAGCGGGGACCGATCCCCTCGATCACGCCCGTGTACATCGGGGAGCGGTCCAGACCCTCGCGAATGATCTCGTGAGTCGAGGCGTTCGTGTAGGTGATCCAGCACGGGACTTGGGCCGGATGGTCTTCCGGACGCCCAAGGAACGAGAACACAGGGGTAGGATCATCCCCGGGTTGGCGCTCCATCACCGAATAGTCGACCGAGCGTCCGTCGAGACGCGGGGGCGTTCCGGTCTTCAGACGTCCGGCGGGCAACTTCATTTCTCGCAGGCGGGCGGCCAGAGAAAGGGAGGCAGGATCGCCTGCCCTGCCCGCCTGATAGTTGGCCAACCCAACGTGTACGAGCCCACCCAGGAAAGTGCCTGCCGTCAGCACAACCGTCCGTGCACGAAACCGCAGACCGATCTGCGTCACCACGCCTGCGACGCGATCGCCCTCCAGCACCAGATCCTCTACGGCCTGCTGCATGATGCGCAGGTGCTGGGTGTTCTCCAGTGTGCGGCGAACGCTGCGGCGGTACAGCGCCCGGTCTGCCTGCGCCCGGGTGGCACGTACCGCAGGCCCTTTGCTGGCGTTCAACGTCCGGAACTGGATCCCGGCCTCATCTGCGGCACGTGCCATCAGACCATCCAGCGCATCGATCTCTCGTACCAGATGTCCCTTTCCGATTCCACCAATGGACGGATTGCATGACATCTGGCCGAGGGTGTCGATGCTGTGGGTCAACAGCAGCGTCTTGCACCCCAGCCGCGCAGCGGCCAGGGACGCCTCCGTGCCCGCGTGCCCTCCCCCGATCACCACGACGTCGAAGCTGTCAGTCCAACTCATACAAGGACCCTTGTTGAAGGTGGGGAATGATATAGAAGTGATGTTTCACGTGGAACAGTTCCACGTGAAACATCGGTCGAACCTATTTGCCGATGCAGAACTGGGAGAAGATCTGGCCTAGCAGATCCTCGGTGGTGACCTGCCCAACGATCTCGCCCAGCGCACGCTGCGCCAGGCGAAGCTCTTCTGCAGCAAGGACCAGATCGGGCGCTTCCCGGGCAGCAGCGGTGTGATGTAGGGCCAAGTCCAGCTGCTGGACGTGCCTGGCGCGCGCCAGAAACGTCCCTTCTTCGAGCTCTTCGAGTCCCAGCGTCTCCGCAATCAGGTCCTTGAGTCGTTCGATCCCAGTGCCGGTAACAGCGGATACCGGTAGAACGTCGCCCTGCATCGAGAGCGAGCCCTCAGGAAGCAAATCAATCTTGTTCATGACGCGCAACACAGGGATCTGCATCGGAGCAGACATGAGCGCAGTATCCGCGCCTTGAGTACAGTCCTGGACGGACAACACCAGGTCCGCCTTTTCTACGCTTGAGAGCGTCCGCTGCATCCCGATGCGTTCGATCGGGTCCTTCGACTCGTGCAATCCGGCCGTATCCAGCAGTTCCACGGCGATTCCATGCAGTTGAACGCTCGCACGAACGATGTCCCGGGTCGTACCCGGGGATGAGGTTACGATCGCCACCTCCTCTCCCGCGAGCCGGTTGAGCAGGCTCGACTTTCCGACATTCGGCGGACCGGCGAGAACCACCCGAGCACCGCGTAGCAACTGACTGCGTTGCGCGGATCGCTTCAACGCAGTCAGTTGCTGTGTTATCCGGTCAAGGGCGTCATGCGACGCTGCCGCTGGAAATGCATCCACGTCGTCCTCGGGGAAGTCGAGGTGCGCCTCCGCCAGGACCCGGAGATGACTGACGCCGGCCATAATCGCGTGCACCTCGGTCGAGAAGGTACCCGAGAGCGCCAGCACGGCAGAACGTGCGGCCGCTTTCGATTTGGCGTCGATGAGGTCGGCAACTGCCTCCGCCTGCGCGAGGTCCATGCGCCCGTTAAGAAAGGCTCGATAGGTGAACTCGCCAGGGTTCGCGGGGCGTGCTCCAAGTTCCAGGCATCGCTCCAACAACGCCTCCAGGACCGCCTGCCCTCCGTGCCCCTGCAGCTCGAGCACGTCCTGGCCGGTATAAGACGACGGACCCGGAAAATACAGCGCGAGGCCCTGATCGAGCATCTCGCCGCTTGCATCAAGAAAACTGCACAGTGTCGCGACCCGCGGTTGCAGTCGCGGCCGACCGAGCAGGGGTGCGAACAACCTGGGCAACCCGGCCCCCGACAGTCGAACGATGCCGACGGCGCCGGCAGCCGTGCCGGTAGCTACAGCCGCAATGAGGTCACGCTGCTCCATGCGCGGTCTTTGCGCGCTCGATGGTTCTGGTGATATGCCATTGCTGCGCAATGGACAGCACGTTGTTCACGAGCCAGTAGAGCACCAGTCCTGCCGGAAAGAAGAAGAAGAAGATGCTGAACGCGACCGGCATGATCTTCATCAGGCGGGCTTGCATGGGATCCGGCGGCGTGGGATTCAGCCAGGTTTGGATGAACATCGTCGCTCCCATGAGCACGGGCAGGATGTAGTAAGGATCTGGTGTAGATAAGTCCTTGATCCACAAATAAAACGGGGCGTGCCGCAGTTCCACGCTGAGGAGCAGAACCCAATAAAGAGCGATGAAGACCGGAATCTGAACCAGAATGGGCAGGCAGCCCCCGAGCGGATTGATCTTCTCGGTCTTGTACAACTCGATCATCGCCTGATGGAGCTTCTGGCGGTCGTCACCGTATCGCTCCTTCAGCTTCTGGAGCTTGGGAGCGACCACTTTCATCCTCGCCATGGATTTGTAACTGGCAGCGCTCAGCGGATAGAACGCCAGCTTGATGAGCACGGTAAGGATGATGATCGCCACGCCCCAGTTGCCTACATAGTCGTGAATCTTGCTGAGAACCCAGAACAAGGGCACTGCAACCACCCGCAACCAGCCGTAGTCGACTGCCAGTTCGAGCCCGGGCGCCAGGTCCTTCAGAAGATCCTGCTCCTGGGGTCCGACGTAAAGAGGAACGGCGTAGCTCTTGGTACCGGCTGGCTCTATCGAGCCCATCGGAACGATGACGCCCGCGGCAATCAGGCCGTTCTCGAGCTTGCGGACGAAGAACTCTCGCTCGACGCCCCCGGCCGGTATCCAGGCCGAAAGGAAATAGTGCTGGACGATTGCCACCCATCCGTTCGTGCTCTGGGTCGGATACTTAGCATTGCCCTCCGCAGCGTCCTCGAACGTGACCTTCGTGAGCTTCTGTTCGTCGGTATAGATCTCCACACCGTTGTACGTCGGCATGACCTTCGACGTCCCGTCGGGCGGTGCCTGGTCCCGCACGAGTTGGAAGTACGCATGCGCCTCGAGCGGCGCGCTGCCGGTGTTCGTTACCGCGAGATCGACGTCGATGACGTAGCTGGCTCGCTTGAAGGTGAAGGTCTTCTGCAGAGTCCCGGCCTCCCCCGCCGCATGGAGCACCACCTTCACCTCGTCCTCGGCCGGGCTCAGTGCGTACTGTGTCTTCTCGGCCGTGAACAACGTGTTGTGATTGGGCAGACCAGGCGTGGCAATACCGCTTTGCGCCACGTAGGTGTGCTGTCCCGCAGCGTCCAGGAGGACGAAGTTCTGATCCGCGTGCTCGCGTGCACGGTGCTGCAGGAGTTCGACGTGACGCAGGTAGCCGCCGTTGGTGTCGATCTCGACCGCAAGCGTGTCGGTCCGCACAACGATGCGCTGACCCGCGGTCTCCGCCTTCGCTTCCACAGGCAGCGCAGGACGGGAAGTCCCAGCAGCCTCGGGCACCGAAGCTGTCGGCGGCTGCTGCGCAACCGGCACGGACTGTTGGGCCTGTGGCGCGGGCGTTGAAGGGGCGCGCTCCCGCATCCACGCATCGAACAGCATGAAGACGGTGATTGCGAACACGGCACCGGTGATCAGGCGATAGCTATCCATCGTCGGTTTGGAGTGTCAGGGAACAGGGTCGACGCCACCCGGGTGCCAGGGGTGGCACTTCGACAGGCGCCGCAGCGCCAGAGACGTGCCGCGCAACGCACCATGCCGGGACAGGGCGTCGATCGCGTAGTCCGAACAGGTAGGATGAAACCTGCACCTCGGCCCGATCAAGGGGCTCAAGGTCCACTGGTAGATCCGGATCAGGGCAACGCCAATTCGATTCACTTGGGCGGTGTCAGGCCAGCGGCTTTCTCGAGAAGGTCAGCCAGTTCCTCACGTCCGGCGCGAAGGTCGACCGGCAGTGTACGCAACTGGACTACCACATCACGGCGCACGGTGCCTTCTCCCGCTTCCGCACCCGTCCTGAACACTTCCCGGACCATGCGCTTGACTGCGTTTCGGGAAACCGACGTGCGAGTCAGGCGCTTTGCGACGACCAGGCCGAGGCGGTGATGCAATGCGTCATTGGGCACGGCAAAGACACTGAACCACCTGCCGTGATAGCGCTTACTCCGCATTGCCGCTCGAAACTGCGACGGCGTGTGCAGCCGTCTACTCCATCCGAATCCTCTAGGTAACGGCAAGGATCAGGGCTGGAACCGAAGCGTTGCAAGCGGTCCGGACCTCACACAGCAAGCCGCTTGCGACCCTTGGCGCGCCGTGCATTCAATACCTTACGCCCGCCAAGCGTTTTCATCCGGGCGCGAAATCCGTGAGTACGCGCACGACGGACTTTGGAAGGCTGATAAGTGCGCTTCATGTCTTGACCTCTTGACTGATTTCTTTCGAGAAAGCCCGCTATTACACTGCCTGCCTCGCCGAGTTGTCAACTGAGTTTGCGCGTTACTAGCGAAGGGCCTGTGGATAAGTCTGTCACCGGCTGTTAAACTGACGGACTTTCTCTCTTCACGTCGTTTCTCCGACATCCACGTTTCCGCGCTCGACTCATGGACGCCTTGTGGACCAAGTGCCTAGCCCATTTCCAGGAAGTGCTGCCGCCGCAGCAGTTTCGTACCTGGATCGAACCGCTGCGTGCGCGGCGCGACGGCAGCCGTCTTCTGGTCGAAGCGCCCAATCGATTCGTCCTGCAGTGGGTGAAGGATCGGTTCCTCCCGACCATCGAAAAGTTCGCCCGGGACAGCGACAGCAGCGACTGTACGGTCATGCTCGAGCTCGGACAGGCGCGCACAGTGGATCCGGCATCCCCTCAACTGGATACCGAGCGGCGGGGGAAGAGCTTGCCCGATCCTGGCCGGGGGCTCGATGCCGTGCAGCAGAACGGCCGCGAAGCGTCACGCCTCAACCCGGCATTCACTTTCGATACCCTGGTGACGGGAAAAGCAAACCAGCTGGCTCGCGCGGCCGCGATACAGGTGGCGGAGAACCCCGGGACAGCGTACAACCCACTGTTCATCTATGGTGGAGTCGGCCTGGGCAAGACGCACTTGCTCCAGGCGATCGGCAATCTGGTCCAGCAGCACCAGCCGGGCGCCAAAACCCGATACATCCACGCTGAGCAATACGTTTCCGACGTCGTGCGCGCCTATCAGCACAAGGCCTTCGACGGGTTCAAGAAGTACTACCACTCGCTGGACCTTCTGCTGATCGACGATATCCAGTTCTTCAGCGGAAAGACCCGCACCCAGGAAGAGTTCTTCTACGCCTTCAACGCGCTGATCGAGGCGCACAAGCAGCTCATCATCACCTGCGACACCTATCCGAAAGAGATCAGCGGGATGGAAGACCGCCTGATCTCACGTTTTGGCTGGGGCCTCACGGTCGCCATCGAGCCCCCCGAACTCGAGATGCGCGTTGCGATCCTGCTCAAGAAAGCCGAGGCAGAGCGAATCGCCTTGCCCCAGGACGTGGCGTTCTTCATCGCCAAGCACGTTCAGTCGAACGTGCGCGAACTCGAGGGTGCACTCAAACGGGTCATTGCGTATTCGCGTTTCGTAGGCCAGGGCCTCACTGTCGATCTCGCGAGGGAGGCACTCAAGGACCTGCTCGCCCTGCAGTTCCGCCAGATCTCGGTGGAGAACATCCAACGCACCGTCGCCGATTACTACAAGATCAAGGTGGCGGAGATGTATTCGAAGCGACGCTCCCGCAACGTCGCCCGTCCCAGACAGATGGCCATGGCCCTCGCAAAGGAACTCACGCAACTGAGCCTTCCCGACATCGGGGACGCGTTCGGCGGCCGGGATCACACTACGGTCCTGCACGCATGCAGGAAGATTGCCGAGCTTCGTCAGGAAGCCCCGGATATTGCGCGCGATTTCGATGCCCTGCTTCAGGTGCTGCGCAGTTGATAACGTCGGGACAGAACGTGGATAACCCGG
This sequence comes from uncultured Burkholderiales bacterium, assembly GCA_964386195.1. Taxonomy (GTDB): domain Bacteria; phylum Pseudomonadota; class Gammaproteobacteria; order Burkholderiales; family SHXO01; genus SHXO01. The sequence goes on along the minus strand of CAYLTE010000163.1, from coordinate 2,512 downwards.
CTCGCGCGGTACACGCGCGATGTTCTCCACAATTCCCGCACAGCGAATCTCGAAGTCGTCCACAGGAACGGAACGGCCTTCCTGCGTTGTGTACCAGGGGCGGCAGGACTAATCCACAGAAAGGCGAAAGGCTTATTTGTTCTTATCAGGAAGAGAAATGACATCAATAAACATCCAGCGCGACGTCGTTCTGCTTCCCCTCCAGGCGGTCAGTGGCGTCGTCGAGCGCCGGCACACACTCCCGATTCTGTCGAACGTGCTCGTGGAGCTTCGGGACGGCGTGCTTGCTCTAACGGCAACGGACCTGGAAATTCAAGTGTGTTGTCGCGCCGAGACCGACATCGGCGGCACACGCGAGGCAACGACGGTCTCGGCGCGAAAACTTCAGGACATCCTGCGGGCGCTTCCAGAAGGATCCGCGTTGAGCGTCGACCTCCAGGAAAAGCGGATGCAGCTGAAGGCCGGCAAGAGCAAGTTCTCATTGCAGACGCTCCCGGCGCAGGACTTTCCGAAGCTCGCCAGTGCCGACGGCACCGCCACCCGGCACCTGGAGGTTGCGCAGAAGACCTTGAAGCGGCTTTTCGGCCTGGTCCACTACGCGATGGCGCAGCAGGATATCCGCTATTACCTGAACGGCCTTCTGCTCTCGCTGGACGGCAAGGAACTCACGCTGGTGGCCACCGACGGACATCGCCTGGCATGGGCCAACATGGCGCTCGAAGAGGAGCAGGAGAAGATCGAAGTCATCCTGCCGCGCAAGGCAGCGCTCGAGGTCTGGAAGCTGCTGTCCGACACCGATGCGCCAGTCCAGATCGACATCCGCGACAACCAGGTGGCGTTCACGATCGGCAGCGTCGAGCTGATCTCCAAGGTGGTGGACGGTAAGTTCCCCGACTTCCAGAAGGTGATCCCCGCCGGCTACAAGCGGCACTTCGAACTGGACCGCCAAACGCTGCAGCAAGCCCTGCAGCGCGCGGCCATTCTGTCCAACGAGAAGTTTCGCGGGGTGCGCTGGCTGGTGGGCGAGAACAGCCTCAGGATCATCAGCAGCAACACCGAGCAGGAAGAGGCCGAAGAGGAACTCGAGATCGATTTCAACGGCGGACCGATCGATATCGGCTTCAACGTGAGCTATCTGCTCGACGTGCTGAGCAACGTCTCTGCCGATCGCATCGACTGCTGGCTCGGCGACGCCAACTCCAGCATGCTCGTCACGGTGCCCGACGACGAGAATTTCAAGTACGTGGTCATGCCGATGCGCATCTGACCATACCCATAATCGACCGAGCAACCGCACTGGCAGACTCCATGCAGCAACCAGCATCCGATTACAACGCCGACAGCATCAAGGTCCTGAAAGGACTCGAGGCGGTACGCAAGCGCCCCGGGATGTACATCGGCGACACCAGCGACGGAACCGGCCTGCACCACATGGTGTTCGAGGTGGTGGACAACGCCATCGACGAGGCATTGGCAGGCTACTGCGACGACATCCGGGTGGTCATCCACTCCGACAACTCGATCAGCGTGGTGGACAACGGCCGCGGCATACCCACCGAGGTACATCCGGAGGACGAGCTGGGACGCTCCACCGCCGAGATCGTGATGACGGTGTTGCACGCGGGGGGAAAGTTCGACGGCAACTCCTACAAGGTTTCGGGAGGACTGCACGGCGTCGGCATTTCGGTGGTCAACGCCTTGTCCGAATGGTTGCGCCTTACCATCCGGCGCGAGGGCATCGTCCACCAGATGGAGTTCCGCAATGGAGAAACGATCGCTCCCCTGCGCGAAGGAGGCGCGACCGATCGCCGCGGGACCGAAGTGCACTTCATGCCGAGCGTCGAGATCTTCGGCAATGTCGAGTTCCATTACGACATCCTGGCCAAGCGACTGCGTGAACTTTCCTTCCTGAACAACGGCGTGCGTATCGAACTGATCGATCAGCGCAGTGGGAAGGAAGAGCTGTTCCAGTTCGCGGGTGGGATCAAGGCGTTCGTGGACTTCGTCAACCGTACCAAGACGGTGCTGCATTCCCACGTGTTTCACGTGAATACGGAGCGCGACCGAATCGGGGTGGAGGTCGCAATGCAGTGGAACGATTCCTACCAGGAATCGGTGCTGTGCTTCACCAACAACATACCTCAGCGTGACGGCGGCAGCCACCTGACGGCGCTGCGCGCTGCCATGACTCGGACCCTCAATCAGTACATCGACCAGAGCGACCTTGCCAAGCGGGCAAAGGTGGAGACCACGGGCGACGACATGCGTGAGGGGCTTACCTGCGTGCTGTCGATAAAGCTTCCCGATCCCAAGTTCTCCTCGCAGACGAAGGACAAGCTGGTTTCATCGGAGGTCCGGCCGGTGGTGGAGGAGGCAGTGTCCGAAGGGCTGATGAACTTCCTGATGGAGCACCCGAACGACGCGAAGATCATCGTCGGCAAGATCGTAGAAGCCGCCCGCGCGAGGGAGGCGGCGCGCAAGGCGCGCGAGATGACCCGCAGAAAGGGGGTCC
>CAYLTE010000162.1:0-10115 GCA_964386195.1 uncultured Burkholderiales bacterium | reverse complement strand
TCGCGCGCTTCGCACTAATCCATGATGACCGCCTGCTCGTGCTGCAGCGACTCCAGGCTGGTTGTGCTCAGCCGCTTGGCGCGCTGAACCGACAGTTCGTAGTCCGCACCCACGTCCAGATAGGCGAGCTCGACATTCGCCGGCAAGGCAGTCTCCTGCTCGCGCGCGGAGGCGAACGCCGGCGGGACCGTCGCTTCGAGCTCGTGCGCGGCGAGCTCCTCGTAGCTGATGGAGCGCACCGAAGCGCCGCCGCGCTTGACCGCGACCAGCGCGCCGTCGATCTCGGGAAGGTCGAAAGCGTAGGCCGCACGCAGCGGGTCCAGAGCCGCGCGCGCCGGCATGCGCCGCGCCAGAACCCAGCCGCGCACCTCGTCGGTGAGCGCCGTGGCATCGATGGTCGGCGGCTCGATGCCAACCCCTTCAGCGATGAGCTCGACCAGCTCCCGTAGCGTGACGCCGGCCGCGCCGACTCGGTCAATCAACAGGCGCGAGACTTCGCCGGCGTCGAACGAGTCCGACCCTTGCGTGAACCACAGCTGTTGCGCGCCGGGGTGAAAGGTGTGCCACTGGCCCGAGCCGCTGCTGACGACATCTGGCGCAAGCGTCGTCTGCGTCAGGTCCGCCAGATCGATGGCGATGAGATCCTGCGAGGTGTTGACGTAGAGCGCTCGCCCGCTATCGAGGTCCAGTGCGATCGAGCGCGCCCCGGGTGTGGACACCGATGCCGTCGCGTAGCTCGACGCCCCGATCTTCCACGTCGTCGCCCCGTTGCTGATCCAGACGCTGTCCGTTTCCTCGTCGTAGACCGCGGTCAGGATGCTGGGGCCGAAGGCGACGCCGATGGTGTCGGTCAGCGTGCCGTCGGAGCTGTAGATCCGCACCATCGTCGACCGACACGCCCACATGCGCTCGGTCGACGGCACCCAGACCATGCCGTTGTAGATGCGCCCGCCCGTGTTGATGAAGCCCAGGTAGGAGCCTGCCGGCGAGTAGCGACGAATGCCATCCGTGCCGCTGCTGGTGGCATACCAGATCTCGTCGGAGTCAGGGCAGTAGGCCACGCCCGTGCACGTCATGGCGCCGGCCGCGATGTTCGAGTCGAATCCGGTCGACGTGTTCAGCCACTGCACCTGGTTCTCGCCGTCGGCGATCCACATCAGTCCGCCGGCGCCGATGGTCAGGTAGACGTCCGAGCCCGACTCCTTGATGTTGCGCGTCTCCCAGGCGACGTTGCCTTCTGAATCGAACGCGGTCAGGTCCAGATAGTGCGGGTCGTCGTCGTAGTTGTAGGCCGCAACGATCACATAGCCCGTCTGCGGGTCATACAGCACACCCGGGTAGGCGTTGCGGCTCGGATCGCCGGTGCGCCCGCTGTCGTGCTCGAACGTCTCGACGATGGATTCGATTTCACCGCCTGCGACGACCTCGGCCGTCACGCGCGGCATGGCGTTGCCGAAGTCGCGCAGCGGCACCGAATAGAACACCAGCCGCGCGATCCCGCGATAGGCGGGCGTGCGGTTCGCGCCGAAGATGGCGACCTCGCGCTCGTCCGGCAGCTGGTCCTCGGTGCCCAGGTAGATCCTCATGATCGAGAACCCGGTGATGTGCGAGGAGCGGCTGGGGCCGCTATTGGTGTCGCGCGCGTCATAGACGAGCGTGTCGTTCAGCCAGACGCGACGCACCGCGTCGATCGGCCCGCGACACAGATGCACGCCCCAGTTACCGAAGTACGAATAAGACGTCACTTCCTGGGATGGTCCTCCCTTGCCGCCGACGTCTTCCGTCGACTCCACCGGCACGATGTCTCGAGCGTGCGTGATCGCCCCGGTGACGATCGCGGTCCCCTTGACCCATGGAATCGCGGTGCCGTACTGAGACGGCGGCACACTCAGGTCCGACAGGCGCGGCCCCTGCACGTCGGGCAGCGACGTGAACGATGCGCCCAGCGCAGAGCCCAGCCCGAACCCGATGGAGGCGCCCACCGGCCCGCCGATCAATCCGCCGATGATCCCGCCTGCGACGCCCAGCGCCAGCTGTGCCATCTAACCCACCCCCGGATACGAGTAGACCGCACGGCGCCGGTAGACCCATTCGCTCGTGAGCGGCGATTCAACAACCCGCCCCTCCAGCGAGTAGGCGTGCACGACCAGCGACCCGATGACGATGCCCATGTGCCAGGACGTCGAGCCTTTCGGGTGGATCACCACGATGTCGCCCACGCGCTCGGGCTCGCCATCGGTGCGCCGCAGCAGGTGCTCGTCCATCAGGCGCTGCATCTGACGCGGGTGCTCCTGGCGCTGGTAGTTGCGAAAGTCCCACTGCGGCGGGAAGCCGCCGATCGCGCGCCCCACGACGATCACCAGGCCGGCACAGTCCACTCCGCGCCGGCTGCGCCCCTGGTGCAGGAACGGCACGCCCACCCAGGAGCGCGCCTCGATGATGATGGCCTGCGGCGTCATCCGGGCGGCACCTTGAAGGCGAGCGCCTTGCGCATGCCGGGGATGTGCGGCTCGCCGCGGAAGTTGAAGACGTTGTCGAACGTGTCGTTACACGTCTCGATGCTGTAGTCGCACCCAGGCTCAAGGGAGTAGGTATCGCCGACCGCAACGTCGAACGGAAAAGGCAGCGCCAAGCGCAGCACGCCCACTCCCGTCTCGACCGCGAAGCTCTTGACCTCCATCGCCAGCCCGTCGCACTCGCCGCTGGTCATGGTGATCTTGCCGCCGCGCCAGTAGTTGGTCGCCTCCGCGCGCGAGGTGTCGCCCAGGATGCGCCGGCCGGTGACGTTGGTGATGGTTCCCGTCACCGTGAGCGACGCGACGTCCACACCGCAGCGCGTGTCGCCCAGGCGCGCGCGGCAACCGGGCGATGTGACCTCGACGATGTTCTGAGAGAACGCCTGCGCAAGGCCCAGGATCTCCGCGACGAACAGGCCGCGCTCGCTCATGCGCACCGGGCCGGTCTTGTCCCCGGGCAGGCGGATCAGTCCATCGGAGGGATCGGCCCAGTTGACGAGATAGAACTCCACGCTGGCCTCATCGAAGCGCCCGCCGATCAGGTCCGCTTCGGTGATGCTCGCCGCATCCAGCACGCCCTGAACCTCCAGGTTGTCGACCGACAGATCGCCCGTCTGGCTGAGCGCCGAGGCGCTCATCCCAGGACTCGCCAGGTAAGTGACGCCATCGACGACGATGTCGCGGTCGTGATCAGCGAATGCGAACACGGTGCCGTCCTTGCGCGTGACCTTGCACAGCTGGGCAAAGGTCGAGACGCGCCCCTCGAGCAGCGCCTGCAGGCCGCTTGGGACCGTCCTGGTGCTCATGGCCGGATCTCGCGGATGGGCAGCCCCGAGGCGAAGTACACGCCCTCGTCGCGGATCTCCGCGTCGAACTCGTCGCTCTCGAAGCGCGCCGGCACGTCGAACTCCCCGGCCCAGGTGACCAGCTGATTGCTCTGCACGTACTTCGCGACGGTGCCGCTGGTGGTGTAGGTCGTGAACGCCGAGGTGTTGATCCCGATCGAGAACTCGTCCTCATCGATCACGGTGATGGTGACCACCCGGCCATTCAACTCGGTCATGCCGCCGATGCCCGCCAGATAGACCTCGTCGCCATTGCTCCACGGATGAGGCGTGGTGGTTTGCACTACGCCGGGATTGGCCTTGCTGATGGCGGCGATCCCGCGCGAGGCGGACGGGGTCCACGAGACAAGGCCCGTGGTCTCATCGAGCGTGTAGTGCGTGTGCAGCGTCTGCGCGACCCCGGCGACATAGACCACGGGGCTGGCCACCGGCTTGGTGATGTCGCGGTAGCGACTCAGTGCGCCCTTGGTGTAGAGCTTTTGCAGCTGGCCGGTGGGCTTGCCCGTGCCATAGGCCGAGGAGCCGATGCGCCCGTTGGCCGTGCTCACACGATAGTCCAGCCAGTCCTTGAAGCGAAAGCCGTAGGCCGCGCCCGCCACCGCGTGGAAGAAGGCCTGCAGATCGTCCAGCTCGTCCTCGTCGGCCAGCGGCGCGGTGAGCACCCAGCGGCCCTTCGACTGCGCCCAGTTCTGGTTGCGCGACTCGTGCCCCCCGCCGGTGATGACGATGTCGGTGGAGTAGCGCGGCCCGCCCACGTAGCCGTAGGCGACCTGATCGGTGAAGCGTGGCGATTCGAGGAACATGAGGCTCTAGCTCCGTGCCGAGATCGCCAGCCGGCGGCCCAGATCGGTCGAGATCTGGCGCTCGGAGCCGCGGAAGGACTGCGCGTCCTTGGCCACGACCGTCACCGGCGCGTTGATGATCGTTTGCTTGCCGCCCATGCCCCGCAGCTCCTCGTTGCTCACCACGCGCGCGCTGCGCCCGAACAGCGCCATCTCGCGCCCGTGCTCGCCCACCCAGTAGGCCTCCCCCGCCGTGGCATCGCCCCCGCTGGCGAGCCCCCCGCCGAAGCTGAACAGCTCGCTGAACCAACTGCCGATCGACGCCCACATCCCGCCCCCTCCAGCCGACCCGCCGGATCCATTGCCGAACACGTCCTTGATGAAGTCGGTGCCAAGCTCTGCCAGCGGCTCGGTGAACACCTTGCGCGTGGCGATGCGAAGCAGATCCTGCTCGAGCCCCTTGAGAAAGTTGCCCACGCCCTGCCAGGACACCAGCGCCTCCTCGGCGGCCGAGGCGAAGGTGAGTCCCAGGTCGCGCGCGACCTCGCTGCCCTTGTCGCCCGCGCTCTCGATCTCCTTGTTGATGCTCTCGTAGATGCGCAGGAACTCCTCGTCGCTGATCTGCCCGGCGTTGTGCTTCTCGTTGAGCACCTCGAGCTCCAGGTACAGGCGCCGGTCGGGATAAGCTCGATCGAGCAGGCGCTCGACGTCCTGGTCGACGCTGGCGCTCTCGATCTGCACGAGGATCTTCCCGATCGCGCGCGCCCCCGCGTTGGGATCGAGGATGCCGCCCTTGACCGCCGCGTCGATCTTCTCGATCTCGGCGTACAGCGCGCGCGCCGGATCGATCGAGCGCAGGAACGCTTCCGCTGGTCCGGAGTACTGCAGGTCGATGCGCTGCAACTCGATCATCGCGCGCGCCTGCTGCCCCACCGCGTCAGTGAGCTCGGGCAGCGCACCGGCGGCGGCCGCACGCTGCAGCGCCTCCAGGCGCTCAATCTGCTGGGTGGCCGCGCGCGCGGGATCGACCAAGCGCAGGAACTCCTCAGCCGGGCCGGCGTACTTCGCATCCACCGCCTGCAGCTCGAGCATCGCGCGCGCTTGCCGCCCGATCTGCTCGGTCAACTGCGGCACCGCACCCGTGGCAGCCGCCTGCATGAGCCGCTGCAGGCGCTCGATCTGCTGGGTGGCCGCGCGCGTAGGATCGACCAGACGCAAGAACTCCTCCGCGGGCCCGGAGTAGCGCGCATCGATCGCCTGCAGGTCGAGCATGGCCCTGGCCTGCTCGGCAATCTCCCCGGTGAGCAGCGGCGCCCCGCCCGCGCCCGCCGCGCGCATGAGCGCATCGAGGGCCTCGATCTCGCGCGCAACCTCGCCGGCGGGATCTGCGAGCTGGCGGAAGGCCTCGGCCTGTTGCTTGGCGCTGGCCAGGTGTTGCTCCTGCGCGCGCGCGGCCTCTGCACTGGCGCTCTTGTCCTTGCGCACGGCATCCACGCGCCGTGCCAGGACCTCGAGGGCCTCGCGCTCCGCCGCCGTGGCCTTGCCCAGGCGACCAGCCGCCAGATCCTCGATGAGGGCCTGCTCGGCGCTGAGATCGCGCAGCCCGTCGAGCTCGCGGCGCAACTGCTCCATGCGTTGCTTGACCGGGTCGGCGGCGGCGGCGGACTTCTTGCTCTTGGTGCCGGCGGCGTTGCGTGCCGCTTCCAGCGCGCGCTGCGTCTGCTCGATCTGCGCTTGGCGCCGCGCGTTCTCCACGGTGAGATCACGCGGGTCGCGCACATCGCCCACGCCCTCCAGGGCCTGGTTGGAGGCCTGCAGCTTGAGATAGCGAAGCCGCGCCTCGAGCCGCTTCACCTGACCCTCGATCTCGTTGCGGGTGCCTTCGAAGGCAGCGGGCGTGCGCTCCATGCGCTCGCGCAGGACCGCGATCTCCACGGCCGTGGCGCGGATGTTGCCCTGCAGGGAGCGGAACGGGTTGACCGTACCCAGGATCATCACCGCCTCCCAGAACCCGCCCGCCTCGCGCGCACCGTCGATGAGCTGGTTGGTGACCGAGGCCAGCCAGGGCAGCAGCTCGTTGCCGAGCTGGATCGCCGCCCCGCGCACCGCACTTTCCATGCGCGTCAGGTTGTCGTTGAACTGCTCGGCTGCCTTCGCCCCCTCGGTGGTGACGATCTGGCCGAAGCGCGCCGCCTCCTCGCCGGCGGCCTTGAGCGCTGCGCGCCCGCCGTTGAGCATGGTGATGAGCTGAGGACCGGCGCGCGAGCCGAACAGCTCCATCGCCAGCGCCGTCTTCTCCAGCCCGTCGGGCATGCGCGCGAAGATGTCGGCCACATCGCCCAGCACGTCGTTGGCGTTGCGCATGTTGCCGGCTGCATCGCGCACCGCAATGCCCTGCTCGGCAAAGACGTCGTTGCCCCGCTCCATCTGCTGAGCGAGGTAGCGCACGCCCATGGCGAGCTCCTCCATCGACACATCGGCCAGCGAGCCGGCGTAGCGCAGCACCGACAGATCCTCGACCGTGATGCCGGTGCGCACCGAGAGCTTGGCGAGCTCGTCGGCGGCATTGGCGGTGTTGCGCACGAAGCTGACGATGCCCCCGAAGGTCAGGCCCGCGCCGATCCCGGCCAGGATCTTGTTGGCATTGCCCTGGAAGCGGCTCAACTGCTGCTGCGCCTTGCCCAGGTCGCCTTGCATGCGCGCGACGTTGGCGATCAGGTCGATGGTGAGTGTGCCGATGGCCATCTACTTCCCCTTCCTCTTGAATCCCGCATTGAGCGCGGAGAGCGCGGCCCTCAGGCCCTTGGCGTCGTGGCGCACCTCGCGCTCGACCGGCTCCCGGAACAGCAGAAAGTCCTCGATGCTGAACGGCTTCGGGCGCCTCTTGCGATCGCGGTTGACGTTGGCGATGAGCGCACACAGCTGCGCGATGCGAAGGTCTGCGCGCCGCTCCCCGAAGGGCTCGATGGCCGCGTAGGCCATCCACTGCGTGAGTTCGGTCGCGCTCAACTCCTCGAGCAGCTCCTCGGGGCGGGCGCGGCCCAGCGCAAGGGCCAGGTCGAAGGCGAACTTGCGCTGCGGCTCGCGCCTCAGCCTTTTTTTTCGGTGTCCAGATCGCGTGCGAGCACGCGGTTGAGATCCATCACCACGGGCATGAGCGCGTTGGTCGCCTCCATGCCCAGCTCGGCCGCGTCCTCGATCGACAGGATCGCCTCGCCCTGCTCGTCGCGCACCGCCATGCACATCAGGCGCAGCAGCGCGTGGTTGAACTTCTGCGGATAGTCCGGCTCGTTCGGCTTGGGCGCCGAGTACACCCAGTTCATGTGCTCGCGCGCGGTGAGCTCGTGCACGTAGAGCGTGCCAACCCCCGGCACCTCCACCTGCTCGCGACGGCGGCGCTTCATCGCCTCGCGCATGGCCGCGCGGCGTGCCGCGGCCTCGTCTTGCTGCGTGTCCTGCCCGTTGTGTTCCATCCCCCGAAAATTCTCCTTGCGTGTAGCCGCGCCGTGAGGCGCTAGCGCGTTAGCCCTACTCCAACCATTCACCCCGACGACGAGGCCCTAGCGGCCCGCCTGAGCAGCCCTGGACCACGACCCCGCCGCGGGGCTTACGTGCGCTCCCAGACCCCTATCAGCTCCACACGCCCGCGCCGGTGATGCGCAGGGTGTAGGTGCCGCTCACGGGCGCGTCCACGCCCAGGTTCCAGTTGAAGGCCTGCACGCGCGCGGAGAAGGTGAAGGTGCCCTCGCCGGCGGGCAGCGTGATGCGGAAGTCCTCGGCATCGACCGAATCGAGCAGCGTGTTCAAGCGCGCCTGTCCCAGGCCCGCGCGCTTCATGTCGACCTCGAGATCGATCGAGCCCTCGTCGCGCAGGCCCAGCAGGTACTCGCGCGCGTCCGAGCGCAGGTGCGTGACGTCGATCTCCGGGCGGGTCGCACCCGAGACGCTCACGGTCTTGACGTTGTCGATGGCCTGCCACGCATCCGAGGCGTCCTTGACCTCGATGATGGTGTCCTGCGCGCTGAAAGCGGTGGAATCCATGCTCAAACCTCCTCACTGTGCCAAATGGAAAAGTCCGCCACCACCCCTCGGCGGCGCGTTTCGAAATCGAACAGGTCGGCCTGGTCCAGCCACACCGCCTGCAACCGGGTGCTCGCCAACAGCGCGCGCTTGACGAGCGTTGCGATGGTGAGCGCCAGCTCGTAGGAGTCGGCGTACACGCTGATGGCGAGGCGGGCGTTCTCCAGACGCGAGTCCCCATGCAGGTAGTTCTGCGGGTTGGTGTTGATGCGCTGGTAGACGATCGCGGGAAGCTGCGTGCGCTCGATGAGCACTGCCGGGAAGATGCGCGCATCGCTCCCGCGCCCCACCAGTGCGCCCAGGGCCTCGTCAGCCGACAGACAGGCAAACACTTTGTACTCGATGCTCATCGCCTGTCTCCGATCTCGCGCTCGAATGCTTCGCGCATCTTCTTCTCGATGGCCACCACGGCCGCGCGCTTGCGCGTCTCGAAAGCGCGCGTCATGAAGCGCGACCCCGGCACCACCGTGGCGGGCTCGCCCGCGTGCACGAAGCCGAACTCGATGAACCACCAGTAGTAGGGATCGCGCGGGTCCACGCGCAGCGCCTTGCCCTTGGCCGAGGCGCGCGACTTCATGGCCGAGATCTGCTTCTTCGACAGGCGCCGCACGCCCACGTAGACGCTGTTGCGCGTGTTGCGCGAGCGGCGCACCACGATGTTTCGCTTGATGTTGCCGGTGCGAACCGGCACCAGGCGCTGCGCCTCCTTGCGAATGACCGTAGCGCCCGCCCGTAGCGCCTGCTGCAGCACCTTGCGTTCGAGCTTCAAGGGCACCTCGCGCAGCTTGCGCGAGATCTCCTGCAGGCCCAGGACCTGCGATTCAACGGCCATCGGTCAGCCCCTCCGAGCACATGAGCACCAGCTGGCGGCTCTTGGGATCGGGGCGCGGCGGCCCGCTCACGGCGAGCAGCCGCTCGCCATCGGCGGCGTGCCAGCGCACGCGCATCTCGCCGGTGAGCCCCGGCTCGTAGCGGATCGTCACCTCGTAGGCGATCTCGCTCTGCAGAGACTCGGCGGCGAGTAGCTCGCGCGAGGAGAGCGGGCGCACCTGGGCCCAGGTCGCCACGACCACGAGCCAGTCGGTGAGCTCGACCTCGCCCAGGGCGTTGCGACCGCCCGAGCGCTGCTCGATGCTCACCCACTGATCCAGGCGTCCCGCTCGCATGGGCTTAGGAAGCCACGCCCCAGATGGCGATCTGGTAGGTCACTCCTGTTCCCGAGCTCGAGTTGGCGACCTTGAGCTTGTCGCTCGCGCCTGCGCCGACTGCCATGCCGTCGACGTTGGGCGCGGTCAGCACGAAAAGACCGCCGGGGCGGATCACCAGCTCGTCGGCCGCGTCGTCGAACATCGCCGCGAAGGCGTGCTCGGCCGCACCACCCACCACCACGTTGTTGGTGTTCGCGGCCAGCGCGAAGATCACGATGCCCTTGACCTTGGTGAAGGTGATCGTCTCGCCGAAGGCGTTGGTGAGCGAGCCGGCCAGATCGAGCTCCTCGCTGCTCGAGGCCGCGATCGTGCGCTCGTCGAAGAACAGCTGGTTGGCCTGGTTGGCGCCGGTGCCGTTGGCGAACTCGGCGGCCTTGGCGAAGTTGAGCGGCACCTGCCCCTGTGCGCCCAGGTCGAGCGCCGAGGCGAGGCTTGCCACCAGCGAGACACGAAGGTTTGCGGTGAGCGTGGACATCTACATCCTCCTACACGTTGATGAGTCGGTGCGGGTCGAGCAGCCACTCGGCCCCTTTGGGAACGTCGAAGATCTGGAAGTCCGACACTGCCTCCCGGTGCTCGTACCAGTGCCCGAGCATCATCAGCATCGCGTGCACGTACTGCGCGGGAACCAGCGCGGGGTCGCTGTAGCCGGCGTTGTAGACCGCGCGCACGGCGTAGAGCGCA
>CAYLTE010000161.1:0-10180 GCA_964386195.1 uncultured Burkholderiales bacterium | reverse complement strand
CGCCGTCAGCCCGGCACAGCACCGTGTCCTGCGCAACACCTACTGGCTGCTAGCCCTGTCGCTGGTGCCCACCGCCATCGGTGCCGGGATCGGGATGAATCTCGATCTGTCGTTCATGCGCACCAATCCGGTGATCTCCCTGATCGGTGTGCTGGTGGTGTTCTATGGATGGATCTACGCCATCCAGCGCAACCGCGACAGCGCGCTCGGCGTGGGATTGTTGCTGGGATTCACCGGCTTCATGGGATTGCTGCTGGGGCCGTTGCTCAACGCAGCGCTCGGGCTCGCCAACGGCGGGCAACTGGTCATGCTCGCCTCCGGCATGACGGCGGCGACCTTTCTTTGCCTCGCAGCGGTGGCCACGACCGGCAAGCGCGACTTCACCGGCATGGGCAATTTCCTGATGGTGGGCGTCATCGTCGCGATGATCGCCGTGGTGGCGAACGTGTTTCTCGCCAGTCCGGTGCTGCACCTCGTCCTGTGCGGTGTGTTTGCGCTGCTCAGCGCGATGCTGATCCTCTACCAGCTCAGCGCCATCGTGCGCGGCGGCGAGACGAACTACGTCTCGGCCACGCTGACACTCTATGTATCGATCTACAACCTGTTCAGCAGCCTGCTGCAGCTGTTGATGGCCTTTACGGGCGAGCGCGAGTAAGGCTCGCCGCCCGGCTGGGCGGTTTGGCCGGCCTGGCGCGCAGTCAGACCGCCGCCGCCCTCTCGAAGCACGCGATCGACTCGACGTGCGAGGTGTGCGGGAACATGTTCGCCACTCCGGCCGCAGTCAGCCGGTATCCCTTGTCCCGCACCAGGATCCCCGCATCCCGGGCGAGCGTCGCCGGATTGCAGGAAACGTAGACGATACGGCGGGGCGCCCCCGCGCCAAGGCTCTCCACTACTGATTGGGCACCGTCGCGCGGCGGATCCAGCAGCATGGCGTCCAGCGGACCGAGTTGCCCGAGAGCCTGCGGCGCGGCGCGGAACAGGTCGGCCACTTCGAAGCGGGCAACCTCGTGCAAGCCGTTCCTGCGCGCGTTCTGCCTGGCCCGCTCGACGAGCGCTGCGCTACCTTCCAGACCCGTCACGCGCGCACCGGCACGCGCCAGCGGGAGGGTGAAGTTGCCCAGCCCGCAGAACAGATCGGCGATGCGCGCGTCTCCCACCGGCTGGAGCATGCGTACGGCACGACTGACCAGGCGCTCGTTGACGCCGCGATTGATCTGAGTGAACTCGCTGGGCGCGAACTGCAGCGTGACGTCGAACTCGGCCAGGCGGTACTGCAGTGGACGCACCGATTCCGGCGTGAGAGGCCGCAAGGTATCCGGTCCCTTCGGCTGCAAGTGGATCTCCACCCCGTGCAATTGCTCGAACTCGCGCAGGCGCGCCAGGTCGTGCGCATCCGGTTCGTCCAGGACGCGCAGCGACAGCACCACGTGATCCGCTCCGATCGCAATCTCTATCTGGGGAAGCCGCGCTGCCAGATGCAGCGTCGAGACCAGGGCACGCAGGGGCGAAATCAGGTCCGACGCAGTGCGAGGAAGCACCTCGCACGAATCCATGTCCACCACCAGATGCGTCCGACGCTCGTGGAACCCCACCAGCGCACCGCCCTTCTTCGGGACGTGCTTGACGGAGAGGCGCGCGCGCGAACGATACCCCCACGTCTCGCCGTGAATCGGAGCCAGGATCGTCTCTGCCTGTACGCCACCGATGCGCCGAAGATCCTCCTCGAGCACGCGCTGCTTGATGGCGACCTGAGCGCGGGCGTGCAGGTGCTGCAGACTGCAGCCGCCGCAGCGCTCGAAGTGCGGGCACGGTGGAACGATGCGCTGGCTGCTCTCCTTCACCACCGTCCGGGCGTTGGCGAGATCGAACGAACGCTTGCGTTTCCAGACGTCCACCTCGACGGTCTCGCCGGGCAGAGCGCCGTCAACGAACGTGACCTTGCCGTCGATGCGGGCGACGCCGCGGCCTTCCTGGTCGAGCGAGTCGATGAGAACCATGTGATGGGCGCGGCTGAGCGAAGCGTGGTGCGGCGGCGGGCGGTCAGGCTGGGGGCAACGGCGCGTCACCATCCGGGCCTGCGACCTGCCAGTGCGCCAGGAACTCGGCCCAGTGGCTGGCCTCGCTGCGTGCCAGCGTGTCGCGGACGAGCTGCACTTCGTCGGCGTGGCTCTGGACATCCAGCGTGCCGCGCATGAGCTGGAAGCGCAGGAAGACGAGAAAGGTGTTCACCACGTCCGTCTCGCAATAGTTGCGGATCGCGTCGATCTCGCCCCTGAGGTAGGCGTCCCAGACCTGACTGCCGCTCATTCCCAGCTTGCCGGGATAGCCAAGCAGCTGGGCGACCTGATCCAGGGGGGCCGTCGCGCGCGCCTGATACATCGATAGCACGTCCATCAGATCCAGATGCCGACTGTGGTAGCGCCCGAGGTAGTTGTTGAACTTGAAGTCGCGATCGTCCTCACCGGTGTCCCAATAGCGACGCGCCTGGACGCCGTGCAGGAGGCCGCGATAGTGCAGGACAGGCAGGTCGAATCCCCCGCCGTTCCACGACACCAGCTGCGGGGTGTACTTCTCGATGCCATCGAAGAAGCGCTGGAGCAGCGAACGCTCGTCGGTCTGCGATCCGCCCAGCGACCACACCCGGAAGCTGTCGCGATCGCGCAGGGCGCAGGCGACGGCGACGACCCGCTGCAGGTGCAGCGGCAGGAAGTCGCTGCCACCGCTGGCCTGGCGGCGCCGGTGAAACGCCATTTCCGCGACTTCACGGTCGGCGATGGTGTCCGGCACGCCATACAGGCGGCGCAGGCCGTCCACGTCGGGAACCGTTTCGATGTCGAAGGCAAGAACGGGGAACACGAGTTCGGTGTATGCGCAAAGGTGGCGCGTACAGCCGCGCCGGACAGGGCCTGCGATTGTAGCGCAGGCACGAGCGGCACCATGCCCCACACCGGACGATCCGGTCGAGACTCGGCGCAGGGAATTTGCAAAGGATGTGTCGCAGGTGCCCGACGTGCCTGGCTGCACGGGCCCTCATGCGATGCCTCCGTGCTACCATCGATTCACATGCACGAGCCGCACGAGCGGCCGAGGACGGAGAACGAGGAGCTCGACGTTGGGTAACGTCACCAGTTTCACGTCCGGGGCGAGCGACACCAGCGCAGCCCCGGCAACCCTGCGCCATCGCCGACTGCGGGACTGGGTGGCGGAAGTAGCACGCAAGACGCAGCCGGCTCGGATCGTGTGGTGCGACGGCTCCGATGACGAGTACCGCCGCCTGTGCGGGGAACTCGTTCAGGTCGGCACGCTGATCCCCCTCGATCCGGCCAAGCGGCCCGACAGCTTCCTCGCACGCTCCGACCCCTCCGACGTGGCACGGGTCGAGGATCGGACGTTCATTTGCAGCGTACATCGCGCCGACGCCGGCCCGACCAACAACTGGATGGACCCGGCGCAGATGAAGGCGCGTCTCGACGCGCTGTTCGACGGCTGCATGCGCGGCCGTACCATGTACGTCGTACCCTTCTCGATGGGGCCGATCGGGTCGCCCATTGCCCAGCTCGGCGTGGAGATCACGGATTCCGCCTACGTGGCAGTGAGCATGCGTGTCATGACCCGCATGGGGCGCGCCGCACTCGAGGCGATGGGCGAGGACGCGCCCTTCGTGCGGTGCCTCCATTCGGTCGGCATGCCGCTCGATCCCGGTCAGGAAGACGTTGCCTGGCCCTGCAACAAGGATCACAAGTACATCGTTCACTTCCCGGAGGAGCAGTCGATCTGGTCCTTCGGCAGCGGCTACGGCGGCAATGCATTGCTGGGCAAGAAGTGCTTCGCGCTTCGCATCGCCTCGGCCATGGCGCGTGAACAGGGATGGCTCGCCGAGCACATGCTCATCCTCGGTGTGGAATCGCCACAGGGTGAGAAGAGCTACGTTGCCGCCGCCTTCCCCAGCGCATGCGGCAAGACCAATTTCGCCATGCTGATCCCCCCGCGGGCGTTCGAGGGCTGGAAGGTGACGACCATCGGCGATGACATCGCATGGATCAAGCCGGGTCCCGACGGCCGGCTGTACGCGATCAATCCCGAGTTCGGTTTCTTCGGCGTCGCGCCGGGCACCTCGCAGAAATCCAACCCCAATGCGCTGGCAACGCTCTCGCGCAACTGCATCTTCACCAACGTGGCGTTGATCGAGGACGGCGACGTGTGGTGGGAGGAGATGACCGATACGCCCCCTGCCCGCCTGACGGACTGGCAGGGCAACCCCTGGACGCCCGATTGCGGGCGCAAGGCAGCGCACCCGAATGCGCGCTTCACCGTCCCGGCGTCGCAATGTCCCTCCATCGATCCCGACTGGCAGAAGCCGCAGGGCGTTCCGATTTCGGCCTTCATCTTCGGCGGCCGGCGCAGTCAGAGCATCCCCCTGGTCTTCGAAGCCTTCAACTGGGTCGACGGCGTGTATGCCGCGGCGACGATGGGCTCGGAGACCACTGCAGCGGCAACCGGCAAGGTCGGGGAAGTGCGCCGCGATCCCTTCGCCATGCTGCCCTTCTGCGGCTACCACATCGGCGACTACTTCGATCACTGGCTGGACATCGGCCGATGCGTGAGCGATCCGCCGCGCATCTTCTGCGTCAACTGGTTCCGCAAAGGCAGCGACGGCAAGTTCCTGTGGCCCGGGTACGGGGAGAACATGCGCGTGCTCGAGTGGATCGTGAACCGCTGTCGAGGCCGCGCCGGTGCGGTGCAGAGCACGCTGGGATGGATGCCGAGTGAGACGCACCTGAACTGGACCGGACTCGACCCAGCCGTGCGCAGTCGCTACGCGGAACTGATGTCGGTCGAGCGCGATGCCTGGGTGCACGAACTGCTGCTTCACGAGGAGTTGTTCGTGAAGCTCTACGACAAGCTGCCCAAGGAATTCGTGCTCAAGCGCGAACTTCTCCTGGCGAGCATCTGGCGATCGCCGGAGCGCTGGTCGCCGGCCTGAGCGCGGCGACGCCGTAGTGTCAGATCATCAGTTCGTCCGGCGTGACGACAGCGGCGCCGAGTTTGCCCACGACGATACCCGCCGCACGGTTCGCCCACCGCACGGCTTCACGCACCTCGACACCGGCGCCCATCATGGCCGCGAGCGTGGCAATGACGGTGTCGCCCGCACCGCTGACGTCGAAGACCTCGCGTGCCTGTGCCGAAACGTGCACCGCCTCGCCCGGCACGAACAGCGAAGCGCCCTCCTCGCTGCGCGTGACCAGCAATGCATCCAGACCGAGGCGTTCGCGCAGGGTATGCCCGCGCCGCTCGAAGTCGGCCTCGTCCTTCCAGGTGCCCACGACCTCCCGGAACTCGCCGCGATTGGGCGTGAGCACGCTGGCGCCCCGGTATTTCTCGTAGTCGTCGCCCTTGGGATCGACCAGCACCGTGAGGCCGGCTTCACGCGCCGCGCGGATCATGCGCTGGACGTGCGTGAGCGCGCCTTTGGCGTAGTCGGAAAGGATGACCACGTCGCACTCCGTCAGACGGTCCTGGTAGTCGGCAAGCTTGGACTGCAGCGCACCGGGCCCCGGCGCGTTCTCGAAATCGATGCGCAGCAACTGCTGCTGCCGGCCGATGACGCGCAACTTGACGGTCGTGTCCAGGGAATCGTCCGCGGTGAGCTGACAGGCGACATTCTCCTCCTGCAGCAATCTGGCGAGGACGCGTGCCGCCTCGTCCCGACCGACCACGGACAGCAGGTTCACCTGCGCACCGAGGGCGGCAACATTGCGTGCGACGTTGGCGGCACCGCCGGGCCGCTCCTCCATGCGGGCGACCCGCACCACCGGGACGGGCGCCTCTGGCGAGATCCGGCTCACTTCGCCGAACCAGTAACGGTCGAGCATGGCATCGCCCGCCACCAGCACGCGCGTGCCGGCCAGGCGGGTGCGCAGCTCGCTCATGCGCGCAGACCGCGCCCGACCCCGTAATAGTCGATGCCGCTCTCGCGCATCATGTCGGGATCGTAGAGATTGCGCCCATCGAAGATCACCGGCTCGCGCAGGCGCTTGCGCAGGTCGTCGAAATCCGGGCTGCGGAACTCCTTCCATTCGGTGACGATGACCAGCGCATCGGCGCCTTCCACGGCGGCGGTCGGCGATTCCGCGTAGGCCAGGCCGGCGCGTTCGCCCAGGACACGCTGCGCCTCGTGCACCGCGACCGGGTCGTAGGCGGAGACCGTGGCACCACGCGCCAGCAGGCCGTCGATCACCGCGAGGCTGGGCGCCTCTCGCATGTCGTCGGTGTTCGGCTTGAAGGCCAGTCCCCAGAGCGCGAAGCGGCGGCCGGCAAGGTCCTCACCGAAGCGCCTGACGATCTTGCGCACGAGCAGGCTCTTCTGTGCCTCGTTCACACGCTCCACCGCTTCCAGCACGTGCAGATCGAAGCCGCTCTGCGTGCCGCTGCGTTGCAGGGCCTTCACGTCCTTGGGAAAGCACGAACCGCCGTAGCCGGTGCCCGCGTAGAGGAAGTGGTAGCCGATGCGCGGGTCCGAGCCGATGCCTCGTCGCACCTGCTCGATGTCCGCGCCGAGCCGCTCGGCCAGATTGGCCAGCTCGTTCATGAACGAGATCCGGGTGGCGAGCATGGCGTTGGCGGCGTATTTGGTCAGTTCCGCCGACCGCACGTCCATCACCAGCATGCGCTCGTGATTGCGCTGGAAGGGCGCGTAGATCGCGCGCATGAGCTGCGTTGCGCGTTCGTCGTCGCTGCCCACCACGACGCGGTCGGGCTTCATGAAGTCCTCGATCGCCGCGCCTTCCTTGAGGAACTCCGGGTTGGACACCACGGCATACGGAACGTCCGCATTGCGGGTCTTCAACTCCTCTGCGATCGCCTCGCGCACCATGTCGGCGGTTCCCACCGGGACGGTGGACTTGTCGACGATCACGCGGAACGCCTTCATGTGCCTGCCGATGCTGCGCGCCGCCGCCAGCACGTGACGCAAATCGGCAGATCCGTCTTCGTCCGGAGGCGTGCCAACCGCAATGAACTGCAGGGTGCCGAAGTCCACGCTCTCGGCGACACTGGTCGTGAAGCGCAGGCGCCCTGCGGCCACGTTCCGCCGCACCATGTCCTCCAGTCCCGGCTCGTAGATCGGGATGCGGCCCTCGCGCAGCATGCCGATCTTGCGCTCGTCGAGATCCAGGCACAGCACCTCGTTCCCGGTATCGGCAAAGCATGCCCCGGTCACGAGCCCCACGTACCCCGTGCCCACCATGGTGATCTTCATGCAGACTCCTTTCCTGTCGCGGCCAGTGCCGCGGCGACTTCGCGATCGATGGACTCCAGCGCGGCGAGCGGATCGGCGGCCCGGGTGATGGGCCGGCCCACGACCAGATAGCTGGCGCCCTCACCGATCGCCATGCCCGGTGTGGTGATCCGGCGCTGGTCATCGCCGGCGTCCGCAGCAGACCGTATGCCAGGTGTGACCAGGAGGAATTCCGGCCCGAGCCGACCGCGCATCGCCGAGGCCTCCTGGGCCGAGCATACGACGCCGTCCATGCCGGCGTCCTGGGCGAGCATGGCGAGCCGCAGGGCGACGGCCTGCGGGTCGGCCGGCAGGCCGATCTCGGCCAGTTCCTCGGCGGCGTGGCTGGTCAGCACGGTGACGGCGATGAGCAGCGGACGCCGCGCGCACTGCTCGACAGCCGCCCGCGCCGCCTCCATCATCCGGCGCCCGCCCAGGGCATGCACATTGAGCATCCACACGCCGAGATCCGCGGCCGCGACACAGGCCTGGGCAACGGTGTTGGGGATGTCGTGATACTTCAGATCGAGAAAGACGTCGAAGCCACGCGTGCTCAGATCCCTCACCAGCTGGGGGCCTGCCCGCGTGAACAGTTCCTTGCCGACCTTCAGCCGGCAGCGCTCGGGGGACAGCCGGGCGGCGAGCGCGAGCGCCTCCTCGGACGAGGGGAAGTCGAGCGCGACCAGTACGCGCGGTCCGGGCGGCGAATAGGTGCTCGTCATGCGGGCAGTTCTCGTTCCTCGCTGCGCCGGGGCGGATAGGTCTCCCAGCCATGGCAAGCCGGGCAGTGCCAATAGAACTGGCGCGCCTTGAAGCCGCAATTGTCGCAGCGATACATTGCAAGGTTACGGGTGTGCTGGTGCACGAGACTGCGGATCAGCTCGAGGTCGCGCCGGCGCTCGGGCGACGCTTCGAGCATCTGCGCCTCGAGCATGCGGTCGAGCCCGAGCAGCGTGGGCGAGCGCCGCAGCTCGGCGCGCACCAGCTCGTTGGCGGCAGCAGGCCCCTCGCGCTCGAGTACCGTCTGGAACACGCTGTTGAGCAGGTCGAGCGACGGATATCGCGACAGATAGCCGCGCAGCAGCGCCAGACCGTCGTCCGCCCGGCCCAGGCTCGCGTACGCCTTGAGCAGTCGTTCGGCTGCGAGCGGCAGATAGGCAGCGCTCTGCGACTCGATCCGCTGCCATGCGGCGATCGCCTCTTCCAGCTTGCCCTCGCTCTGCGCCACATCGCCCAGCAGCAGCTGCGCACGCACGCACTTGCGATTGGTCTCCAGCGCCTCGCCCAGATAGGTCCGGGCCTGCTCCGGGCGCCCATGCATCATTTCCGACTGAGCCAGCTCGCAGAAGAAGTGCGCGATCTCGCGCGTGCGCGTCTGTCCGGCGGCGTCCGTGGTCTGACGCGCGACCTGGATCGCCTTCAGCCAATCCTTCTCCTGCTCGTAGATCTCGAGCAGGAAATTCGCAGCTTGCGCCTGGTACGGTGTTTCACGCAGCTTGAGCAGCATCTCCTCGGCGCGATCGAGCAGGCCGGCCTTGAGGTAGTCCTGGGCAAGCTCGTAGAGAGCGCTCAGGCGCTGTTCGCTGCCCAGGTCGGTACGGTCGACCAGATTCTGATGCATGCGGATGGCACGTTCCACCTCGCCGCGCCGGCGAAACAGGCTGCCCAGAGCGAAGTGCAGCTCGACTGTCTGCGGGTCGACCTTGACCACCTCGATGAAGGCCTCGATCGCCTTGTCGGGCTGCTGATTGATCAGGAAATTGAGGCCCCGGAAGTAGGACGAGGGAAGAGAGCGCGATTCGCTCAGCAGTTGCTTGATGTCGATGCGAGCCGCGAGCCAGCCGAGCGCGAAGAACAGCGGAAAGCCCAGCAGCCACCAGTTCTGGAACTCGAAGTCGCTCACGTGATGCGCGGTCCGCCGGCGACCGGCTGCTCCGGGGAGGACGACTGGGACTGCGCGCGCAGTTGCTCGAGTTCCCTGCGCTGGCGATAGGCGATGCCCAGCGCGGCGGCGACGCCCAGCACGGCGCCCGCGGTGAAGAACACGAACAGCAACAGACTCAGCGGGGCATGCCAGGCTTGGCCGAGGAAGAACCGCAGTTCGACCGGGCCGGTGTTCTTCAGCGCGAAGCCGAACAGGATCAGGAACAAGAGGCCTTTTGCAAGCCACCCGAGGGCGCGCATGGCCGGACTCCGAAAGAAACCGATGCAACCGATGCGTGATTGCGGCACGGTGCGCCGCACGCATCGTCACTCGCGCATACCGCCAGGTCCGGCAGGATCAGAACCCTCGTGCCGACTCGGCGGGCTCTGCCGGCGACGCCAGCGGCTGACCGCCGCGATGGGCATCGACGCGTTCGCGCAGCTCCTTGCCGGCCTTGAAGTGCGGTACGTACTTCGCCGGTACCTGGACGCGCTCACCCGACTTGGGATTGCGGCCGATGCGCGGCGGGCGGTAGTTCAGGCCGAAGCTGCCGAACCCCCGGATCTCGATGCGGTTTCCGGCCAGCAGGGCGTGGGACATGGCGTCCAGGACCATCTTCACCGCGAACTCCGCATCCTTCGCCACCAGCTGCGGATAGCGCTGCGCCAGGCGCGCGATGAGCTCCGATTTGGTCATGGCGATCCCGTCTCCCGTGCCCTGGGCCAGGCTTCAGTCCCGTCTACTGCTTGCCGTCGCGGTTGTCGAGCTTGGCGCGCAGCAGCGCACCGAGGTTGGTGGCGCCGGCGCTCGCCGCTGCGTTCTCGGAACGCAACTGCTTCATCGCGTCGGTTTCCTCGGCCATGTCCTTCGCCTTCACCGACAGGTTGATCGAGCGGTTCTTGCGATCGACGTGGATGATCATCGCCTGCACCTTGTCGCCCTCGTTCAGCACGGTGCGCAGGTCCTCGATCCGG
>CAYLTE010000160.1:0-10226 GCA_964386195.1 uncultured Burkholderiales bacterium | reverse complement strand
GGCGAAGCACCCGGCGGTCGATCAGCACGATCTGTCGAGTATCCGGTCGATCTTCAGCGGCGCTGCGCCCCTGGGCGCAGAGGTGGAGCAGGCCTGCGCGCAGCGGCTGGGCTGTCGCATCATGCAGGGCTTCGGGATGACCGAGTTCGCCGGCGCCTCCCTTTCGCATGCCGCACAGGAAACCGTACCCAGGACCGGTTCGGTCGGCCGGTGCTGGCCGAACATGGAAGCGCGCATCGTCGACGTCGAGACCGGTAAGGACGTCGGCGTGGGCCAGACGGGACAACTGCTGATGCGCGGGCCCAACGTCATGCTCGGTTACTTCGAGCGGCCCGATGCGACCCGCGAGACGCTGGTGGACGGTTGGCTCCACACCGGCGACGTCGCCTACGTCGACGCGGACGGGTATTTCTTCATCGTCGATCGCGTCAAGGAACTCATCAAGCACAACGCCTATCAGATCGCGCCGGCGGAACTCGAGGCGGTGTTGCTGCGCCACCCTGCGGTTGCCGATGCGGCGGTGATTCCGAGTCCGGACGAGGAGTCGGGAGAGGTGCCCAAGGCTTTCGTGGTGCTGAAGGCGCCCATCGACACGCAAGCCATTCTCGATTTCGTTGCCGAGCACGTCGCGCCGTACAAGAAGATTCGCCGGATCAGCGTCGTCGACAGCATCCCCAAGTCGGCCTCGGGGAAGATTCTTCGTCGGCTGTTGGTCCAGCAGGAGCGCGAGGCGCAATCCCGATCGTGATCGTGTTCTAGCCGTCACCCAGCGTGCCGCTGCGCTCCGTCGCGCGGCCCGGCGGTATGCTGAGCAGGAGCGGCGCCGCCATGGCGCGTATCGAGCGCTTCAGCTCGTTCCAGCCAGCCTCGCTGTGCAGGTCCACCCCGCCGAAGACGCGCAGCCGGCGCGCGCGCACCATCAGATACTGCACGCCGGCCACCAGGATCAGCGTGATGCCCCGCAGCGCAGGATTCGACGCGAACGCCTCTCCGCCGAGTGTCGCTTCGATCTGCGCACCCCACTGCTCACGCTCCGCCTCGAGAATCGCGGTGAGGACGTTGTGCTCGACGATCTCGGCGGCAAGGATCTCCACGGTAAGCGGCCGCGCGCGCAGGGCATCGATGAACCGATCGAAGAACAGCGCGAAGCGTTCCGGCTCGGGCAGAGCAAGGAAGTCCTCCGGCGACTCGCCCAGCATTTCCTCGACGCTGGGCCAGAAGCGCCCGCTGGAACCCCATGCGCGCAGCAGTTCCGGGAGCCCGCCGAAATAGCGGTAGATGAGCACCTTGTCGATGCCCGACTGGCGGGCGATGGCGTTGACGCCGATGCCCGCGAACCCGTCGCGCGCCAGCACTTCTCCCACGGCCTCGAGGATGCGCTCCTGTGTGGCGGAGCGGTCGCGAACGCGTGCTGGCGCCCCAACGCCGGAACGCTTGCTGCCCGTGCGGGTGCGCTTCGTGGCTGCGGCGCTCATACGATGAGTGCGTCGACCCCGCGGCGAGGCGCCGGGTGCACCGGGGGAGCGAAGCCGACCCGGGCCCACATCTGCACGGTCTGGTCGGCGGAGGTGGCGCCGAGCAGGTCCCGAATCCGTGCGTACGGTCCCGCCTGTTCCGGGTACTCCTGCAATGCCTGCTGAAGCGGCTGCATTGCCACGCCGTGCGCGGTCGCGGCCAGCTGCACGCGCGCATAGGCGCGGCCGGCATCGATCTGGGTGACGCGGTCGTTGCCTGCGGTGATCATCCACATGAACGCGGGCGTGGACTCGAGCTTGGTTCGGAAGTCCTCGACCTGGCTGGTGACCGCGTAGTCGTCTGGTCCCGGTGCCGTGGTGCGGTCGAACAGTCCGAGGCGATCCAGCCACACGACCTTTGGGTCCGTGATGGACAGGCCGTCGCGATGCTGCGCGATCTCCCCGGCGCCGACGCGAAGCACCTTGTACGACTCCAGAATCGCGTCAGGGGTAGTGAGTTCGATGCGCCAGGCGTCGAGCGCGATTGTCCGGTGCTGACTCAGCAAATCCCGATCGTCCTGCAGGTGGCCGAAGCGGAGCGAGGTGCCCGCGGCTGCGGCCATAGCCTGCCAGGCTGCTTCGGGAACGGGCCGCTCCCGAGAGTAGATGCTTCGGTTCGTGCGCCGGGCGAGGATCTGGGTGAACAGGGGATCGCTGGCAACGGTCTCGTCCGGGGTGAGCCGGATGCGGGCGACCGGGCGCTCGTCCGGGGCGTCGGCACCGAACTCGCCGTCGGGGAACAGCATGATGTCGGCACGCAGTCCACGCTCGCGCGCTGCCAGGTCGAGCATCTCCAGAAACGTGCCGTGGCTCATCATGATCTGCCGCGAGAACGGATCGGTTTGCGGCAGCAGACGGGTGAGATCCACGCGCAGGAGAATCTCGTCAGGGACCCGGAGGTCGACCAGCCACGACTGCAGATTGTGCGAGTGCGGTGCGAGGATGGCATGGCCGAGTATCCAGCGCCGCACGTCGGCGTCCGCGGACGGCCCCTGCCAGGGCGCAATGGCCTCCGACGGAACACCGCTCGAACATCCCGCGGTGCCGGTGCCGGCCGCGACGATGATGCCGCCTCCGATCATGCGAATAAAGGCACGTCGATTCATGTCCGCTCCTTGTCACCGAAAGGTGACTCAATGTAGTCACCGTTAGGTGACATGTCAAGCCTCGGGATTCCCTACGCACCAGGACATTCAGTTGGGTCGCGTCCCGGTCGGCCCGGCGGCCGAGTGCGCTGCGCCGCAGGCCCGTTGTGTGCGAACATCCGCGCCCTATGGATGCGGACCAAGACGACACCGACCGGGGAATCAGCGCCGTCGAGCACGCGCCGTCAGACGACGAAGCGTTCATGCGCCGCGCACTCGACCTCGCCTGCCGCGCGAGAGACCGCGGAGAAGTGCCGGTCGGGGCCGTGGTGGTCGTGGATGGATCGGTGGTCGGGGAGGGGTTCAATGCCCCGATCTCCAGTGCCGATCCCACTGCTCACGCAGAAATTCGGGCCTTGCGCGATGCCTGCGCCCGGCTGGGGAACTACCGGTTGCCCGGCAGCACGTTGTACGTGACGCTGGAGCCGTGCGCGATGTGCGTGGGTGCGATGCTGCACGCGCGCGTCGCGCGGGTGGTGTATGGCGCGCCGGATCCGAAGACCGGCGCCGCGGGTGGGGTGCTCGATCTTTTCGCACTCGAGCGCATCAATCACCATGCACGGGCGGAAGGCGGCGTGCTCGGCCATGAGTGCGGCGAACTGCTGCGCGAGTTCTTCAGGCAAAGGCGGGAGAAGAAGGCGTGAGCGCCATCCGCATCCTCATCCCCAGCCAGAGCCTGGAACTGCTCGCCGACGATGGAAGCGTGGTGAAGCGCTACCCCGTCTCGACCTCGGCCAGGGGGGTGGGCGAGGCGTTCGGAAGCTTCAAGACGCCGCGCGGGCGGCATGTCATCCGGGCGAAGATCGGCGCAGGCTTGCCGGTCAACAGCGTGCTGGTTCGACGGCGACCCACCGGCGAGATCTGGTCGCCCGAGCTCGGCGCGCGCTATCCGGGACGCGACTGGATCCTCACGCGCATCCTGTGGCTGTCCGGCTGCGAACCGGGATTCAACCGCCTGGGCAAGGTGGATACCATGCGCCGCTTCATCTACATCCACGGCTGTCCCGACGGCGCGCCGATGGGCGTTCCCGGTTCGATCGGTTGTGTGCGGATGCACAACCCAGACCTGCTCGACCTGTTCGAGCGCGTCGACGTGGGCACGCCGGTGGACGTGCTCGAGCACGGCTGACGCTCGCACAGGCTTCGTTGTGCGTTGCAGAAGATTGGTTTAGAGTGCCGCCACCCTCAGATCCCCTGATTCGGAAAGGGACAAGACTATGCGGCTGGCAGGCAAGGTATCGATCATCACCGGGGCGGCACGCGGCATCGGGCTCGCGACCGCGATCAAGTTTGCCCAGGAGGGCGCGATCGCCATCGTGTGCGACATGGACCAGGCGGGCGTCGACGAGGCGCTTGCCACGGTGGGCGCCGGGAAGGGCGAGGCGCTGGGTTTCGTGGTCGACGTGACCAAGCCGGCCACCATCCGCGACATGGTCGACGCGGTGATGCACAAGTACGGCCGGGTGGACGTCCTCGTCAACAACGCAGGGATCGTCCAGGATGCGCAACTGCTGAAGATGAGCGAGGTTCAGTTCGACAAGGTGATCGACGTGAACCTCAAGGGAACCTACAACTGCGCCAAGGCGGTTGCCGACATCATGGTGCAGCAGGGCGCGGGCGTGATCCTCAACGCCTCGTCGGTCGTCGGCCTCTACGGAAATTTCGGCCAGACCAACTATGCCGCCAGCAAGTTCGGCGTGATCGGCATGGTCAAGACCTGGGCGCGGGAACTCGGGCGCAAGGGCGTGCGAGCGAACGCGGTATGCCCGGGCTTCGTGGAGACCACGATCCTGGACAGCATCCCCGACAAGGTGATCGAGGCGATGAAGAGCCGCGTGCCACTGGGACGCCTGGCCAAGCCGGAGGAGATCGCCAATGTCTACGCGTTCCTGGCCTCCGACGAGGCGAGCTACATCAACGGCGCCGTGATCGAAGTGGGCGGCGGCGCCACCATCTAACCGCGCTGGCTAGCTGCCGGCGATTCGTCTCAGCTCGCGCTCGTTCACCGGCTGCACCACGCCGCGCTCGGTGACGATTGCCGTGATGAGCTCGGCCGGCGTCACGTCGAAGGCGGGATTGCGCACAGCGACGCCTGGCGGTGCCCATCGCATCTCGCGAAACCCGGTCACTTCGCTGCCGTCGCGCTCCTCGATCGGGATGTGCCGCCCCGAGGGCAGCGCGAGATCGACGGTCGAGATCGGGGCGGCGACATAGAACGGGATGGCATGCCGCCCGGCCAGCACCGCGAGCGCGTAGGTGCCGATCTTGTTGGCGGTGTCGCCGTTGGCGACGATCCGGTCGGCCCCGACGATGACGGCATCGATCTCGCCGCACGCGATCAGGTGGCCGGCCGCGACGTCCGCGATCAGCGTGACCTCGATACCGTCCTGCTGCAACTCCCAGGCAGTCAGACGTGCGCCCTGCAGGAACGGCCGGGTCTCGTCGGCGAACACCTGCACCCGTTTGCCTGCTTCCCGTGCCGAGCGGATCACACCCAGAGCGGTACCGTGCGCGACAGTGGCCAGTGCGCCGGCATTGCAGTGCGTCAGGATTCGCGCGCCGTCCGGAATGAGCGCCGCGCCATACTCGCCGAGGCGGCGATTGGCGGAAACGTCCTCGTCGGCGATCGCGTGCGCCTCATCGAGCAGCCGGTCCGCTGCGCGGATCGGATCGACGCCTGACACCGTCAGCAGCACGGTGCGCATGCGGGCGAGCGCCCACGCGAGGTTCACGGCGGTCGGCCGGCTTAAGGCGAGACGATCGATCGCGACATTCAGCTGTGTAGCGAAGGCGGCAGCGGGGCAGGCGGCCAACCGCCGCGCTTCGAGGGCGACGCCGTACGCGGCAGCGCACCCGATCGCCGGTGCACCGCGGACCACCATGTCGCGGATCGCGGCAAGCACGTCGTCTGCGTTCGCGCATGCCACGTAGCGGGTTTCCATCGGCAATACGCGCTGATCGATCAGTTGCAGACGCTCGCCGTCCCAGCGCAGCGTGGCGACCTGGCTGGCGCTCACGCGGCCACCTGCAACGCGCGCTCGACCCGGAGTCCACGTGCCATGCACTGCTCCACGAACGAGTGCGCCGAACCCGCTCGGTCCAGCGCCACGACCCGGCCGCCCCGGGGTGCTGCAGCGAGCACATCGGCCGCCGCATCGAGCAGCGGGCCGTCCGCCGTGTCCGTGACCAGGAGATCGACGCCGCCGTAGCGGCGCACGCACTCCCGTACGGCCTCGAATGGGGTGAGAGCATCGGCGCGCGACACTGCCGCGCCGGCTTCCGCGCAGATGCGCTCGAGCCCGTCGCCATCGCCATCGCGACCGGCGCGAATCAATGCGACCTGACCCAGCAGTGGCATCCTCGAGGTGCCCGACACGCGCAGCTGCCGCTCATCAGCGCCGTACTGGATCTCGGCGTGGATGTTCTCGGCCACCGGCAGTCCTGCGTAGCGATCGTGGCCCGCGGCGCGCGTCTTGATCTCCATGTCCTGCCGCGCGATATCGCGGGCCATCGCCAGATGGGCCGGGTCGACGGCCGCCACCCACGCGCCCAGCGCGGCGTCAACAAGCAGCCGTGGTGCGGGATCGAACCCCGGTACGTTGCGCGCGATGTCCGGGTCGGTCGCGTGCACCGCTTGCGCGTAGTCACGAACGAACGACCCGACATCGGCGCCGGCCAGCGCACGAGCGCGCAGGAAGACGGCGTGCTGTGGGGTCGCCGGTCCCGCTTCGCAAAGCGCAGGCAGATCGGGGCGCCGCGCGAACGCGCGCCAGTGTGGATCGTCCAGCGCCGAGAGCAGCATCGGATGGCCCGCGGCACGGCACAGATCCGCACGCAGCCGGGCAATCGTCGTCGCATCCCATGAGAACGGCCATGCCTCTTCGGGAAGATTCCAGGCGCCCCGTGCTCGCAGGTAGTCCTCGGCACGCGTCACCAGTCTGAGCATGTTCTCGTAGCTCTCGCGCGCGTCGCGTCCGAAGGCGACCACGCCGTGATGGAGCAGCACGAGCCCGATGGTGCCCGACGTGGCGTGCCGGCGATAGGCCTCGTCGCATGCCTTGGCCAGCGCAAATCCGGAGGGATGGAACGGCACCAGCGGCGCGAGGCCGCCGAACACTTCCCGTGCGATGCGCTCGCCGCCCCGCGTATCGACGACGGCCAGCACGGCATCGGCATGCGTGTGCTCGACGAACGGCCACGGCAGCAGCGCGTGCATGAGCGTCTCGATCGACGCGCCGGGCCCCGGACGAACCGCACTGCCGGCCAGCGCCGCGCGCAATGCGTCGTTGTCCAGTTGCCTGGCCTGGCCGAGCGCACGCACCGCATGCAGATCGACCGCCGCGAAATCCTCGTCGCGCACCTGCGCGAGATCGCGGCCACTGCCCTTGACGAACAGGATGTCGCCGAGCTTTATGGACGTGTTGCCGCCCCCATGCAGGACCAGGCTCTTCTCCGCCCCGAGCAGCCGCGAGGTGTACGCGCGGGTCGCGAGCGGGGAGTTCGAGGACTGCGCGGCGAGGTGCGCCGCGTCGGCGTCGTTCCAGCGCGAACGCATGTCGGGACCGGAGCAGGGAGGATGGCCGATTATAATCGGCCCATGCCCGCCTACAGACTGCGCCACGCCGATTGGACGCGCGACCGCGACGCGCTGCGGGCGGTGCGCATGGAAGTGTTCGTGGAGGAGCAGGGAGTACCGGAAGAGCTCGAGTGGGACGAGTTCGACGCCGGCAGCGTTCACGTGCTCGCAGAGGATGAAGCAGGCAACCCGATCGGCACGGGAAGGCTGCTCGCAGACGGGCACGTCGGCCGCATGGCGGTGCTTGCCGCCCACCGCGGACAGGGCATCGGCGCTGCGATGCTGACGTGGCTGATCGGGCAGGCGCGCCATCGCGGCATGCGGGAACTGCTGCTGCATGCCCAGACGCACGCGGAGTTGTTCTACAACCGGCAGGGGTTCGAGCGGACCGGCGATCCGTTCATGGAAGCAGGCATCCTGCACTGCCTCATGCGTCGTGCCCTGTAGCCGCTACGCCTGCAGTACGAAGCGTTGCGTTCCCAGCGCCTGACCCTCCGGGCCGAATCCCGCTTCGCGCAGGATGGTCGTTCCATCGCCCGCGCGCAGGACGAGCGTGGACGCGCGCGTGCCGTACCCATCCGTGCGAATGAACGCACTCGACAGCACGCGCTCCCACTCGAGCGGCACGCCGGTGCTGGGCAGGTCCTCGTCCGCGGCGCGGGCGTCGTCTGCCAGCAGGCGGGTGAGACCCGTTTCCACCGCATCGGTAGGCACGTGCTGCAACGCCCGCATGGCCAGCTTGGCACGCTCGACCTTCGGCCACGGGGTGTCGAGCAGGTGGTTGGACAGTCCGTACACGCCGGCTGTCAGGGGCGTGATCCGTTGGCTGCGATTCGAGTAGTGCAGCAGCCGGGTGCCGGTCCCCACGATCAGGTTGAAACCGTCGTAGCGTTCGCGCTCTGCTTCCACGCCTGCAAGGTAGGCCTCGGGCGAGGCCTCTCCGGCGAGGAAATCCCGTACCAGCCAGCCGCGCGACTTGTTGCCGGCACGCCGGCCGCCGTCGCGAAAGTTGGTGACCGCCGCGAACCGGCCCCCGCGTGCGATGCCCAGCCAGGTTCCTCCCTGTTCGACGTCGCGTCCACCGAGCACGTGCGGCAGGTCCGCCCAGTAATCGGCCGGTGCGCTGGCACGCGCGAAGTATTCGTCGCGATTGGCGGCGATCATCAGCGGGTAGTCGTCGCGCAGGGCGATCGCGATCACGATCAGGCACATGTGCTCAGCCCAGGAAGCACTCGAGCGTCCGCATCTGTCCGGGGACCAGGAAACGTGTCGCGCCCGCCCGGGACACCGCCTGCGCGAGCGCGCGTTCGAATGTCGCCGTGTCCGGCACCGGGTCGTAGACCTCCATCCACAGTGTCGGCTGGTCACGCTTGCACAGCAGGCGGCCGACGACGCCGGTCTCGGCGCGGACTGCCGCGAGCATGTTCTCGATGGCGTGGCGCGCCTCGCCGGCGAGTTCCGGTTGCACGCGGTAGTAGACGTAGATGCTGTGCATGCGGCTACAGTTTCGGTGCCAGCATGGCGGTTGCGCCGGGCACATGCAGCCCCCGATCGTCGAGGGCGTCGACCTGCATCACCGCGAGCACATCCCAGCCGCCGCCCGGCGCGGGTGCGGCGTCGACCACCGTGCCCGCACCGCTCCGGTCAGCGCGCAGGATGTCCTGCCCTGCGAGGAGGGGGCCGTCGTCGGCGTGCAGTGCGACCAGGCGCCGCTTGACCTGCCCGCGGTACTGCGCGCGGGCGACGATCTCCTGGCCGGGGTAGCAACCCTTGTCGAAGCTGATCGCGCCGAGATGTTCGAGGCCGAGCATCTGCGGAACGAACTGGTCCTGCAGCGTACGGCCCAGCCGTGGAATCCGTGCCTGAATCAGGTGCCAGTGCCAGGCGCGCTCGGAGGCCGGTGTGCAGACGCGCGCGAGCGCGTCCCAGAGTGCCGGGGCCTGCGCGCCATGCACCGTCAGAAGAAACGCCTGCGGGCGAAGTCGGATGACGGTCTCCCCGTGGCGGCCGCGCTTGCGTCCGAGATCGGCCTCAGGCGTTGCGCCGGTCACCTCGGCGAGCGCGGTGTCCGCCCGACTGCCGCCTACGGCCAGCATGATCTGCTCCCCGCTCACGTCATTCAATTCCACGCGCGCGCGCAGAACATAGCGGCGCAATCGCGCGATCACCGCCTCGGCGACGTCCGCCGGCATGGCGAGGAAGATGCGGTCCGACTCCTTCCATGCCAACGGAATTGATAGCACGCGGCCCTGCGGAGTAGAGTAGCTGGTCCACTGTGCGTCGTCCGGCCCGAGCAGGCCGATGTCGTTGCTGAACTGTCCCTGCAGGAACGCGGCCGCATCGGGTCCGCGTACCTCCACCAGCGACTCGCCGACCAGTACGTGCAGGGTCGGACCTTGCGCAAGGGCACGGCGCTGCGCAGCCGCGTCGGCCTGTGCCGCAGTGCCGTGCAAGCCGAGTGCGGCGAGACGGTCGGCGAGTGGATGGGCGGGGTCGAGGGCAGGGGTCATGGGATGGAACATCAACCTTCAGGCGGAGAGCGCATGTCAACGCCGATTATATTGAAGCGCATCGCACCGGCGTGCCGGAAGGTCGGCGCGTGAACCGGCATGCGCTCGAGGTCGTACTGTACCCATCGCCACGCCTGGCATGGTTGTCCGCCGTCCTGCACGGGGCGGCACTCGTGCCGGTCTGGAGCGTCGTGCCCTGGCTGCCCGCAAGCGTGGTGCTGACCCTGTCGATCGGGCTGAGTCTGGGGCGGCACCTGAGTGCAGCGCTCGCGACCCTGGAGATCCGGCTGACGGCAGCGGAGGCGCAACCTCCCATGGCGATCGTCCGGCAAGCGGACGGCACCGCCTTTGAGGGCACCCTGCACGGCAGTACCTTCGTGTCGGCCCGCTTCCTGATCCTTCGCATTCGACCCGCGGGCGCGTGGCGCTGCAGAAGCATCCCCGTCCCGCGGGAGCGGGTGGGCGACGCACTCCACCGCCG
>CAYLTE010000159.1:0-10254 GCA_964386195.1 uncultured Burkholderiales bacterium | reverse complement strand
CGCAATGCCGGTCGCCCCTATATCTATAGTCACGCACACGGCGGCACGCGCTACACCCTACACCGTCCTGCGCGCACCCTGCGCCTGGTCGGCGGCGAGTTGCACCGGTTGGTGCGCAGCGTGCTCGACCTGATGCGGCTCGACGGTACTGTGTTCGATCGTGGCGGCGAGCTCGTGCATGTGAGTCCGCGCGGCGCGGTCTATCCGGTCACCGCGGAATGGCTGACCGTGCATCTGAGCGCGCTGATCAACTTCGAGCGGCTGAGCCAGCGAGCCCGCAACTGGTACGCCGTCGACTGCCCGCTCGATCTGGCCAAGCGCGTGCTGGCGATGCGCGGCAGCTACGGGCTCCCCAAGCTGCGGGCGGTGCTGACCGCGCCGGTCCTGACCCTCGATGCCCGCGTGCTCGATCGCGACGGTCATGACCCACAAACCGGGTTGCTGCTGATCCTGAACGAGCCCGAGCAGCCCGCGATCCCCTTGCACCCGAGCGTCGAGCAACTGCGCGCGGCCATCGACGCGCTCTGGTTTCCGTTCAAGGACTTTCCGTTCGTCGGGCCGATCGATCGCGGGGTGATGCTCGCAGCCCTGCTCACTGCAACGCTGCGTGCGGTGCTGCCGACCGCGCCGGGTTTTCTCTTTACTGCACCGAGCGCGGGCAGCGGCAAGTCGCTGCTGGCGACCTGCCTGTCGATTCTGGCCGGCGCGGATCCGGCCTCGCTGATGCCCCCCACCTTGGAGGAAGAAGAACTGCGCAAGCGGCTGTTGGCCGCGCTACGCGAAGGCAAACCGGCACTCATCTTCGACAACATCGCCGGCCAGCTCGATAGCGCCGCGCTGTGCGCCTACCTGACCGCACGCGAATACGGCGACCGCGTGTTGGGGGCCTCGGTGACAATCTCGGTGCCGGCAACCGGGCTGTTTCTGGCCACCGGCAACAACGTTGCGCTGGTCGGCGACCTCAATCGCCGCCTGCTCGCCTGTCGCATCGATCCGCACAGCGACAAGCCCTACCGCCGCGCCTTTGCCCTCGACCCCGAGCGCTATGTGCGCGAGCACCGCCAGACGCTCGTGCGTCACGCGCTGGTCCTCGTGTGCGGCTATCTCAGCACGGGCACACCGATCACGCCCGACCGCACTGCCAGCTTCGAGGACTGGTCGGATCGGGTTCGCCAGACGGTGCTCTGGGTAGGCCAGCAAGGACTGCTCGATGTTGCCGATCCGTGCGACGCCATCGACTCCTCCTACGAGGAGGATCCAGAAACGCGCAAGCTCGGCAGCTTGCTGAGCTGCTGGCACGCGCTCTTCGGCGACAAGCCGAAGTCGGTGGCGGAGGCGATCACGCTCGCGACCGACCCGGTGGTCAGCGGCCGCATCCCCGCAGACAGCGACCGCGGCCGGCTGCAGGACGTGCTGATGGAGATCGCCGGCGAACACGGGCGCATCAACTCGCGACGCTTGGGGCGCTGGATCGAGCGCATGGCCGGGCGGATCTGCGAGGGGCTTCGCATCGAGCGGGGTGGGCGCGCACACGGCGTCTCGAAGTGGCAGGTGAAGCCGACCGTAGGGGGGTTTGGTGAAGAAGGTGGGTTTGCCACGCCTGACGCGAGCGATTTCGCAGTTGCCAAACATAGAGAGGAAGGGGGAATAACCCCCCCTACGCCACCAAACCTCCCGCTCCATTCATCGGCCCCAACGACCGAGGGGGCTGCGCGTCCGAACGCACAGCGCATGGGCGATGCGTGCGCCGGCACGCCTGCCCGGTCCGTTTCCGACTTGACCCCCAACGCCACGCCGCGCGGCGCAGAGCGCGGCATTCGCTACGGAGACCCGCGTGAGTAATCACAACCTCCATCCCGTCTGGAGCAAGGCCCTCGGGCTGAACCCCCAGCCTGCGGCCGAGACGCCGCAACCGGCTGCCGCCGCCGTCGCCCCATCAGCGGCGTCGGACGGTTGGCACGTCATCCGCGCGCTCAATCCACGTCCCGGCGCCCCCGTCGCGATCAGGAAGCAGCTCGGGCCGCAGATCTGGGTCAGCACGACCGTTCGCCCCGGCGACCCGCGCTACCCCGCTGACTTGCAAGCCTGAACCCTCACCCCCCTGGAGCCATCATGAACCTGATTTCTCAACTCAAAACCGCCTCCAAGAAGTCGGCCAAGCCCGCCGCGCCGGTCACCGAACCGCCCGCGCCGACCGTGCCAACCGTGCCAGCGGTGCCGGCCAGTCCCGCCGACGACATTCGAGATCTGGATGCGCTGACGGCCATGCTGCAGCAACTGCAAGCGCGCAACCAGCAGTACCAAACCGCGATCAACGCGCTGATTGCCGCCCGTCGCGTCGTTAATGGTTGGGACCCCAAGCCCGAACCGGAGCTGATCTGGTCGGTACGCCGCGAGGTGCTCGAAGCCATGGGGGACCGTGAGGCCTTGGCGCAGTTCGACCAAGAGCATGCAGAGAAGATCGCTGCTGAGCAGGCCGAGCGCCGGGCCGCCGCCCAACTCGTACTGGAGGCGCCGGCACGCGTGAAGGCCCTGGAGGAGTACATCGTCGACCTTGCTGCCGAGATGGCCCGCGACGTCGATGAGGTCTTCATCCACGAGGAGATGAAGCGCGTATTCCAGCCCAGCGCAGAACGGATGCTGACGGCGGCACGTGCCTTCGTTCAGGCCTGGCAGGAGATGAGGACCGTCGAGTCGACGCTGAAAGGCGCCCTGCGTCTGGCCCATTACAGCATTCAGGGTGACCGCAACACGGGTTACGACATGACCCTGATCGGCAAGCCCAACCAGGGGGATCTGCTGCCCAACCTGATCGAGGGGCTCGCGTTCTCGGATCTGGCCGAGCTGAACCGGCAGTACCACGGACTGGACGATGCGCTAGCACGGCAGATCTCGCAGCGCCTGAAGGAATACGGCATTTCACCCGGAGTGCTGTACGTCTATCACCCCGGCGCTGCGAGTGACGAGCGCCCGATCTACGCACCCGATCCGAATCCCCCGAGCAAGCGCCCGCAGGAGATCCCTTTCGCTGCGGCGACCGTGGTCACGATCCACAACTGACGGCGTTCCGAGCCCGCCGGGCAGAGCCTGGTTTGACTTGGCTTCTGCTCGGCACAGCGCGTTCATGGAGGTCCGCAAACCCCTCTCGGAGAAAGCAATGAGCACCCACCAAACCCTGCGCGTACAGGTCACCGACACCAACCACCGTCCCCGCGGCGTGATGACCATCCAAGCCGACTTCGATCACATCGGCCCCTACCGCGTGGTGCACGACGGGCGCACGTACTGGTTCACCGGCAAATCCGGCACGCACTGCGCCAGCGGTGTGGCCACGCGCGAGATGGCAACCGCCAACGAGGAGCGCCTGTGGATCACGCTGGGCGGCACCGCCGTGTGGGAGGACTGAGATCATGACGGATCCGCAACACACCATCGCGGCGCAGTTGGCAGCCCTGCCCTCCATGCGGATGACGGAGCTCTGGGCACTGTGGGACCAGCACTTCCCGCGGCGGCCCAGCCACCACAATCGCAACTACGTCGAGTCGCGCCTGGCGTACCGCATCCAGGAACAGGCCTACGGGGCGCTGCCGACCAACGTGCGCAAGATGCTGGTCGAGGCCGGCGCCAAACACTCCAAGATCAAGACCCACGTCGGGCGCGGCACACAGACGCTGCTGATGCCCGGCACGACGCTGATCCGCGAATGGGAGGAGCGCGAGTATCGCGTGACGGTCACCCCGGAGGGGCTCTACGCCCTCGATGGTCACTTCTTCAAGAGCCTGTCGGCGGCGGCACGCCACATCACGGGCACGCGTTGGAATGGGCCGAAGTTCTTCGGCCTGCGCGACTGCAAGGGGAGTGAGCAATGAATGCGCCCCTGCAGGTTCCACCGAGACGCTGCGCGGTGTATTGCCGCGTTTCCAGCGACGAACGACTGGACCAGTCCTTCAACTCCATCGATGCGCAGAAGGAAGCTGGCCACGCCTTCATCAAAAGCCAGGGTCATGAGGGCTGGATTGCCGTTGCCGACGACTACGACGACGGCGGCTACTCCGGCGGCAACATGGAGCGCCCCGCCCTGCGTCGCCTGATGGCCGATATCCAAGCAGGCAAGATCGACATCATCGTCGTCTACAAGATCGACCGCCTCAGTCGCTCGCTGGCCGATTTCGCGCAGATGGTCGATGTCTTCGATCGCCACCGCGTCAGCTTCAGCGCCGTCACGCAGCAGATCAACTCGGCGACCTCGATGGGCCGGCTGATGTTGAACGTCCTGCTCTCCTTCGCGCAGTTCGAGCGCGAGGTCACCAGCGAGCGCATCCGGGACAAGATCGCGGCGAGCAAGGCCAAGGGGATGTGGATGGGCGGACCGCTGCCACTCGGTTACGACGTCCGCGACCGGATGCTGGTGGTGAACGAGACCGAGGCGGCCTTGGTGCGCCGCATCTTCGCCGACTTCGTCGCGATGCGTTCGGCCACGCTGATGGTCAAGGCCTACGTCACGGAAGGCGTGGCGACCAAGCGTGGCAAGTCCTTCACCAAGCAGACCATCTACAAGATGCTCCACAACCGGGTGTACCTCGGGGAGATCGTCCACAAGGGGCAGAGCTTCACCGGCCAGCACCCAGCCATCATCACCCCGGCACAGTGGGACGCGGTGCATGCGCTGATCGCCACTGACGGCGTCGAGCGGCGGCGTGAGACCAATGACCGGATGCGCGAGCCGGTGCTGCTGCGCGGACTGTTGTTCACGCCCGATGGCGAACGGCTGGTGCCCAGTTTCACGGTCAAGCGGGGCAAGACCTATCGCTACTACACCCCGGTCAAGCACCGTCGGTTTGGCTCTTGGGCCAGCCAACATGGCTCCTTGCCCGCTGGACCGATCGAGGCGCTGGTCGTCGAGCAGATCGTTGCCGCACTGTCAGCGCCGCACGTGGTGCAGTCGGTGTGGGATCGGATTCGGGAAACCCACCCGGAGATGTCCGAAGCCGAGGTGGTGCTGCCCATGCGCCGGCTGGCGACGATGTGGCCGCAGCTGTTCCCCGCAGAGCAGTGCCGGCTGGCGCAACTGCTCATCGAGCGGGTGGTGATCGCCGACGGTGGCCTGGAGGTCTTCTGGCGGGATCAGGGCTGGCCGGAATTGGCGGCCGAGTTGGCGCCTGGAACCATCGGTGCCGAGTTGCAGGAACTGGAGGAAACCCTGTGAAACCCAGGATCACGGCCACGGGTGCCCCGATCGCCCGCGAGCGTCGAGATGGCGGGGAGGTCAAGCTGTCGACCTTCATCCCGTTGAAGATCCGCAAGCGTGGCACCCGCAAGGTGGTGGTGCGCCCAGTTGGAGACGTCACCGCACCGGGCACGGCAGACACCCAGCACGACGCGCCCCTGATGGTGGCGCTGACGCGGGCGTTCTACTGGCAGCAGCTACTCGACGACGGCGTGCTCGGCAGCGGCAATGAGATCGCCAAACGCGAGGGCCTGCACCACTCCACGGTCAACGAACTGCTCCGACTGACGCTGCTGGAGCCCGCCATCATCCAGACCATCCTGGCCGGAAAGCAGCCCCGGTGCATGAGCCTGCTGTGGTTCCAGCACAATCCGCTGCCGCGTGACTGGATGGCGCAGCGGGAGGTGCTGGCAGGGTTCGATGCCTGACCGGTAGCCTTGGTTGACGACGAAATGCCGCGCGTAAGTCCTTGATTCTTAGAGACCGCCCATTGCGCCTACCCGCAGCACAAACGGAGAAAAGAGACGGCGCTGGCCGAGAAAGTGGCCTGTTGCAGGCGTTTCGGCACTCGACCACCCGCAGCACGGATCGCCGGAACCCCGCGCCACGCGGGGGACGCACCAAAAGGAAAGGGCCCGGAGAAAATCCGAGCCCTTGCATATGGTGGTGGAAACGGGAACCGAACCGGCGTCCGCAATCCGAGCCAGATAGTAACGCCTTGGCCTTGAGGGCGTGGATTCGGCGATTTGGCCATCCCCGGTCACAAATTCGCAAAGCTTCGATGCAATCGAAGAGCCTCTCTGCTGGGAGACACGCTGGCATGGTCAACGTGCAGCGGCTGGCCCCGCAGTGCTGCGTACTCGGTTCCGTCCAAGTCTGGAGCGACCAGTACCTGTAGGGTCTCGCTGTCAACCGACAGTAGCCCTAAATCGAACAACGTGTGCAAATCTGCTCGCAGCAGAAGCCCGTTGGATGGATGGTTTGTCCCCGGCCCCTGATACGGCACGATGTGCGCGGCTTCTAGCGCCGACGCCACCGTACAGCCCGACATGGCGCAGCAGCCGTAAGCCTCCAGAAGCTGATTGCGAAATCCAGCCTGTCCGCGCCGTATCGCGATTTCGCGCGCCACACGCTCACGCCCATCTTCGATCATTGCCGGGTCAAAGGCCGGCGGAAGATCGGCGCCAACAGCATCTGCTGGCGCGGCCTCTTCCAACTCGGCTTCCGCAACAAGATCGCCCATCGAGCGGCCAGTCGGGAGCAAGTCGCCTCCGGCTTCTCCGTTCGGGTGATAGCTCGGCTTGTATTGATTGAGGTAGTCGAGAAACCGTTCGGGCTTCATCGCGACCACATGCTCTCCATGCTGGTTGCGGCCAATCGCAATCCCGTGCGCAAAAGCCTCATCGAGTAACCCCTGACGAAATTGCTGGCTGTCCGACGCCCGGGCCTCGTCCTGCAGACGGTACAGCGTCTTGTCCTTCGCGTAGCGGTCGTACACCCAAGCTAGGCCGCGGCGCACTTGTGCGGCGTTCGCATCTACGCCGGCACAGGTGACGCGACCCACGATGCGCTTGTACCGGTCCACGTCGACGACCCGCACCTCGGCGCGCTTCTCGTGGCAAAGGTCGCCGAGTGACTGCCGGGAACGAGTACCAAAGGGCTGCCGCGCCTCCGGGGCGTCGATCTCCGCCAGCCGAACCTTGACCTGCTGGAAGTCCTCGTTCAGAACGGTCAACGTATCACCATCGGCGATCGCCACCACGAGTCCAACGACGAGTGCTGCGGTCCCCGCCACTACTTCGCCTCGCCGGCGGCGGCCTTGGTCTTCTTCTTCGGATGGCCGAACTGGCGGAACTCGTCAAAGATCGCTGCAGCCTTCGCATCAGCACCGAACGCGATATTCAGCAGCACTTGGACGGGGTCAGGGATCTCGCGACCCGACTCGTAACGACTCCCGCCGCTCTGGGTAACTTGGAAGTGCGCCCAGAACTCGGACTGGTTCAACCCGAGCTTGCGGCGCAGCTCACGCACTTCCTCGCCGGCGTAAATTTTCAGTTTCACCGCACTTCCTCAATTCTCGAAACGCATATCTTATGCCCAAAGGCCGATCCGGGCATGTTGTTCTTACCACGACGTGGCGCAGGCTCGCGCGGCAATGCACAGTCCCGAACGCGGGGAGCTTGCGCTGCTATCGAGCCAATACCGCCGGAATTTCGTCCCACTTGGTCGTGTAGCTCGGCGACAACCTGTTCCGACGCATCTGCCACGGCCGCGCGATCCCCTCGGCAGCGAACTGCAAAGTCCTGCGCCCGTAACGCGCGTTGATCTGGTCGAGCACCTGCATCAGCGCCTGCGGCCGACCGCCCGCTTCCTCCTCGGCACCGAACAGCGAGGCCTGGCGCTGATGCAGCGGAATCAGGTCGAGCAGCATGATCCCCGCCTTGTGATAGGCGTACCCGTCCCGATAAATCCGTCGCAGGATCCTGAGCGCCCAGGCAGTCAGCACCCGGGTGTCGTCCGATGGCGCTGGCAGGGGCAGAGCCATCGATTGCTGGTACTGGGGTTCATCGGGCTTGAAGATGTTGGTCCGGATGTAGACCTGCACGACGCCGGCCAAACAACGCTGCCGCCGCAGTTTCTCGGCAGCCGTGGCCATGTAGCTCGCGACCGCCTCCTCGAGCTCACGTCGCTCGGTGAGCAGACGGCTGAAGGAGCGGCTGGACATGATCTGCTGCTTCGCCGGCGCAACCTCTTCGAGCGCCAGGCAGGACAGGCCGCGCAGTTCTCGCACCGTGCGCTCGAGCACGACGGAGAAGCGCCGCCGGATCAGATCGGGATCGGTCCTCCGTAACTGCTCGACGGTACGAATGCCCATCTCGTCGAGCCGCTGTGCGATCTTGCGCCCGACGCCCCACACCTCTCCAACGTCGATGGTGGCGAAGAGGCGGCTCAGAGCATCGTCGGAGATGACCGTAAAATCGCACACGCCCTCACTGCCCGCGAGCCGCTTCTTCGCACAGTGGTTGGCGAGCTTGGCCAAGGTCTTAGTGGGCGCGATCCCCACGCACACCGCCAACCCGAGCCAGTCGGCAACGCGCTGGCGGATGCGCTGACCGTAGGCACCGAGATCTGGCTGGACGCCAGCGAAGCCGCTCAGTTCCAGGAAACTCTCGTCGATGCTGTAGACCTCAACGTTCGGTGAGAACCCCGACAGGACCTCCACCACACGGTTACTGAGATCCGCGTAGAGGGCGTAGTTCGACGAGTAGGCGACCACGCCCTGGCGCTCGGCCGCCTCACGGATCTGGAACCAGGGGGCGCCCATCGGGATCCCAAGCGCCTTGGCCTCGGCCGAACGGGCGACGACGCAGCCGTCGTTGTTGGAGAGCACGACGACCGGGGTGTCCTTCAGGGTCGGGTCGAACAGCTTCTCGCACGAGGCGTAGAAGTTGTTGCAGTCGACGAGGGCGAAGATCGGCATCGCCTCCCTCCCCCGCTCAGACCGGCATGCGCTTGAACTTGCCAACCACGACGCCCCAGATCACGCAGTCCATTTCGGCGGTGACCTCGAGCACGGGGTACGTCGGGTTCTCGGCCTCCAGCGCCATTCGCCCACCCTGGCTATACAAGCGTTTCACCAGCCGCAGCCCATCGACGAAGGCGACGACGATGTGGCCGTGCCGGGGGCGCACGCTCTTGTCGACGACCAGGATGTCCCCATCGAAGATCTCAGCGCCTTCCATCGAGTCCCCCTGCACCGGAAAGAAGAAGGTGCTGACCGGGTTGCGCACCAGGTACTCGTTGATGTCGAGGCGCGACTCCTCGTAGTCGGCCGCAGGCGACGGAAAGCCCGCAGAGAGCTTGACCGCATCGATCGGGAGCGCCAGCCGCGGTGCCCCAGGCAAGGGCACGAAGACGCCCTGTGCGAAGGCGAGATCCGGTGATGGAAAAGCGGCAGGGTTCGACATGGCATCGGGCATCATCGTAGGAACTGTATTTTCTTACAGTCCATCGCCAAGTGGCAAGCCGATGCATCCTTGCCCCCCGCATCGGGGATAATGGCCGCCCGGAGACCCGCACCGTCACCCCATGTGCGCAAACTACCGCCCTGCCTCACTTGAAGCGCTCTCTGCGCTGCCTTTGCCGCCACCGGACTTCGGCTACGGCGAGGCCTATCCTGGCTCGGTTGTACCGGTCGTGACGAACTTCGCCCCCCGACATTGGGTGCCCGCCCTCTTCGGGCTCGTCCCGGCCTGGGCGCAGGACCTGAAGATCATCCGCTCGACGTACAACGCACGCTCGGAGACGCTCGGCGAGAAGCCCTCGTTTCGCCACGCCTGGCAGCGCGGCCAGCTTTGCATCATCCCGGCCGAGGTGCTCTTCGAGCCCTGCTACGAGACCGGCAAATCGGTGCGCTGGGCGATCCGACGCGCTGACGGCAAGCCGATGGGGATTGCCGGGCTGTGGGAGCGCAAGGAGGACGAGGCCGGCGAGCCCCACTGGTCGATGACCATGCTGACGATCAACGCCGATGGCCATCCCCTCATGCAGCGATTCCACAAGCCGGGCGACGAGAAGCGCTCGGTGGTGATCCTGCCCGACGATGCCTGGGGAGACTGGCTGCGCGCAAAGTCCGAAAGCGCGGCACGCACGTTCTTCCGGGGTTTCGACTCGGGCGCTTTCGTAGCCGAGCCTGCACCGCGCTGATGCGCTCAGCCGCCGATCTGTCGCCTCCGCCTGCCAAGTGTCGGGTCAAACTGTCCCGCGCAACCCATTGATTCTTATAGGCCACGTGCGAAAGCCGGCTTTCGCAGAAACAGAGAACGGAGAGCACAGAGGGCGAAAAACCCTCGAAAAAGAGGGTGCCGGGAGGGGGCTGCCTTTTCGCACGAAACGCGAAACCCGCGCCAACACTGGGGTTTCGGGCAGGCGTGAAAAAGGCCAGAGCAATGTCTGGCCTTTGGAAAGTGGTGGTGCGAGATGAAAAGGAACTGGCGGTTGTTGCGCAACTTGCCCGCAAACTACTT
>CAYLTE010000158.1:0-10374 GCA_964386195.1 uncultured Burkholderiales bacterium | reverse complement strand
ACGAGCCGACCAACCACCTGGACCTGGACATGCGCGAAGCCCTCACGCTCGCCCTGCAGGACTACGAGGGCGCGATGGTGGTGGTCTCGCACGACCGGCATCTGCTTCGGAGCAGCGCCGACGTGCTGATGCTGGTCGACGGTGGCCGGCTCGCGGAGTACGACGGCGATCTCGACGACTACCGTGACTGGCTGGCGCGGCGGCGGCGCGAGCGCGAGTCGGGCGAGGAGGAGGAAGCAGGCGCGCCGTCGGTGTCGCGACGCGAGCAGCGCCGCCAGGAGGCGCAGGCGCGCAATCGTGCGGCGGAGCAGCGCCGACCGCTGGAGCGTTCGCTGCGCGCACTCGACGAACAGCTGGAGGAGCTGGGCGCGCGCAAGGCGGCGCTTGAAAGCAGGCTTGCGCAGACCGATATCTACGCAGCCGATCAGCGTGAAGCGCTCAAGGCCGCGTTGTTGGAGCAGTCGCAGGTTAACGCCAGATTAACGCAGCTCGAGGAGCAGTGGCTGGAGCTTCAGGCTCGACTGGAGAGCCTGTAGAATCCCGCGCGCATGGCGGTCAGGCATGGAACTCGCGACCATGCTGCGGTTCTAAATCGCGGTTTTGACTTATTTTTGCTCAAGGAGCGAACGGTTCTATGAAGCGCGTCTTCCTGTTCCTGGTCACCAACCTGGCGGTCATCGTGGTGCTCAGCATCACCGCCAGCCTGCTCGGGGTGAACCGTTACCTGACCGAGAACGGCCTGAACCTCGGCGCCCTGCTGGGCTTCGCGGCGCTGTTCGGCTTCGGCGGTTCGTTCATCTCGCTGCTGATGTCGAAGTGGATCGCCAAGCGCTCCACCGGCGCGCACGTGATCGTGCAGCCGTCCAACGCAGTCGAGCAGTGGCTGGTCGACACCGTGCGTCGCCAGGCGCAGCAGGCCAAGATCGGCATGCCGGAAGTGGCCATCTACGATGCGCCGGAGATCAATGCCTTCGCGACGGGTGCGAATCGAAACAA
The DNA here is from genome assembly GCA_964386195.1 of uncultured Burkholderiales bacterium. GTDB lineage: Bacteria > Pseudomonadota > Gammaproteobacteria > Burkholderiales > SHXO01 > SHXO01. The sequence continues at coordinate 9,378 of CAYLTE010000158.1, read as the reverse complement.
CGCACTGGTGGCGGTCAGCACCGGCCTGCTCAACAACATGTCGCGCGAAGAGGCCGAGGCGGTGCTCGCGCACGAGGTGAGTCACGTCGCCAATGGCGACATGGTGACCCTCACCCTGATCCAGGGCGTGGTCAACACCTTCGTGATCTTCGTCGCGCGCGTCGTGGGCTATTTCGTCGATCGCGTGGTCCTCAAGAACGAGAACGGCCACGGCATCGGGTTCTTCGTGACCTCGATCGTCGCCGAGATCGTGCTGGGTGTCCTCGCTTCGATCATCGTGATGTGGTTCAGCCGCCAGCGCGAATTCCGCGCGGATGCCGGCGGTGCGCAGCTCGCCAGCCGCGACAAGATGATTGCCGCCCTGCAGCGTCTGAAGGCGAACTACGAGCCCACGACCCTGCCGGAAGCGACCAAGGCGTTCGGTATCTCGGGGGCGACGAAGAGCGGCCTGGCCCGCCTGTTCATGAGCCACCCGCCGCTGGACGAGCGCATCGAGGCGCTGCGTAGCGGACGGGCCGGGTCCGGGGTGCGCGTGAGCTGAGCGCCACCGCGCCGGAAGCGGGAGACGCCGGGAGCGATCCCGGCGTTTTTTTTTGGCGGCACCGGCGCGTTGCCCCCGGCATGACTGCCCAACCGGGCAGTAGCCGGTTTACTGCCCCGCTGGTGGCATGGAAGGTGCCTTTGCATCGCGCGATTGCGCGGCCGCCCGAAGGGTCGTTCGGGCGCACCACCCGCCAAGGTGGGGACCGGGCCGCGTCAGCACTGCCAGATGAAACCGATGCAGCTCCCAGCCGCCCTGCGGATTCCCACATGAGCGACGCCGTCGAGGTCAGCGACAAGTCGCTCGCCTACCGCTTTTTCCAGGACATCGCGCTCGACCTGTCGCGCCGGGAACTGAAATTTCCCACCTTCCTGGATGCCGCGCTGCGCGTGCGGCTGGTCGTCAGCCGTCACGAGGCCAGTTCCAACGAGGTCGCCCAGGCGGTGCGCGGAGAGCCTCTCCTGTCGGCGCGCGTCGTCTCCATGGCCAACAGCGTCGCGGTCAATCCGTCCGGTAAGTCCGTGACGGACCTGAAGAGCGCGGTGCTCATGATCGGGCACAACTCGGTGCGCAGCCTTGCCGCGTCGCTCGCGATCGCGCAGATCGCCCAGGCCAAGGCGCTGGAACCCTTTGCCGACGAGTGCCGCCGGGTATGGGAGCACAGCATGGAAGTCGGTGCGCTGGCGTTCGTGCTCGCACGGCGCCGTGGCGGTGTCGACCCGGAGGAGGCGCTCTTCGCCGGCCTCGTGCACGACCTGGGCCACTTCTACCTGCTCTACCGCGCGACCCAGTTCCCCGAGATGATGGAAGGCGACCGCGACGAGCTCCACGCGCTGATCCGCGAGTGGCATCCGGGCATCGGCGCGGGATTGCTGCAGAACCTGAAGATGTCGGAGCGGATCGTGCGGGCGGTGGACGAGCACGAGCTGCGGGGGGCGCCGGTGACCGAGCCGCTCACGCAGATCCTCATGCTTGCCGACCGCTGTTCCACCAAGCACGGGATGGCACCGCCTCCGGAGCACGCACGCAACGATTCCGAGGAGCCGGTCGAGGGACTGGACGAGGAATCGGCCAGGGCGCTGCTCGACGAAGCGGGCGAGGAGGTGCGCTCCCTGCTCAGCGTGCTGCGCGGAGCGAAGCCGCCCGAGAAGCGCCCGGCCTCGAAGCCCTAGCCGGGCACAGCAGCGTCAGGCGCCGAGCCTGGCGGCCAGATCCAGGAAGGAGGACGCGGCGATGTCGACGGGGACGCTCGGGCCGGTCTCGCCCTTGCCCGGACCGAACTCGTTCGGGCGCGCCACGTGGGCGGTGCGCAGTCCGCAGCTGCCGGCGGCCGCCAGGTCGTCGCTGTGCGCGGCCACCATCATCACCTGGGCGGGCTGCAGGCCGAACGACTCGGCCGCGGTCAGGTAGACCACCGGCTTGGGCTTGTAGTCGCGCGCGATCTCAGCTCCGAGGATGGCGTCCCAAGGGAAATCGTTACGCCGCGCGAGATCCACCATCAGGGCGATGTTGCCGTTGGAGCACGGGGCGAGCAGGAAGCGCTTGCGCAGGCGGTGCAGCCCTTGCGTGGAATCGGGCCAGGCATCGAGGCGATGCCAGGCGAGGTTGAGATCCTGAAGCACCGCTTCATCGAGCTTCTCGAGGCCGAAACGCGCCCGGATGCGTTCGAGCATCCGGCGGTGGATGACGTCGAGGCGAGAGAACGGAATCCGTCCCGAGCGCACTTCTTCCATGCCGGGCTGGTACTCCGCGCGCCACGCGTCGGCGAACTCGAGCCAGTCGAGCTGGTATCCCAGCGGCGCAAGGATGCGTTGCGAGTCGTGCGCGACACCGTTGCGCCAGTCCACCACCGTACCGAATACGTCGAATATCAGCGCCTTCACATCCTGCATTGCGTCCTCTTTGCTGTCGGTCTGCGCGTAGCCCGGGACTGCACGCGTGATCGCCGCGGCGCCCAGGACTGCCAGCGTGGCAGTGCGCAGGAATATTCTCCGGGAAGCCATAATCATCTCCCAGTTCCGCCGTGGATCGCACGGCGGATGTCACGATACAGCAATCGGCACAAGGCCGGACGATACGTGCGGCCGGCCGTGCGGGGAGGATACATGCGGCTGCGGGACAGGATCGCCATGGTGGTGGGAGCCGGACAGACCCCGGGAGAAGGGCTGGGCAACGGGCGCGCAACGGCCCTGCGCTTCGCCCAGGAAGGCGCGCGTGTGCTCGCGCTCGACCGCAATCTGGCCTCGGCGGAGGAGACTGCAAGCATGATCGCTGCGCAGGGCGGCGAGTGCGTGCCGATGGAGGCCGACGTCACCCGCGAGGACTCGCTTGCTGCCGCGGCGCGCTTCGCCATGCAGCGCTGGGGACGCATCGACATCCTCCACAACAACGTGGGCGTGAGCGTGGCGGGCGGCGACCGTCCGCTCGCGGATCTCGACGAAGTGACCTTCGACCGCTTGTGTGCCATCAACCTGCGCGGCACGATCATGGCATGCAAGCACGTCGTGCCGGTGATGCGCGATCAGGGCGCCGGCGCCATCGTCAACATCTCCTCGATCGCCGCCTGGGCGCACTATCCGCTGGTGGTCTACAAGGCGACCAAGGCCGCGATGATCGCGTTCACGCAGCAACTGGCGCTGGAGAACGCGCCGTACGGCGTGCGCGCCAATGTCATCCTGCCTGGATTGATGAACACGCCGATGGCGATCGAGGGCCGCGTGCAGAACTGGCGCAAGACGCGCGAGCAGATCGTCGCTGAGCGCGATGCGCAGGTGCCGCTGCGCCATCGGATGGGAACCGCCTGGGACGTGGCGAACGCGGCGCTGTTCCTCGCCTCCGACGAGGCGGGCTTCGTCACCGGGGTGGCGCTGCCGGTCGATGGCGGCGCCCTGGTGAAGATCGGCTAGCGCGGCGGGTTAGACGTTCGCAGGCGCCGCGTCCAGGGTGCTCGACGCCGGCTTCGCCATGGGCAGTTCGACGTGGAAGCAGGCGCCGCCGCCGGGGGCATTGGTGGCCCAGATGCGTCCGCCGTGGTCGAGAACGATCGCGCGGGCGATCGACAGCCCCAGTCCGGTGCCCCCCGCGCCGTTGCGGGTCTTGGAACCCTGGACGAACTTGTCGAACACGTCCTCCAGTTCGTCGGCCGCAATGCCGATGCCCCGGTCCCGGATCGTGACCAGTGCCGCTGAAGTAGGGCGAGAGAGCGTACTGGCAGCGCCTGCCGCGCTGGCAATGGTGACGGTCACCGTCGAATCCGCCGCGGTGTACTTGATTGCATTGGAAAGCAGGTTGCCGATCACCTGCATCAAACTGTGCGCATCGCCTGTCACCCTGGGCTTCGCTTGCGTATCGAGCTGCAGGCGCACGCCTCGCTCGCGGGCGAAGGCCTCGTACTCGTCGAGCGTGCACTGCACGACCCGGTCCAGCTCCAGTTGTTCCCAGCAATAGGTCATCCGTCCCGCCTCCAGCTTGGACAGATCGAGCAGATCGTCGAGCAGCCTGAGCAGGCGCTCCGAGCTCTCGTGGATGCGGGCGAAGTAGCGGTGCAGCTTGTCCTCGGGAGCGGTCGCGGCGGTCTTCTCGCGACCCAGCCGCGAAAACGCGATGATCGCGTGCAGCGGCGTGCGCAGCTCGTGCGACATGTTGGACAGGAAATCCGACTTCGACTTGTTGGCAGCCTGCGCGACATCCTTCTCCCGGCGCAGGGCCGCTTCCGCAGCGACCTGGCGCACGTGCTGCCCGTGCAGCAGCACGATCGCACTGATCGACAGGATGGACAGGAGCAGCATCGCCAGCACGGCGATCACGATGGCCCGCGCGACCTTCACCGCATGCAGGAACGCGTTCGCATCGTAGTCGACCCCCAGGACAGCTTCGATGCGACCCCGGCTGTCCATCATCGGCGCCACCGCAGAGACCCACGTTCCCCACTGATCCGTGTAGGGCGAGTCGTCGAAGGCGGTCTCTCCGCGGAAGCCGCGCAGCCAGAACTCGCCGGCCTCCTCGTAGACCTCGCCCACGACCGAGCGCTGCTCACGCGGCCCGCCATAGACGCCGTTGCCGTCGTAGTCGACCTCCGCGCCCACGATGAAGGCGATCGCTCCGTCCTCGCGCAGGCGAAGGGTGTAGATCGAGACGATGGCGGGATTGACGCGCATCCAGCGCTTCTGGGCGTCGATCATCGCCAGCAGGAGGGGGTCGTCGGCGCGCACTGGCGCGCGCAGGTGCTGATGCCCCATGCGCGCCAGTTCTCCGGCGTAGGTGGGCGCGAAGCCGAGCATCATCGCCTCCACGCGCCGGGCCTCGGCTTCGCCCGCACGCTGCACCGGCAGCCATCCGGCCGCAAGCAGCGCCAGGCAGACCAGCAGCAGACTGCGCGGGAGGCGAAGCCGCCGGCGCGAGATCAGCCAGCGCTGCACGCCCGCGAATGTCAGGCCGATGGCCGCGGCGAAGACGAGATAGTCGACCTGTTCAGCGAGCATTGAAGTGAACATCATCGCCTGCGGCAAACAGGCGAACTGCGCCGGCTGGCGAGAACCTTGAGGTCGCCAGAGGGTGAGACGAAGGCGGGCGGTGGAGGGCGCAATCGGCCATTCGAAAGGGGCATCATCGAGCGGCGGCTGAAAAGGGGCTATCCCCGATCCACCCGCTCTGATTGCCTTTATCGTCTCCGGATACCCACCGCTTGAGTCGGACGCATTTCGGAATCACGGCCGAAGTGCAGACGGTCGAAGTGCCATGCGTCGCGGACAATCGTCTCGATAGTGCGTTGCGGGCGCCACGCAAGTTCGCGGCGGGCGAGCGTGGGATCGGCGACGAGCTGTGCGGGGTCACCGGGGCGGCGGGCCGCGTCCCGCACCGGCAGCGGCTTGCCGGTCACCCGCTCCACTGCACGAATCACGCTCAGTACGGAGTACCCCGCACCACTGCCGAGGTTGAATGCGGCGCTCGCACCCCCGTCTCGCAGCCACTCCATTGCGCGCAGGTGAGCCTGACACAGATCGAGCACGTGGATGTAGTCGCGCACGCACGTGCCATCCGGCGTGTCGTAGTCCCGCCCGAAGATCGATGCGTAGGGGCGTCGACCTGCCGCGGCCTGCAGCAGAAGCGGAATCAGATGCGTCTCCGGCTCGTGTCGCTCGCCGATGTGGCCCAGAGGATCGGCGCCTGCCGCGTTGAAGTAGCGCAGGCACACTGAGCGCAGGCCGTGTGCGCGGTCGTAGTCGCGCAGCATGCGCTCGACCATGAGCTTCGAAGCGCCGTAGGGACTGACCGGCGCAAGGGGATGGCGCTCGTCGATCGGCACGTAGGCCGGTTCGCCAAAGATGGCGGCGGTCGAGGAGAAGATGAACTTGCGCACGCCCCGGCGCACCATGGCATCGAGCAGATGGACGGTACTGCAGACATTGTTGCGGTAGTACTTGCCCGGATCCTGGACCGACTCACCTACCTCGATGAACGACGCGAAGTGCATGACGACGTCGACGCAATGGGAGGCGAGGAGCGTATCCAGCGTACCGGCATCGCCCAGATCTGCCTGGACGAAGTCACCTCCGAGGACGGCATCGCGATGACCGCCGATCAGGTTGTCGACCGTCACGACGTCGTGGCCTGCCTCCAGCAGGGTGAGGACCATGTGCGAGCCGATATAGCCGCCCCCGCCAGCGACCAGCACTCTCATGCCCATCGGCGAATCCCGCGCATGCTACCGAGCCCGGGCACGCGGTGGTGTCGTACCTTCCTCGGTGCGTGACCGCGATGCGTCGTCATGCCCGTCGGGCAGCACGCGCAGTGCCTGTTGCGCTATGCGGGCTGCTCGGTGCAGCTTCCCCGCGGCAGGCGCACGGAAAACACGGCGCCAATCTCCGGGCCGTTCGTCGCCCTGATCTCTCCGCCGTGCAACAGGCAGATCTCCCGGCTGATGGCGAGGCCGAGGCCGGTTCCGCCCGCGCTGCTTCGGGTCGCGCTGCTCTGCTCGAACTTCCGGAAGATCGAATCGAGCTCGCCGGGCGGAATGCCGGGACCGGCGTCGGCCACGTCGATGCGCAGCGCGGGTGCACCGTCGGCGAGCGCATCGTCGTTGAGCGCGAGGCGGATCGCGCTCCCGGACGGGGAGAACTTCAAAGCGTTCGACAGGAGGTTCTGCACCTCCTGAAAGATGCGATCGGGGTCGAAGCTGGCCCGGGCGTCGTGCGTATCGATCGACACCTCCAAACGGATGTCACGCGCGTGGGCCACGCTCGACATGCCGGCGGCGACCTCGTGCAGAAGCCTGCCCAGGTCGCCGCTGCGCACGCGCAATTCCACCTTGCCCGCCTCGAGCTTGGCGATATCGAGCAGGCCGTTGACCAGGCCGAGCAGGCGGCGGCTGCTTTCCTCGATGCGCAGGAAGTAGTCGCCCAGCTTCTCCACCGGTCCCCCGGCGCCCACCCGCCTGATCCCCAGGGTCGCGAACGATCCGATCGCGTGCAGTGGCGTACGGAACTCGTGCGACATGTTGGCGACGAACTCGCTCTTTGCGCGGTTGGCAGCCTCGGCTGCGTTCAGCGCTTCACGCAGCTGGCTTGTGCGCTCCTGCACCAGTTCGGAGAGGCGGTCGCGGTGCTGGCGCAGTTCCCACTCGGCTCGCACCCGCTCGGTGACGTCGAAGACGACCACGGTCCGCGCGGGACGGCCCTCCATGGTCGTGACGTGCGAAGTCATCTCCACGTCGATCACGGTGCCGTCGCGCAGCCGGTGTCGATAGCCGTTCAGATGGCGCAGAACTTCGCTGGCCCGCTCGCGTTGCGCAGCCCGGAGCCTCCCGGCATCCTCGGGGACGAAGACGTCCAGCAGAGTCATGCGCAGGAACTCCTCCCGCGAATAACCGTACTTCGCGCAGGCCGCCCGGTTTGCCGCCAGGAAGTGCAGCGTCTCCACGTCGAACACGACCATGGGGAGGGGATTGCTCTTGAACAGCTCGCGGTAGCGCTGCTCGCTGTTGCGCAGGGTGGCCTCGTCCTCCCGCCGCCGCGAGATGTCGCGCACGATGACCAGCCCCGCGGGATGCCCCTCCAGAACGAAAGGCGAGGCCGAGACTTCGACGTAGACCTCCGAGCCGTCCTCGCAAAGGAACAGGCGTTCGAACGGCGCGCGCGCCTCGCCCGCATACACGCGCTCGACGTGATCACGGTATCCAGCAATCTCCGGCTCGGGCACCGGCGGATGCCAGGGCCCGCCGACGAAGCGCGCCGGATCGCGGACGCGAAGCAGGCGCAGCAGGGGAGGGTTGGCGTAGACCACCCGCCACTGCGCGTGGATCAGAATGGGATCGGCTGCGCGATCGAACAGATTGGGGAGGTCGACGATGCGCACGCCCCGCACGCTGGCCGGCGCATCACTCGAGCCGCTCTCGCCAGGCGTGAACGCGCTGTCCGAAGGATCGATCGCCATCGGCATACTTTCCCGGATTTCTGCCGATTCTAGCAACCCCGCTGGGGAAGCGGGCACGCTCCGGCGGTGTGAGAAAATGCGCTCGTTCGAAACCAGGAGAGGCAGATGGCAAGAGCGATCGTGATGCGGGCGCCCGGCGGTCCGGAGGTGCTGAAGGTGGAGGAGGTGTCCGTCGGCGAGCCCGGTGCAGGGCAGGCGCGCCTGCGGCAGACCGCGGTGGGCGTGAACTTCCACGACATCTACGTGCGTAACGGGCTGTACAAGACGCTACAGCTTCCCGGGATCCCGGGTCTGGAGGCGGTCGGCGTGGTGGAGGCGGTCGGCCCCGGCGTGACGCACGTGGCGGTGGGAGATCGCGTCGGGTACGTCACGCGTGCTTACGGCAGTTATGCGGCAGGACGTCTGATCGATGCCGACGTGCTCATCAAGCTTCCCCAGTCCATCGACGATCGCACGGCCGCCGCGACCCTGCTGCGCGGATTGACCGCCCGCATGCTCGTGCACGACGTGCATCGCGTGCAGCCGGGCATGACCGTGCTGGTGCACGCCGCCGCGGGCGGCGTGGGGCGCCTGCTCGCGCAGTGGACCCACCACCTCGGTGCCACCGTCATCGGTACCGTGGGCAGTGAGGACAAGGCGCGCATCGCGCGCGAGTGCGGCTGCGATCACGTCATCCTGTACCGCAGCGAGAACTTCGTCGAGCGCGTGCAGGCGATCACCGGCGGACGTGGTGTGGACATTGCCTACGACGCCGTGGGCAAGGACACCTTCATGGGCTCCATGACCTGCCTGGCGCGGCTCGGCCACATGGTCAACTACGGCCAGGCCTCGGGCCCGGTCCCGCCGATCGAATTGTCGCTGCTGTTCCAGAAGTCCAACTCGGTGACGCGTCCGGCGGTGTTCCACTACCTCGAGGACCGGCCGCGTCGCGACGAGATGACCGCCTCGCTGTTCGACGTGCTTTCGAAGGGCGTGCTCACGCCGGGCACGGTCCACGAATACCGCTTCGAGGACGCCGGCCGGGCGCAGCAGGACATGGAGGATCGCAAGACCGCGGGGGCGGTGATCCTGACGGTATAGGGGCGCGGCAGGATGCACGTCGCATCCGTTCACGGAGGAGGGCAGGCCAGATGGACGTCCAGCGTCTCACCGAAGACAAGTTCGCCTCCGCAGTCGAGGGGGCGGCTTGTCTGGTCATCGAGTTCTCCGACAGCGCCGACGACTTCGCCCGCCGCGCAGCGCAGGTGGCAGGGGCGGACGGCGTGGAGTGGGGACACGTGGACAAGGGGTCCGAAGCGCAACTGATGAGGCGCTTCGGCATCGAGGCAGACGATGCGCTGCTCGTCTTCCGCGAGCAGATCGTCTTCTATCTGGATCGGGGACAGCACGACCCGGCTCGCATCTCG
>CAYLTE010000157.1:0-10378 GCA_964386195.1 uncultured Burkholderiales bacterium | reverse complement strand
GCGGCTGCCCGCGGCATGTCCCTGCAGGCGGTACGCGCGCAGGGCCGCCTGGACGGCCTGCTGTTCGAACTGACCGTGCGCCAGCACTATCGCAACGACACCGGCGCCGACATCGAAGTGGTCTACACCCTGCCGCTGGCGCACGACGCCGTGCTGCTCGGGCTCAGCGTCGAGATCGGCGACCGGCGCCTGGTCGGCGTAGTCACCGGCCGAGCGCAGGCGCAGCGGGAATACGAGGAGGCGATCGAGGAAGGCAACTCGGCCGTGATGCTGGAGCGCGCCGGCGACGGGCTCTACACGCTCAACCTCGGCAACCTGCGCCCGGGCGAGCGGGCGGTCATCGAGTTCCGCACCGGCCAGTTCCTGCGCTTCGAGCAGAACCGGGTACGCGTCCACGTGCCGACCACCATCGCCGATCGCTACGGCCTGCAGGGCAGTCAGGCCGGCCTGCAGCCGCACCAGCAGGTGACCACCGACCTGACGGTGAGCTATCCGTTCGAGATCTCGATCGAGGTGATGGGCGCGCTCGCGCAGGCGCAGCTCGCCAGCCCGTCGCACGCGGTGCAGGTGACGCCGGTCACCGGCGGGCGTCGCGTCTCGCTGGCGGCGCAGGCCTGGCTGGATCGCGACTTCGTGCTGGTGCTGGACGGGATCGCGCAGATGTCGCTCGGCACGCTCGGAAAGGACGGCGTTGACACCGTCGCCCTGGTCGGCTGGTCGCCCGCCCCGTTCGCCGAGCAGCCCCTGCCGCTCGACCTGAAGATCGTCGTGGACTGCTCCGGCTCGATGGCGGGCGACAGCATCGAGGCCGCGCGCCGCGCACTGCACACCGTGCTCTCGGAACTGACGCCGGCCGATCGGGTGAGCTTCACCCGCTTCGGCTCGACGGTCCACCACGCCTATGCCGGGATGAGGCGCGCGGACAGTGCCACGATCCGCACCCTGTCACTGGAGGTGCGCGGCACGCAGGCCGATCTCGGCGGCACCGAGATCCAGGCCGCGCTCGCGCAGGTCTTCGGGCTGTCCAGCGAAACCACCGGCGCCGACGTGCTGCTGATCACCGACGCACTGAGCTGGGACATCGAAGGCACGATCGCCGCGGCAGCCCGGGCCGGCCAGCGCGTCTTCTCCATCGGCATCGGCAGCGCGCCGGGCGAGAGCATGCTGCGCGGCCTGGCGACCCGCACCGGCGGCAACTGCGAGCTGGTGAGTGCAGGCGAGGACGTCGAGGCGGCGATCCTGCGGACCCTCCGTCGGTTGAGACAGCCGCGGGTGCATGATGTTTCCTTGCGCTGGCCTGCGGAGGCGAAGTGGCAGCTGCCGGTGCAGGGGGCGATCTTCGCGGGGGATACGGCGTACCTGGCGGCGGCGTTTGCAGACCGGCCGGCTGGGGCCCTGTCGCTGCGCTATCGCGCGGGGGATGACAGCGCGGTGCGGGAGGCGCAGGTAGGGCTCGACGCTGCGATGTCACCGGGGGACACGCTGGCGCGGATGCTGGCTTATGCGCGCCTTCCGTATGTGGCCGATCGCGAACAGCACGCGCTGCGGTATCAGCTGGTGACGGAGGAAACGAGCTTCTTCGTCGTGCACGAACGGGCGGACAAGGCGGGTTCGATGCCTGAGTTGCAGAAGATCGCGCAGATGCACGCGGCGGGGGTGCATGGGGTGGGAACGGCAAGGATGCAGCGTGTGGAGTTTGCGTGCGTCGATATGCCGATGGTCTCTCGCTCTGTCCAGGCGCCTGCCAGCGTGGCGGACCGTATGGAACTGCCCGCCTTCCTGCGGCGAGACGGTGATGCGGAAATTTCCAAAGTAGCGCCGCGGGGATCGCAATTCGAGGCGATTCTCACAGTCCTGCGGCTGGTCACCACACGAGACGAACTCGCAGATGCGGTTCACCGCCTTGCTGGGGCGACACATGGTCGAAGCATCGATCGAGTAATCGCCGCGTTGCGTCGCGTGCTGGGCGACAGCGAACTCGCCTGGTACGTACTGCTGGAGTGGCTAGCGCGGGATGACGCAGTGTCGACGGAGGTCGTCGGCTGGCTCGGCGAAGCGGCGGGTGGGCGTGAAGATGAGGCGGAGGTGAAGGCGATTCTGGCATCGGTGTAGCGAATGCGGCGGCGGATGGAGGACGAGGACCAGGCACTTCGAAGGAGGACCTTCTTCGATCAATGCTGGTAAGACAGAGTCAACGCCCCGAACTTGTCCCCTTCCGGCTGCCCGTCGAACTCCGGCGAGCGAAGAATGTGCGTGTACGCAATGCGCAGTTGTCGCCAGGCCCACACGATGCCGAACTGGAGGTCGGCCACCAACACACGCTTATCGACGCTCGGGCTATCGCTGAACGTGTTCCCGTCGAGAAAGATGTTCCGACCTACCGCACGACCACTCACGCCTGCGAACACGTACGCGCCGGATCCATTTTTCTGCTTGAAGTATCCCGACCCAGGCAGGCTCGGTTCTATCCGAGGTACGCCGTAGTCGTCAGGCATTCGAAGGCCAATGCGAACGGTGGCTCCGGTGTTCAGATACGTGTACACGTTCCCCAGCGCGCCACCCAGATGCGGCTGAACTTCCACCTCAAAGCGACCTAAGCGGCACTCTCGACACTTTCTCCAGGTGCGCTGGTAGCCCAGCACGACTCCCGGTTCGTTCGACAGTTGGCTGCTCCAGCCCTTGGGAAGGTCCGAGTGGACGACTTCGTGCACGAAGGTCTGTACCTGTTCAGCCCTTGCGGCGGGGCCCACGACGCCGATCGATAGGTAGCCTTGGTCATACTGATCGTCGCGCACTGCAATCGCACCAATTGAAACGTACAACCAGCCGGCGTAGGGCCGATCATTCGGGTCCGGCGGATCTCGCGTGATGTCGCTCGGCGTGTAGATGTTTTGCCCGATTGCATACTCGACATGACGGGTTGTATCTTCCTCTACGCCAGGAACCGCCTCCAATGAGGTGCCAACCACCTTTGGAACCTCCCCTAGTGGCGAGAGATAGCTAAACCGCACGCCGTTGGTGTAGTGGTGGTCGAAGTTTGCGAACAAGTCGTTCTCGAAGACGATGCTCGTTATTCCCCGCGCAGAAGGTGGACTTTCAGACTCGTCGGCGCAAAGCGCCCGGGAAGCCCAGCACAGCAACGCAAAGACCATCGACAGGCGGCCCATACAGCCTCCGGACAAGAAGCTTCCGGATTCTTCGTCGATGTGGCACCGTGCGGGAATAGAGCAAACGATTTAGGGAGGAACCTAGCGAACCGGCTGAGCGCAACTGCTCGGTGGCCACGTCCGAGAACTTCGCCCGGATTGAAACACGTCGCAAGGCGCCGCTACAGTTCGCGGTTCTTCTCGAGCACACGCAACGCCGCAGACTGGAAGTCCTCGTCGCTGGCGCTGATCAGATCCGCCACAGCGGCTCGCGCGAGCTGCTCGGCATCCACGTCCAGTTCGGATGCGATTGCACGCAGACGCTCCGTTTGGGCCGCATTCAGTTCGAATGCGATTCTCATGGCGCAACTACCTCTGCCGCGCGCTCGGCACTACGACCGCTACCAGCGCACGCATCAGCCGGCGTAGTCGGCGCGCAGGCGGTCGATCAGTTCGTTGGTCACTACGCCACCGCGGCTCGGGAACGGCTCGAAGCCATAGCGCGCAGGCGCCTGCCGCGCAGCCAGCCCCTCGCCCGGCACCGCCAGCAGCGCCTTCCTCGCGAGGTCGGAGAGTACCTTGCCGGCAGTGGCGCCTTCGCGTCGGGCAAGTTCCTTGGCTGCGAGAAGGACGTCGTCGTCGATGTCGAGTGTGGTGCGCATGCATCAGATGCTATTGCATCAAACCGGAGACATCAATACCCGGCCGGTCTCACATCCCCGGGTGAATCCGTCGTCATCGTCACAACACCCTCCACCACGGCACCGCCAGCACATCGGGAGCCAGCCATTCCAGCGTGCTGCCGGTGTGTATCAAGAGACCCGCGCGGGCCTTCTTTCCGTACTCGGATCGAAAGGTCCGCAGGTGCGCGCAGTCCGCCAGCCGCGGGCGTGCCGTTGCCTTCACTTCGATGGGTAGCAGCTTGCCTTCCGCCTCGATAACGAAATCGACCTCCTCGCCGATGCTCGTGCGCCAGTAGCCCAGCTCTGCGCGCGCGAGGCGCGCGTCGCGCCACGCCATCAGGTCGTGCAGCACCATGTTCTCGAGATGCGCGCCATCCGGCTCGCCTCCCGCCAGGTGTAGCGCGATGCCGGTGTCGCCCCAGTAGATCTTGGGCGCCTTGATCAGCCGCTTCGTGCGGTTGACGGCATAGGCCGGCAGGCGCACCAGCAGATACGAGGTCTCCAGCAGGTTGAGCCAGCGGTGCACCGTCGGTTGCGCCAGCGCAACGTCACGTCCAAGCTCGGTCTGGTTGACGAGCTGACCCAGACGCAGGCAGGCCGCGCGCATCAGCCGCCGGAAGTCCGGCAGCGCGCTGATCGTGGCGAGGTCCTGCAGGTCGCGTTCGAGATAGGTCCGCACATAGCCGTCGAACCAGATGGCGCGATCGCCGGGCGTTGACAGCGCGAGGGCCGGGGTCGGGAACCCGCCCCGATATGCCAGGGCGCGCCAGTCCTCGGCACTGTCGTCCTCTGCCGCGAGCAGGTCACGCCATTGCGCGTCGGGCGTCGCGAGCACTTCCTCCCAGCGGCCGGCGCTCCCCAGTCCGCGCTGCTCGCGACGGGTCATCGGCCAAAGCGTGAGATAGCTCGCGCGGCCGGCGAGGGATTCCGACACCTGCCGCATCAGAAGCAGATTTGCCGAGCCTGTCAGCAGAAATCGCCCCGACTTGCGATTGCGATCGATGGCCCGCTTCACCACGGGGAGCAGACCCGGTGCGCGCTGGACTTCGTCGATGGTCACCGGTTGGGCGCCTCCCACCAATGCCTCCGGGTCGCGCCGCGCGGCATCGAGCACGTCGAAGTCGTCGAGCGAGTGGAAACGCCTCGCGCCTTCTACGAGATGCTCGGCAAGGGTGCTCTTGCCAGTCTGCCGCGCGCCCGTCACCACCACCGCCGGCATGACGCGCAGCCGCTGCGCGAGGGCGCCGCTCACCAGGCGGGGAAGGGTCTCCATGTCGTGGATGATAGTCATTCACGGCATGAATCGTCAAGATGGGGGTTATACGGGAGGTGTCGGGGCTGCTGCGCGAGACAGAGGCCAATCCAGGCGATCGCCTCCGGTCGAAGTCGCCATGCACCCGCTGCACAAACGCATCGCCGCGCTCGAGGCTAGGTTCACGCGCTGCGGGGGTCGGTCGCGACAGGACTATCATGAGCACATCCTCGCAGGAGCACGCCATTGAAGCCCTCCCGCCGCTACACCAACAACCGGATGCCCGCGCCATGCGCGTGAATGCCGATTTCTCGCAGCGTATCGTCGTGCAGCTGCGGGCCGAGGATTGGGTCGCGTCTCCGCAGCCGGGTGTGACGCGTCTCATGCTGGACCGCGTCGGCGCAGAGGTGGCGCGGGCGACCAGCCTGGTGCGCTACGCCCCACGCTCGACCTTCCCGGCGCACACCCATGGCGGCGGCGAGGAGATCCTGGTACTCGAGGGCACCTTCTCCGACGAGTTCGGCGACCACCCGAGCGGCACGTACTTCCGCAATCCGCCCGGGACGAGCCACGCACCGCGCACCGAGGAAGGCTGCCTGCTGTTCGTGAAGCTGTGGCAGTTCGCGCCCGGCGACACTGCCACGGTGCGGATCGAAACCGGCGGCGCCGCATGGCTGCCCGGCAGCGCGCCCGGTCTGGAGGTGATGCCGCTGCACGAGCACGAGGGCGTGAGCACCGCGCTCGTGCGCTGGGCGCCGGGCACGCAGTTTCCCGCGCACACGCACCTCGGCGGCGAGGAAATCCTCGTGCTGGAAGGCACTCTCGAGGACGAGGAAGGCGCGTATCCCGCCGGAACGTGGCTGCGCAACCCGCGCTTCAGCCGGCACGCGCCGTTCTCGCGCGAGGGCGCGCTGATCTACGTGAAGGTGGGCCACCTCGGCGCGCCCACGCTCGGCGACGCGATCAGCGCGTGAGGGTGGTGCACGGTGGCGCTCGTTGCGGCTCCCGGCAGTCAGCTACCTCCCAGTGGGCTTCGACAACTTCTGCACGATCCGCTCGGCATCGGCCTCGGCGCTCTCCCGGGACGCCGTCGGGATTCCGTAACCCACCATCTTCGACCACAGCACCACTTCAGTAAGGAGTACCGTCAGGCCCAGAGGCTAATGATGAGCCCTAGACGCAATATCCAAGCCCCATCCCGTCCGCGACTCGCGCCAGCCGCTTATCGCGCGTCCACAGGCTGGCCCCGCCCTCCAAGACTGTCGATGCGAGCAGATGAACGTCGATGTAGCCCAGACCCTTTCCCATCAGCTTATGCCGTTCGATGAACCCCAAGGCTTCGCCGTCAGTGGCTACCGCCACCTCGCGCAGGTCCCGCAGTAGCGCCAGCAATGCGTCGCGGTCGTTCAATTGTCCACACGCCAGTTCACCAAGGACAAAGGGGTGCATGAGCACCAACCCCTCGTCCAGCAGGCTGCCAAGCGTCGGAACACCTCGTCGCAGGTGATCGATCCAGACTGAGGTATCGACCAGAACCATCAGCCCCTGGTACGGCGCCGTGGGATTGGACGCACGTCGCGCTGGCTGCCACCGAGACGTGCTAGGCGGCGCGCGCTCTCCCGTTCGATCAGCGCTCTGAGGCCGGCGTGAATCAATGCCGTGCGCTCCTGGACTCCAGTGATCCGTTGCGCTTCCAGGAGGAGGGTTTCGTCTAGGTTGATCGTCGTTCGCATGGCGTCAGGCTGCAGGAAGTATGCACACAAGTGTACATCATCAGATGTCAATCTTGATGCATCGCTGCCTTACGGTTGCCATCCCCCTCCTCCCCGAGGCGTCATTTCTCCATGCTCATGCCAGATCGCCACCGCGCCCCAAGTACTCCGAGACGAGCACCAGATCCTTGATCACCGACTGATACTCGAGGTGCGTCTGGTGCTCGATGGTGCGCCAGAGCGAGCCTTCGCTCTCGGCCATGTAAGCCTGGTACTCGGGCGCGCCGGGAGTCTTCACGTTGTCCGCAACGACGATCGCACCAGGACGCAACCAGTCCGCCTGGATGATCGACTGCAGATCGGGCAGATAGGCCTCCTTGGCATGGTCGATGAAGACGAAGTCCAATGAGCACGGGAGGAAACCATGCGTGCTGCGCAAGGCGGCCACTGTTTTGCCTCCGTCACCCAACGTGCCGACGACAACGGTCACCCGTCCGCTCACGCCGGCATGCTCGAGGATTCGGCGGGCGATCTCGGCGTTCTCCTGCTTGAATTCGATCGAAAAAATCTGGGCAGACGGTGCCGCAACGGCGATGCGCAATGCGCTGTATCCGCAGTAGGTCCCGAGTTCGAGCACCCGTCGCGGGTTGGCACGCACGACCGCTGCATCGAGAATCCTGCCTTTCTCGTCCCCGACGTTGATCATGAAACTCTGGTTGTAGCAGTACTCGTCGATGATCCGAACCGCGTCCGCAGCGTCGCCACGCCGCGCCCGCGCTACCACGTAGTCGGCCAGCCGCGCCTCGCGGCCATCCCCGACCTGCCACTCGGTCATCAGATGCTTGGCATTCATCGCCATGCGCCAGAACGACCACCGCAGAAAGGGGATCCGTTTCCAGGCAGCAACCATGGGAAGTCTCCACAGGTAAAGCAATCCAGGTACTGAGCTTGCGGCCCTGCTTCAATGGGCGAAGCCGGTCAGCGAATGGATATGGCCGACAAATAGATGTCCCATATCGCGCCTTGGCGTCGCCCTCGACGAGGGCGCTTACTCCACTACCGCCACCGCCTCGACCTCCACCAACAGGTCCTCCTCCACCAGCTGATCGATACCAATCATGGTGGCGGCGGGTGGATTGGTGTGCGAGATGTAGCGGCCGCGCACACCCATCACTGCCTTGCGCGCGGCCGGCGTCAGGTCCTTGATGAAGATGGTGAGCTTGAGCACGTCCTCGAAGGTCGCGCCGGCCGCGCCGAGCGCGAGCTTGAGGTTCTCGAACACCTGCACCGCCTGCGCCTCGATGTCGCCGCGCCCCACGATCTTGCCTTCGGCATCGACCGCCACCTGGCCGGCGATGAATACCATCGTGCCGCGCCCGCAAGCGGCATTGGAGTACATGCCTAGCGGCTTCAGGCCGGGCGAGTTGACGAAGTGCTTGTCTGCCATGGGTCTCCTCCTTGCTGTTACGTCGGCCATGTTGCGCGATGATATGCCAGCGCTGGAAGAGGCAGCGCACCGAGGATTTGCGAAGCCCCCTAACTGCCGTACCCCAATTCCCGTTGGTGCCGAATGCGCAGCACGCGTACCACGTCGCGTTGCGGATAGAAGCGGTACAGGGCGAGATAACCGCTCCTGCCCTGGGAAATCACCAGTTCTCGGATTTCACGGCGTACCACCCGGCCGATCATGGGATGATCATGTAGGACCTGTGTGGCCTGGAGCACTTTCTCGACCTGGGCAGCGGCGACATAAGCCGCTTCGGGTCCGTGAAATTCCCGTATGCGCTCGAGATCCTCGAGCGCTTGGACCGTGAACGTTACTTGCGCCAAGTCTTGGGCTTCGGCCGCTTGACCGCTTTGCCTTGCGCAAGGTCGGCCATGTAACGGTAGACATCCTCGGCAGCGTAGTAGAGCCCGGAACGCTCGGCATCGTCGTCGGCTTCGATCGCCTCCTGCACGAACGCCTCGTACAACTCGGCGCGCGAAGTTTCCCGCTCGATGGCATCCACCATGAAGGCATGCGGCGTCTTGCCAGCCGCTTCGGCAGCGGCGTCGACACGAGTCTTCAGGTCCTCGGGCAGTTTGAGGCTCGTTGCAACGTTGGGCATGGTAGTCGTAAGGTAATACCGCTGGGTGCAGAGGTCAAGCGCGCGTGCGACGAGTTGCCATCTTCCCCACCACCCGGCATCATCCCCCCGCTTTCCCGCCCACACCCGGGCATTCCCAATCCGGCGGCTCTACCGGCCGCCTGGCTCGCGGGCTGCGACATCAAGCAGTTGCATCGCCCCAGCCGTCAGAACAGATGAGGCAGACAGCAATGGACATGGCACTGGATCTCGGCGACCGCAAGTCGGTCTACCAGCCGGCCCAGGCGGGACGCATCTTCCCGCGGGAATTCGAATCGAACTCGCACGCCGAGGTGCGCCTGCACCGCAAGCAGCGCCTGGTGGCGGCCTGCCGCGCGTTCGCCATCTGGGGCTTCGACTACGGCTTCGCCGGGCACCTGACGGTGCGCGATCCGGAGCGTCCCGAGCTGTACTGGACCAACCCGATGGCGGTGCCGTTCGCGCACGTCAAGGTGTCGAACCTAATCCTGGCGGACCACGAGGGCAACGTCATCGAGGGCGCTTATGCCATCAACCAGGCCGGCTTCGTCCTGCACGGCGCGGCGCACGAGGCGCATCCAGACATCATTGCGTTGTGCCACGCTCATACGGTGAATGGCACGGCGTTCGCCTCACTCGGCCAGCCGCTGGCGCCCATCAGCCAGGACGCGTGCGCGTTCTATGAAGATCACGCCGTCATTCTCGAAGAAGCGGGTGCGGTCGCGGTCGAGCGCGACGCGGGCTTCAACGTGTGCAAGTCGCTGGGTGGCGTAAAGGCGGTCATCCACCAGAGTCACGGCCTGCTGAGCGTGAGCCGTCACAGCATCGACGCCGCCGCGTTCTGGTTCATGGCGCTCGAGCGCTGCTGCAAGCAGGAGCTGATGGTGCGCGCGACGGGGCAGAAGCCGATTCTCGTGCCGCTGGATCGCGCGCGATACTCGCGTGAGCACGTGGGAAGCGAGTACATCGGGTGGTTGCACTTCCAGCCGGTGTACGAGCAGCTGGCGGCGAGTCAGCCGGAGATGTTCGAGTAGGGCGAAGGCGAGAAGAGCCCCGCTCCGCTATGCGATAACAGGCGGATCGGAACGCCGACCTCCCGGGTCATTCCGAGCGGAGCGAAGCGAAATCCCACCGGTGTCATTCCGAGCACAGCGAAGCGGAGCGAGGAATCCTCGGGGTGGACGCGCCAAGGCGAGGATCCCTCGGCATTCGCCTCGGGATGACACCGTAGTTTTCAGCGAACACCGTGGCATTCCCTGCGCAGCGGAGCAAACGACCCACCGGTGTCATTCCGAGCACAGCGAAGCGGAGCGAGGAATCCTCGGGGTGGACGCGCCAAGGCGAGGATCCCTCGGCATTCGCCTCGGGATGACACCGTAGTTTTCAGCGAACACCGTGGCATTCCCTGCGCAGCGGAGCAAACGACCCACCGGTGTCATTCCGAGCACAGCGAAGCGGAGCGAGGAATCCTCGGGGTGGA
>CAYLTE010000156.1:0-10413 GCA_964386195.1 uncultured Burkholderiales bacterium | reverse complement strand
GCGGCGTGGTGCAGGTGTTCACCGAGGACGGCCCCGAGGATCCCACCCTTACGGTGCAGGGCATGGCGGGCAGCTACGGCACCTGGAAGGGCGGCGTGAAATTCGGCGCTGACACGGGCGCAGTGAATGGCATCGCGAGCTTCAGCCGCTTCACGACCAACGGCTATCGCGACCACAGCCACGCCGAGAAGGACCAGTTCAATGCCAAGCTGCGCCTGGACGTGACGCAGGACTCGCGCATGACCTTTCTGGTCAACTACCTGAATCAGCCGGTCAGCGAGGATCCTCTGGGTTTGACCGCCGAGCAGGTCAAGGACGATCCCACGCAGTCGATCCCGACTTCCGAGCAGTTCAACGTCGGCCGCAGTCTGGACAACATGCAGGTGGGCGGTGTGTTCGAGACGAACATCACGTCCCAGGACGTGTTCCGGGTCATCGCCTACGCCGGCAACCGCGACAACGACGGGTATCTGCCCATCGCTGCCGCGACGCAGAACAACATCCGGCAGTCGGGCGGCGTGAGCGTGCTCGACCGCGACTTCAGCGGTCTGGGGGCGCGCTGGTCGCACATTGCCGATCGCTTCAACGTGACGGTCGGTGCCGACTACGACAATGCCGGCGAGGATCGCACCGGCTTCCTGAACTTCACCGGCACCGTTGCAACGCCGACGGAACTCGGCGTCAAGGGCGCGAAGAAGCGCGACGAGAAGAACACCGTCAAGAGCTACGGCTTGTACGTGCAGGGCGAACTGCAGGCCACCGAGAAGCTGAGCGCCAGTGCCGGCCTGCGCTACACGAAAGTGAAGTTCGATTCTCAGGACAACTTCATCTGCACCACCTCGCTCGTCACCGCGCCGGGCGCCACGCCGGGCACCTGCAGCGGGTCCACCGCCACCATCGGCTCGGTGGTGGGGGGCGTGGTACAGGAGAACCCGGACGACAGCGGCAGCGTGGACTATTCGGCGTTCACGCCGGTCGCCGGTCTGCTGTACCGGCTCACGCCTACCTTCAACCTGTACGCCAACGTCGGCCGCAGCTTCGAGACGCCCACCTTCATCGAACTCGCCTACCAGGCCGATCCCGACGCCAGCGGCCCGAATCTCGATCTCGACGCGAGCAGCAGCACGCACTACGAGATCGGTGCCAAGATGGCCCTGGGCAGCGACACGCGCGTACAGGTCGCGCTCTTCCACATCGACACGAAGGACGAGATCGTGGTGCTGTCCAACCGTAACGGGCGGCAGAGCTTCCAGAACGCCGAGGGGACCAAGCGCACCGGCGTCGAACTGGGTGTCGATTCGCGCCTCGGGCATGGCTTCTCCACGCTGCTGGCGTTTACTTGGCTCACCGCAAAGTTCTCGGACAGCTTCACGACCTGCGTGGGCGTGCCCTGCATTCCGGCCAGCGGGACGAATACGGCGACGGTGGAGGACGGCAACAAGATCCCCGGTGTCGCGCCCTACAGCGCCTACGCGGAACTGGCCTGGTCGCATGCGCCGCTCGGGCTGACCACTGCGCTGGAGTTCCGGACGCAGGGCAAGGTGTACGTGAACGACATGAACACGGAGACGGCGGACGCGTTCTACACGTTCGGGCTGCGGGCGGGACTCGAGCAGCGTCCGGGACGCTGGCGCGTGTCGGAGTTCGTGCGCATCGACAACCTGTTCGACGAGAACTACGTCGCCGGGGTCGCGGTCAACGACGGCAACGGTCGCTTCTACTACCCTGCAGCCGGGCGCAACTTCCTGGCCGGTGTTTCGGTCGGTTACGCCTTCTGAGGGCAGCCTCGCTCGGGTACGATAGCGGACCGAAGACCGGAGGGGACCGAACAGGATGGACAGGCAACGCGAGGCCGGGCGCTACACCGGCACGGCGATTCTGCTGCATTGGGCGATCGCGATCGGCGTGATCGCGATGTTCGCGATCGCCTATTACATGACCGACATCCCGAAGGGCACGCCAGACCGCGCCTACTGGTTCAACCTGCACAAGTCGATCGGCACCACGATCGGCGTGCTCGTGCTGGTGCGGCTGGCGTGGCGGGCGACGCACACGCCGCCACCGCTTCCTGCATCCATGCCGGCGTGGGAGGTCTCGCTGGCCCGGATCAACCACTTCCTGCTCTATGCCTGTCTGGTCGCAATGCCCGCGGTGGGCTTCCTCGCCTCGAACTTCACGAAGTACGGCGTCAAGTACTTCGGCATGCAGATCGGTCCGTTCTTCGCCGAGGATCAGGCGATGCGCGACAACCTGCAAACGGTGCACGAACTGCTCTCGTGGCTGCTGGGCGTGCTCGTGATCCTTCACGTTGCCGCGGCGGTGAAGCATCTGCTGGTCGATCGCGACGGCGTATTCCAGCGGATGCTGCCCAGCGGCGGCGGAGCGGGGCGCTAGCGATCCGCGGCGAAGGCGACGAGGTGATCGACCTCCAGCCGGATGCCGATGGACGTCCCGACGGCGTAGTCGTGGTGGCTGGGAATCAGGGAGAGCACCTGCTCGCCCCCGGGCAGGCGCAGCGTGTAGAGGATCTGCGCACCGCGAAACGCCTTCTTCACGACCTGTGCGCGCAGGCTGCCGGCCGGATCGTGCACCACGTCGTCAGGACGTAGCAGCACGTCCACCGGTTGCCAGGCGCTGCCGGGTTCGTCCCGGTTCTCCTGTTCCAGTTCGATCCGGCCGAGCGCGCTGCGTCGTCCCCGCACGAACGCCCCCTCGCCCACGAAGTCGGCGACGAAGCGGTGTGCGGGACGGTGGTACAGGTTGTACGCGGTGTCCCACTGCAGGATCGCGCCGCCGTGCATGATGCCGATCTCGTCGGCGATGGCGAAGGCCTCCTGCTGGTCGTGGGTGACCATGACGGCCGTCATGCCCTGGGCTTTGAGCAGGCTGCGCACCTCGGCCGCGAGTCGCTCGCGCAGTTCCACGTCCAGGCTGGAGAACGGCTCGTCGAGCAGCACCAGGCGCGGCTGCGAGGCCAGTGCGCGCGCCAGCGCCACGCGCTGCTGCTGTCCGCCCGACAACTCGTGCGGGTACTTGCGCGTGCTGTCCTCCAGGCCAACGGCCGCCAGCGCTTCACGCGCGCGGCTGCGACGCTGCGTCCTGGGCAGATGCGCGAGTCCGAAGGCGACGTTTCCCTCTGCGTCGAGATGAGGGAACAGGGCGTAGTCCTGGAACACCATGCCGATGCGCCGCTGCTCCGCGGGCAGTGCATAACCGGGGCGGCTCACCACCTGGCCGTCGAGCCGGATCTCCCCCGAAAGGATAGGCTCGAAGCCGGCGATGCTGCGCAACACCGTCGTCTTGCCGCAGCCGCTGGGGCCGAGCAGGCACGCGATGCATCCCCGCGCGAGGGTCAGTGAGAGATTCTTGATCACCGCGTGCGGCCCATACGCCTGGTCGATGCCGCGCAGTTCGAGCAGAGGCGCCTGGTCAGGCATGGGGCAATGTGTCGGCAGGCGCTCGGCAGAACATCGTGCAAGTATAGCCGCGGCCATGCGAGTGCCTGGACGCGCCGTTGGTAGAATCCCCGCTTTCCCGCTTCGCCGCTGCAACCCTTCCGGCCCGCACTCCGTGTCCTCTGTCGTGTCCTTCGATGTACGAGCCCCCGCGCGGGGACACGACGGCGCCCGGGCGCTCGCCGCGCTCGCGCTCGTGACCTGCATCGTCGTCGCGCTGCCGATCGCCGGACTTGCGCTCGCGGTGTTCTCCGGTGCCGACGCACAGGTCTGGGCGCACCTGGTGCAGACCGTCCTGCCGCGTTATGCCCTCAACAGCCTGGCGCTCGCCGTGGCGGTCGGACTCGGTGTCGCGCTCATCGGTACCGGATGCGCCTGGTGCATGGCGGCGCTCGAGTTCCCCGGACGGCGCTGGCTGGAGTGGGGTCTGGTGCTGCCGCTCGCGATGCCAGCCTACGTCGTCGCATACGCATACACCGACTTCCTGCAGTTCAGCGGCCCGGTCCAGAGCGCGATCCGTGAACTCACCGGCTGGCGCGCCCGCGACTACTGGTTCCCGGAGATCCGCTCATTGCCGGGCGCGATCGTCCTGTTCGTGCTGGTGTTGTTTCCGTACGTGTACCTTCCGGTGCGGGCTGCTTTCGTCGAGCGATCACCGAGCCTGTACTTCGCGGCACGCCTGGCGGGGCTGTCCGCCACGGGCGCGTTCCGGCGCGCGGTGCTTCCGCTCGCCCGTCCTGCGATCGCCGCCGGCGTCTCGCTCGCGGTGATGGAGACGCTCGCCGACTACGGCACGGTGTCCTATTTCGCGCTCGAGACCTTCACCACCGGCATCTTCAAGGCCTGGTTCAGCTTGGGCGATCGCGCCGCGGCCGCGCAGCTCGCGATGCTGCTGCTCGCGACCGTGGCTGCGGTGATATGGCTGGAGCGACACTCACGCGGTCGCGCACGCTATCAGGGGACGCCTGCCGGCTCGGCGCTCCGGCAACCGATCCGCGGTGCAGCTGGCCTTGCCATTGCAGGAGCCTGCGCACTGCCGTTCCTGCTCGGGTTCGTCGTGCCTGCGGTCGTGCTCGCGCGACTGGCCTGGCGCGATGTGGAACTGCTCGACCTGCAACGCTACCTCGGACTGGTCGCCAACAGCATCTCTGCGGCAGGCGCGGCGGCGCTGGTGTGCGTGGTACTGGCTCTTACACTCGCCTATGCCGCCCGATTGCGGCCGTCAGCCACGCTGCGCAGCGCCGTGCGGCTTGCGTCCCTCGGGTACGCGGTGCCCGGCGCGGTGCTGGCGGTGGCCATCCTGGTGCCTCTGGCGCGAATGGACAACGCGCTGTCAGCCTTCGTCGAGGCGCACTTCGGATATCGCACCGGCCTGCTCCTTACCGGCAGCATCGCTGCGCTGCTCTATGCGTACGTGGTGCGCTTCCTCGGCCTTGCGATCTCCAACGCCGAAGCCGGACTGGCGCGCATCACGCCCAGCATGGACGAGGCGGCGCGGACACTGGGTTGCGGCCCGCTGGCAACCGTGCTGCGCGTGCATGCGCCACTGCTGGTGCGCAGCCTCGCCATCGGCGTGCTGCTGGTGTTCGTGGACGCGCTCAAGGAACTGCCTGCCACGCTGGCGATGCGCCCATTCGACTTCGACACCCTTGCCACGCAAGCGCACAACCTGGCGAAGGACGAACGTCTGGGCGAGGCCGCCGTGCCCAGCCTGACCATCGTGGCGGCGGGCCTGCTGCCGGTGATCCTGCTGTGTCGCGCGCTGCGCGAGGGACGCGGCAGCGCGCGCTGAAATAGCGGACTACTTCCAGCCGACCCGGTCCACCAGCCGCTGCGCGGCGGCCAGATTTCTGCCCAGCACGCCGACGTTGAGGGGATCGGGCTTGAAGCTGCCGAGCGAGGCGAGCTCGGGATTGTCGACCGGGGCGGACTTCACCACCGGCCACTCGTTGTTGCCGTTGGCGAAATACGCCTGTGCCTGGTCGCTCGCCAGATATTCGAGGAAGCGCACGGCATTGTCCCGGTTCGGCGCGTGGCGCATCACGCCCGCTCCCGAGATGTTCATGTGCGTGCCGTGGCCCTGCTGGTCAGGCCAGACGAAGCGCACGTCGCGCACGACCTCGCGATCCTCGGGCTTCTTGGAGCGCATCAGGCGAACCCAGTAGTAGCTGTTGGTGAGGGCAATGGCGCACTCACCCGAGGCCACCGCACGGATCTGGTCGGTGTCGCCGCCGCGGGGAGGGCGCGCGAAATTCGACACCACCCCTCGCGCCCACTCCTCGGCCTTGGCTTCGCCCATGTGTTCGATCATCGCACTCACCAGTGACAGCATGTAAGGATGGCTGCCCGGGCGCGTGCACACCTTGCCCTTGTTGACCGGCAGCGCGAGGTCGGCGTAGCTGCGCACGTCCTGCGGCTTGGCCGCGTCCGGGTCGTAGACGATCACCCGGGCGCGGCTGGAAAAGCCGAACCACTGGCCCTGAGGATGGCGGTAGTTGGCCGGGATGCGTTCCTCGAGCACCTTCGACTTCACCGGTGCGAACAGGCCGAGCTGCTCTGCGTTGGTGAGGCGTGCCGCATCGACGATCAGCAACACGTCGCCGGGACTGTTGGCGCCCTCGTTGCGGATGCGCTCGAGCAACTGGTCGTCGCCCGCCTCGATGCGGTTGATCCGGATGCCGGTCGACTTCGTGAAGTTCGCGTACAGCGCCTCATCGGTGTCGTAGTGACGCGCGGAGTAGAGGTTGAGGACCTTGTCCTGCGCGATGGCAGGGGCGGCGATGAATAGCGCGGCGACCGCCAGGGCCGCGAAACGTACTCCAGACATCTGTTCTCCAAGCAATGCGGCCAGCGGGCGCAGGAGTGCGCGCCTGCCGAGGGTGAGAGCGAACATCAGAACCGGTATTGCACGCCTGCCTGATAGAGACGCGGAACACCGGGCAGGATGCCCCGTGTGCGGTCGGCAATGTACTCCTTGTCGAATACGTTCTTGATCGTGCCGAACACGGTCCATCCAGTACCGGGAACGCGGTAGTTGAGAGCCAGGTTGACGATGGTGTAGTCGTCGATCTCCCCCGCCAGTCCGTTGGCGGTCGGCTCTTCGGTATTGGCGAAGTCGCTGTACTGTTCGCTGGTGTACACCAGTTCCACTTCCCCGCTGAATCCCGCCGGATGCGCGTAGCCGACGCCGAGGGTGAGCAGGTGCTTGGGTGCAAACGGCAGGCGGTTGCCTTCCTCGCCGACGAGCGCGCCGTTCGAGACCGCCTCGAACGCCGACTCGACGCGTGCCGTCGGCAGCCACTGGTAGGCGACGCGCGTGTACACGTTGTGCTGCCAGCCCAGGAGCGTGCCGAACTCGATGCGGCCGGCCAGTTCGGCGCCCTGGTAGAGGGCCTCGCCGAGTGCCAGCGGCAGATTGCCGCCGGCTACGCTGCCCACGACGACCTGCTGGTCGAAGTCGTTGCGGAACAGCGCGGCCTGCAGATCGATGCCGGGGCGCGGGGTGCTGCGGATGCCGAGCTCCGACTCGATGGCCCAGTCGTATGGAACCTCCGCCGCGGTCGCGCCGTCGTTGCCGATCAGATCCTCGACGCGAGGCGGCGAGAAACCGCGGTGGACGCCCGCGTACAGGGTCGTGTTTCCGGACAACGCGAACGTGCCGCCCAGCGCCGGCAGCCATTTGGTCTCCGTCTCGTCGCCGCTGGCATCGGTCAGCAGATTGCGGCGCTCGAGCTTGATGTGCTCGACGCGCACGCCTGGAGTCAGCGTGAAGCGGCCGAAGATGAAGCGGTTCTGGACGAACGCGGAGTAGGCATCCACGTCCCGCTCGTTCTTCTCGACGACCGTTCCGCTGCGCGCCGTCGGTGAGGAGCCGTTCTCCTGGCGCCGCTCCTGGATCTCGTAGTGCGCGCGCACCGAGACTTCGAGTTCGTTGTCGATGCCGAAGGTCTTGTGCTGGACGAACAGGCGCGGCTCGATGCCGTACGTGTAGTAGGTGCGCAGGCGCCCCTGATTGGCGTCGCACAGGTCGGGATCGACGCGGATGCCGGCCAGCCGGTCGCTCTGGAAGTTCGCCGTCACCGCCGGATAGCTCGCGTTGCACATCGTGTCGGTCGTCGTGCTCGACTGGCGCCACCAGTTGCGGTTGAAGTAGGAGCCGTAGACATTGGTCAGCAGCATGACGTTCGGGCTGAACTGCACCTCGTGCGTGGCTGAGAGCCCGAAGCGCTTGGCCTTGAAGGAGTCGTTGTCGAACGGGTTGTACTCGGGTCCGAAGTTCTCGTACTCCGCCTCCGTCAGGCCGGAGTAGGACGCGTCCGAATCCTCCGTGTAGACGTTGGCGCGCAGCGTGAGCGCTTGATCCCCACCCAGGTCCATCACCGCCTTCAAGTTCAGGTCGTTGATGGTGGTGTGGATGTTGTCGCGCGATCCGTCGCCCTGCTTGCGCACGTAGTCGAGCAGGACCGGTCCGCGTCCGAGCTGGACGTGGCCGTTGAAGTAGTCGCGATTGCCCACGGTCAGACCGATCCTGCCGCCCGATTCACCGGTAGGGACCGGCGTGATGTAGTTCACCACGCCGCCGGCGGTCTGCGGACCGAAGCGGATTTGTTCCGAGCCCTTCAGTATCTCGATGCGATCGAAGCGGTCGATCGGAGGGTGGTAGTAGCTGGCGTTGTCGCCGTAGGGTGCATAGGAGAAGGGGATGCCGTCCTCCAGCAGCAGCACCTTGGTGGAGCGTGACGGATTCAAGCCGCGGACGCCGATGTTGGGGCGCAGACCGAGGCCTTCCTCGTCGCGTACATAGACACCGGGGGCCTTGCGTAGCGCCTCCGTGGTGCTGAAGACGTGCGCATCCTCCAGTTCCTCGGGCGAGATGATGGTTGCGGTGCCGGCGATCTCGGAAAGATTGTCCGCGGAGCCAATGACGTCCACGCGGGGCGCGGTGGTCTCCTGGACGTTCTCCGCCTGGGCGACGGCGCCATCGGCGAAGGCCAGCGCGACTGCCGCCGTCAGCGTGCGCAGCGCTGCCTGGTGCGATTTCGATTCGGTCATGTTCTTCATTGGTACTCCGTTCTCCGTTCGTCGCGTTGCAGGCGATTCCCAATTCCCTCTGCGGCCGGGATACTAGCCCGCACTTTCTTAGATGTAAACACGAATCGGTTGCATTCTGCTTGACAGTCGAAAATGCGAATGACTATCATTTGCGTAAATCGACGGAGAACCCACAGAATGAAAGCGACGCTGGTCGGCGCCGACCGACTCGGCAACATCCCCCAGGCCCTGCTGGCGCGTGGCATCGACGTGCTGCGCCACATCAGTGCACGCGAACCCGCTGGGCAACGCCGCACCAAGGGGCTCCCGGCCGGGACGGAACTGCTGATCCTGTTCACCGATTTCCTCAACCACAACGCCATGCGAACGTTCCGACGGGCCGCGGAGGAGCAGGGGATCCCGGTGGTTGCCTGCCGCCGCTCGGTCACCTGCCTGATGCAATGCCTGGATCGCTGCGGCCAGTGCCCGGCAGCGAATGCGGCTTCTTGTGCACTGCCGGATTGACACTCATTCTCATCCTCGCCTAGGATTGCGGCTCGGAGGAGGAAAGTGCCATGTTCGTCTGTGTCTGCAACGGAATCACCGAGCGTCAGGTCAGGGAAGCGATCGATCAGGGCGCCTGCTCGCTCCAGGATCTGACTGCCTGCCTCGGGGTCGCGTCCGGATGCGGCACATGCGCGGAATTCACGGTGCGCCTCCTCGACCAGACGCGGGAGTCGACGGAACAGTCTCTTCCCTGCGCGGCCTGAGCGCGTCCGCGTCTTCGCTGATTCGGGACTGAATGCCGTCCGGCGTTCAGAGAGCCTGCTCGCCCCGGTATAATCCAGGCTCCTCCCGAACTCGTCTCGGAGCCGCCATGAAGGGTGACGCCAAGGTCATCGAGTACCTCAACAAGGTGCTCGTCAACGAATTGACCGCCATCAACCAGTACTTCCTTCACGCGCGGATGTTTCGCAACTGGGGCCTGAAGAAGCTGGATGAATACGAATATCGCGAGTCCGTTGACGAGATGAAGCACGCGGACAAGCTCATCAACCGTATTCTCTTCCTCGAGGGCCTGCCCAACCTCCAGCAGTTGAACAAGCTGATGATCGGCGAGGACGTGCCCGAAGCGCTCAAGTGCGACCTGCAGCTCGAGTATCAGGCGTTGCCACTTCTGCGCGAGGCGATCGCGCATTGCGAAGCGGTCAACGACTACATCTCGCGCGAGTTGTTCGAGGACATCCTGGAGAGCGAGGAGGAGCACGTCGACTGGCTGGAGACGCAACTCGGCCTGATCGACCGTACCGGACTCCAGAACTATCTCCAGTCCCAGATGTGATCTGCCGGGCCTGCGCCCGGCACCTTCCGGTATGCGCGCACTCTCGCGCCTTTGGCTGCTGCTCGTGTTGCTGTCCGGGTGTGCGAGCGTATCGCCACCCCCGACGCCTGAGCCGGAGGCGGTCGTCACGCCGCCCCCACCACCTGCGCCCGTCGTCGTTCCGCCCCCGCGCATTGCACTGGTGCTCGGAGGCGGAGCGGCCAAGGGCTTCGCCCATATCGGCGTCATCAAGGCACTCGCGGCCCAGGGCATCGAGGCCGACGTGCTCGCGGGAACCAGCGTCGGCAGCATGGTGGCGGCGCTGTACGGCTCCGGCCTCGACGGGTTCGCGCTCCAGCGTCTCGCGCTCGACATGAAGGAGTCGATGATCAGCGACTGGTCCATTCCCGACCGCGGCTTCCTGCGCGGAGAGGCGCTGCAGGACTACGTCAACCGCATGGTGCGCAACAAGACGATCGACCAGTTGCCGCGCAAGGTCGCCATCGTCGCCACCGATCTGCGCAGCGGCCAGGAGGTGGTGTTCGAGCGCGGCGACACCGGGCTGGCGGTGCGGGCCTCGAGCAGTGTCCCCGGAGTGTTCCAGCC
>CAYLTE010000155.1:0-10490 GCA_964386195.1 uncultured Burkholderiales bacterium | reverse complement strand
GACGGCGTGGAGATCCATTCGGCCAATGGCTACCTGCTCGAGCAGTTCCTGCAGAGCCGCTCCAATCGGAGGACGGACGAATACGGCGGGTCGATCGAGAACCGCTGCCGATTGCCGCTCGAGGTGGCGCGCGCCGTCGCATCGGTGTGGGGTGGCAATCGCGTCGGCATCCGGCTCTCGCCGTTCGGCATCGCCAACGACAGCGGCGAGGCGGAACCGATGCCGCTGTACAGCCACCTGATTCAGGAACTCGACAAGCTCGGGCTGGCGTATCTGCACCTGATCGAGCCGCGCGCGAGCGGGGCAGGGCAGAAGGAGGTCGATCACAAGAACGTGCCGTCGGCCTGCGAACTGTTCCGGCCGATGTGGCACAGCGCGCTGATCACAGCGGGCAACTTCAAGGGCGACGAGGCCGAGGCGACGGTCGCGAAGGGCGCCGCCGATGCGATCGCCTTCGGTCGGTACTTCATCTCCAATCCCGATCTGCCCGAGCGGTTGCGGCGCGGCGCCGAACTCACGCCCTACAACCGGGCGACGTTCTACGGTGGCGGTGCGGAGGGGTACACCGACTACGCCACCATGTAGCGGTCTACGGGCAATCGGGCATTCATTGAGGAGGTCTGCCCAGCAGCGTGCATCAGAGCTGGGCGGACCTCGTCATCGCGTAGCAAGGCGCAGCCCGCTTACTCCTTTACTTTCTTGCCGGCGCCTTCGACCGCCTCGCCGGCCGCTTCCAGGTTCTCGCCGGTGTCCTTCTTCACGCCCCGCCAGGTATCGCCACAACCGGTGGCGGCAAGTACGAAGAACCCGGCGAGTACGGCTGCTACCAGCTTCTCTAGCTTCATATTCGTTCCCTCTTTGGAAGACTGCATTCCGGGCAATACGCCCGCCACTGGATCCGTGATGACGCTTTGACGTCCTCCGTCATTAGCTGCCGTTCAGGAAGTGCGGAACGGGGGCCCAGCCGACTCGGACTGGTCAAGTATACGAAGCTTCGCGTGTCGTAGCTATGGTCGGTCGCTTGTCGATCCGCGTGCCCCGGAAACGAGCTGCCGCCAGAACAAGACATTGGCATTGTGGTTGGTTTATGCTCTGGACCATTCTGAATGGAACGTCCGGTGAACGCATGGAGCGGTTCGATCGCATCGTTGATTATTTCTACGACGGTGTGGCCGATTCGACTGCCTGGCCGGAAGCACTGACGCATCTTTGCGACGCCGTAGGCGCACACCATGCCATCTTGATGGCCGGTCGAAACGACCGTCCTTACGATGCCATGTGCGGACGCCGATTGCCTTGAGACCGACTGCGAAGTCTTCGCCATCGTCGACAACACCCTTCACATCGGAATCGAGGGAATTTCGGCAAACGGCTATAGCTATCCAGGTTTCGCCATTAACGGTGGCGGGGACGGCGGTGTGCGGCAGCGGCGGTGAGGTCCCGGAGCCTGCAAGCTTGCCCCTTATCCTGATGAGTGCAATTGTCGGCGCGGTCCTGCCGCGTGCTCGTCAACGTCGCCCGCTGAACTGAGCGGCGCGTTCCGCACCACGATGAACGTGTCAGCCTCGGGTGATCGAGTTTGCCGATTCGACCAGTGCGCCGGTTCCGGCACCCCACTTCGAGATCACGCTGACGGCTTGTGTGAACGATACATCGAGCGGTTGCACACGCTCGCGATCCATGATGTACAGCGCCCCTGCTGCCGGAGTGGGGACCGAAGGGACGAATATCGCGTAGCGGCCGTCAGGCAGTTGCTCGACGATGAATGCGGGCATCAGCCCATCGTCGAATCGCACCAGGGCGGGCGTGAACGTTTCGTCCTGACTCTTCCCGGCCACGCGACCAGCCAGGCCGCGCAACAGCGTGTAGCCCGGGATTCGCTCCAGCAAATGACGCTCGATTGCGTTCTTGGCGCGCAGCCCTGGGCCGGTACGCACGACGAGGCCGGCGACGAAGCATACTGCCAGCACGATCACGATCGCGATCAGCTGACGCAGTTCGAGTGTCGCGGGAATCTGCGCGGTGACAGGCGCAATCAGTGACAGCAACCCGGCGAGTGTCTTGCCGAGCAGCAGCACCGCGAGATAGATCGGCAGCACGACGAGCACGCCGCCGATCAGGGTGGTCTTGGTGAACTCGGCCAGGCCTTTCATTCTCGCTCCTCGTCTTCGCTCAGCACCAGGACGAACCGGCGGGGGCTCTGAGCAGCTCCCGCACGTTCGCCTCGATCACCCGGTAACCGACGTTGCCGGTGAGCATCTGGCGGGCTTCGTTGAACAGCAGGGTGGGACTGGCGCGTACCGACTGGTCGCGCGCCATGGCGATGTCCTCTGACAGCAAGGCGTGAGCGGCGCCGGAGTCGAGAATCGACTCGATATCCTGGACAGGGAGTTGCAACCGTTCTGCCATGGTCAGCAGTTCCCGTTGTTGTGAGATGTCCGTCGCCTCGGCGAAAAAGCTTCGTCGTATCTCCCAGGCTGCGCGTTCGAACGGTGTGTTGCCCTGTGCGTCGGGAGTTCGGTCGTTCAACAGCCTGAGTGCGCAGAGAAACAGGTGGGCCGGCAAGGACGAGCGCGGCGTCGCCTTGAGCCAGACCTGCGGGTGCACCTGGCAGTGCTCGAACCTGGCGACCACGTCCTGCACGTGCCTGCTGTAGGCCTCGACGCCGCCGCGCTGGCTCCACTGCGCCTGCAGTTTCTGGTGAGCGTGCCCGAACACCGGAGCGTAGTGGTACTCGAGTTCCACCTGCCCCGCGAACTGCTGCTTGAGTTCGTCGATGCGGACCTGGGAGACGTACGCCCACACGCATAGTACGTCGGAGAAATGCTGGATCCTGACCTTGTCCATGGTGCTGGTGCCTGACGGGATATCACAGGTCGTATTCTGCGCGAAACGTGCTGGGCAGAGTGCGATATGCGCGAGGGCGCAAAGTGCCTGCCGCCAAAGCGAGGATCCCTCGCATTCGCTCGGGATGGCACCGACTAGGGGGACAACCTCACGGTGTCATGTCGAGCGCAGCGAGACATCCTCGCTTTGGAATCCGACCGTGGGCCTGCTACGCTCCGGATTCCAGTCTTTGCCTGCCCGATTGCCCATGCTTCAATCGATCGCCATGCTCCTCTTCGCACTGCTCGTCGGATCGGCCTGCGCCGAACCGGTCGAGCCGGTGTACTCGCTGGCCGGGCAGGAGCGCGCTGCGCTGGTCGACACGCTGCGATCCCTGGTCGAAGTGGAATCGGGCAGCCGCGATCTCGAAGGGCTGGACCGGCTGGCTGGGCTGATCGGTCAGCGCCTGAACGCACTCGGTGCCGAGGTCGAGCAATACCGACCGACGCCTGCCGAGACCGCGCGCCTGTTCGACACGCCCGATCGGGTAGGCCCTGTCGTGATCGGACGCCTCCGCGGAACCGGCAGCCGGCGCATCATGCTACTCGCGC
This sequence comes from uncultured Burkholderiales bacterium, assembly GCA_964386195.1. Classification (GTDB taxonomy): domain Bacteria; phylum Pseudomonadota; class Gammaproteobacteria; order Burkholderiales; family SHXO01; genus SHXO01. Next base: position 7,053 of record CAYLTE010000155.1, on the reverse strand, counting down.
ACATGGACACGGTCTACGCGCGCGGCACCCTGGAGGTGCAACCGTTTCGCAGCGATGCCGACCGTCTCTATGGTCCCGGCATCGCCGATGCGAAGGGTGGGGTGGCGCTGATCCTGCACGCCGTATCGTTGTTGAATGCGATGGAGTTCCGGGAGTTCGCTACCCTGACGGTAGTGATCAACGGCGACGAGGAAATCAGTTCACCCGGATCGCGGGCGATCATCGAGCGGCTCGGGGCCGAGCACGATGTCGTGCTCTCCTGCGAGCCGCCGCTGGGCAAGACCGATCAGATCGCGCTGGCCACGAGCGGCATCGGCCTGGCCACACTCATAGTGACGGGCAGGCCCGCCCACGCAGGGGTGAATCCGGAACTGGGTCGCAATGCCGTCGTCGAACTCGCGCATCGCCTGCTCCAAACCGCCGACCTCTCCGATGCGCAGCGGCGGGTCAAGTTCAACTGGACATTGGTGAGCGGAGGGCAGGTACGCAACATGATTCCCGACCGCGCGAGCGCGACGGCGGATGTGCGGGTGAACCGGCTCGCCGATCTCGACTGGATCGAGCGGCGCCTGCGCGAGCGCATCGGTTCGCAGACATCGCTGGTTCCCGACACGGCGGTCGAGGTCGCGTTCGAGCGGCGGCGCGCGCCGCTGGAGGCAACTGAAGCCTCCCGCGCCCTTGCGCGCACCGCGCAGTCGATCTACGAAGAGATCGGACGATCTCTGGTAGTGGACGACAGCGGCACTGGCGGTGGCACCGATGCCGCCTTTGCGGCCGCCTCGGGCAAGCCGGTGGTGGTGGAGAGCCTGGGGCTGATCGGCTTCGGCTTTCACGCCTCCGGTGAGGAGTACGTGGAACTGGATCCCATACGCGCCCGCCTGTATCTGCTGACGCGGCTGATCATAGAGACGTCCAGATCCGCGCAGCGCTAGCAGTCAAGCACCCGGGCGCCCGCGGCGCGAATCTCCTGTTCGGCCTGCTGAAGCGCCTGCCGTTGGCGGGCCGGCCAGCGCGCTGCCCATCCGCGCTTGTGCGGCTTGCACAGCGCGCAACTGCGCCGCTTGATCTTGAACTGCTTTCTCATTGCGTTTCCAACATGGAATCGTATCGTCGGCCGTCAGGGCCGGCCTTCTGCGTTCGCCCGGGATACCGCGCGCAGCACGCGACAGCACCACTCGAGCGTCGGCGTGGGGACGCCCAGCTTCGCGCCGAGTTCGAGAGTGTAGTCCAGGGTCTCGTTCACCTCCAGCCGCCGATTCCGATCGGCGTCCTGCAGGATGGACTGTCGGAAGCCGGGTGCGTTCACACGCATGCGTTCGCCGTGCGCCTGCACCGCCTGGATCGCATCCTCCTCGCTGCCCTCGATGAACGCGCGGCTGCTGAAGCCGCTGTCCTGCAGGCGCACGCCATGTGCGATGGCAACGGCTGCGGTTTCGCGCATCACGCGAGCCACCAGGGGCGCGGTGTCGGGATCGGCCATGAAGCGCCAGGTCGGCAGGCGCGTGAGCACGGCGAGGGTGCTGAACCCCGACCAGGCGACGAACTTCGACCATTCTGACGAGACGATGTCGTCGGCGGCATGGGCCTTGAGGCCCGCGTGCACGAAGGCGTCCACGATCTGCGCCGTGCGCTCGGACGTGCCGCCCGCGAGTTCGCCGACGATCGTCGGATTCGCCATGTTGTAGCGCACCGCGCCGGGCAAGCCCCCCTCCGCGGGCAGGACGTCGCCGCCGACCATGCTGATCGCCCCGAGCGTCGCCTGCGCCCCGAACGCCTCGCTCAGTTGCCGATCCTTGAGCACGCCGTTCTGCACCGAGAAGGCGCACTGCGTCTTCATGCCTCGTAGCGGCGCCAGCGCCTGGTGCGTGTCGTAGGTCTTGACCGCGACGATGACGACGTCGGCGTCGCGCAGCGCCTGCGGCTGGGTCACGACCTCACAGGCAGCGGTGAACGACTCCTGTCCGGTGACGGGGACGCCGTGCCGGGCGAGCGCGGCGGCGCGTTCTCCACGTGCGATCAGTGAGACACGATGCCCGTCGCGGGCGAGGTAAGCAGCGTAGATGGAGCCGAGGGCGCCGGCACCGACGATGACGAAATGCATGGAAGATCTGGCGTGGTGATCGAGGTTCACGGGCACGCTACCACAGGCGGGCGGCCAGATGCATGCCTGCCGCCGACTCGTTGCTCAACTCAGTCCGATGCCGGCCGATTATTGCGGGATACGAAGGGGGTCAGGTGATGAGTCGCATGGAAGAGGCGCTGCTGAAGCGCTGGTCGGGCGGCCGGATCATTGTCGGCAGCGTCATCGCGGGAATCGTGGGCGTGCTTCCCCTGCTGCTCTACATCCAGTTCGGCCCCGCTGATGGAAACCCCATCGGACTGGGCCTGCTCGCCGTGGCAGCCGTGCCGCTCGCGGGCATAGGTGTGTTCGTCGGACTCATCAAGTTGCTGGTGGAACTATTCTCCGGGCCGCGTTGAAGCATGTTCAAGCTGCTGGGAATCCTGGTTGGCCTCTACGCGCTGTACTCCGCTGTGCATGGGCGGGTCTATGCGAAAGCCGGCATTTCCGGGCGCACGATATGCAGATCGGACTCGCCCGAGTACTTCTGGGTGGTGGTGGCCATCTACGCCTGCCTGTCCCTGGCGTTGTTGACCATCTTCTGAAACTTCTGCGTCGACGATTGGCGCGGCGCGTTCGATGGCCATGGCGATTCTCGCGCGACTGAGGCACACTCCGTCGGCATGAATCCCGGACTTCCCTTGCTGGTGTCGCTGGCCGCCGTGCTGGCCATCCAACCCGTGCCCGCCGGAAGCGATGAACTCGCGCCTTCGAGTGCATTCACGGTCCCCATTGCAGATGCGCAGGCCTTCTCCCAACCTGCGCCCGCCCTGAGCGAGCGGCAGCGCGAGGCATTCCTGCGCGGCCAGGCCGAGTTCAACCGCCAGTGGGTGGTGTTCTCGTTCGGTCCGGGCGGCTGGGGCCTCGGCCCGACCTTCGTCGCCGACCGCTGCAGCGCCTGCCACTTGGGAGGCGGACGCGGCAACCTGCCTCACTCCGACAATGCGCAGCTCACGGCCATGGTGGTACGCGTCAGTGCGCCGGGAACCGGTCCGCACGGCAGGCCGAAGCCGCTCGCGCACTATGGCGAGCAACTCCAGAATCGCGCGCTGCAGGGTCAGCAGCCGGGAATGGCATTCGCCTATGCACCGGTCCCGGCTGAGGCGGATCTCTACGTGAGTTGGGAAGAACATGCCGTCCAACTCGGGGATGGAACCGAGGTCAACCTGCGGCGCCCGGCCCTGAGCATCGAGAGTCCGTCTTTCGGGGAACTGCCGCCCGAGACGATGACCTCGCTGCGTATCGCGCCACCGGTGTTCGGCCTCGGACTGCTGGAGGCGGTGCCGGAGGAAACGATCCTGGAGATCGCCCGACGGCAACGCGAGCTCGGATTCAACGGGCGCCCCAACATCGCGTGGAGTGCGATCGATCGGCGCATGAGCCTCGGGCGTTTCGGCTGGAAGGCCACGCAGCCGGATCTGCGGCAGCAGGTCGCGATGGCGGCGCTGCACGACATGGGGCTGACGTCCAGTCTGTTTCCGCGACAGAACTGTCCGGAGGTGCAGAGCGTCTGCCGCCGGGAGGTGCCAGGGAACGATCCCGAGCTGATCGATGCAGCGTGGAATGAGCTGGACATGGCCATGTTGGGGAACGCGGTGCCTGCCCGGCGCGATCAGGAACACCCGCAGGTTCTTCGCGGGGCTGCGCTGTTCGAGCAGTTGCAATGCGCGGTTTGTCACGTGCCGACCCTGCGCACCGTCGATTACTTCCCGCGGCTGCCGCAGCTGTCACGGCAGACGTTCCACGCCTATACCGATCTGCTGCTGCACGACATGGGGGAGGGGCTCGCGGACAACCGGCCCGACTTCGCCGCCGGCGGGCGCGACTGGCGCACGCCGCCGCTGTGGGGCCTGGGGTTGTCGAAGACGGTGAACGGCAGCAGCGTACTGCTGCACGACGGGCGCGCGCGTAACGTCACGGAAGCGATTCTGTGGCACGGCGGCGAGGCGCAGGGCTCGCGGGACGGATTCGCTTCCCTGTCGAAGGCCGATCGCGATGCGCTGGTCGCTTTTCTGGAATCGATCTGAACGCTGGGTCCCGGTTCAGTCGCTCGTCGGCGTGAACATCGGTACCGTCGTGCCGTCCTCTGCGTCCTCGAAGACGACGCGGACGTGCTGTCCGATGGCGACTTCATCCGGGTTGCAGTCCACGAGGTTGGTCAGCATGGACACGCCCTCGTCGAGCGTGACGTAGGCGACGGTGTAGGGCGCGGGCGCACCGCGACGCATGGTGCTGCAGGCGTACACGGTGCCCGTGCCCTTCGCCGCCACCCAGTCGGTGCGTTCCGACATGCAATGCGGGCACAGTGCGCGCGGGTAGAAGTGGTACGCGCCGCATTCGCGGCACAGGCCCACCAGCAGCGTTCCCTCGCGTGCGGCCTCGTAGAAGCGGGCGTTGCCGGGTGTGATGGGCGGCGCGGGAATTGGGCGCTGCGCGGAGTCGGTCATCGTCTCGTTCCTCTTGTCTCGTGTCGATCGACGCGATCTACACGCGCTCCAGGATCAGCGTGGCGCTGCCGTGGCGCGATCCCAGGTTGCCGCCCATGCCCTGCGCGAGTGCGAGGGCGCAGTTGGGTACCTGGACCCGCGGGTGCGCTTCACCGCGCAACTGACGCACAGCCTCGACGATCTTGGTCATGCCGCCGCGGTTGGCGGGGTGGTTGTTGCACAGCCCACCGCCGTCGGTGTTGAACGGGAGCCTGCCGACGCCCGAGATGAGATTGCCGTCGGCGACGAACCGGCCGCCTTCGCCCTTCGGGCAGAAGCCAAGGTCTTCGATCTGCATGAGGACGGTGATGGTGAAGCTGTCGTAGATCGAGGCGTACTGGATGTCGGCCGGTTGGACGCGCGCCTCCGCGAACGCTGCGGGGCCGGACCATGCGGCGGCGGAGGTGGTGAGATCGATCCGCCCGCCTGCCTGCCCCCTGGGCGATTCGCCGGCGCCCAGTAGGTTGATCACGGGCCGCGACAGCGACCTGGCGATCTCCGGCCGGGCCACGATGACGGCGCCCCCTCCGTCCGACACCACGCAGCAGTCGAGCCGGTGCAACGGGTCGGCGATGACCGGCGAGGCGAGCACGTCCTGGACCGTGACTACGTCACGCAGCATTGCCTGCGCGTTGTGCTGCGCGTGATGCGATGCGGCCACCTTGATCCAGGCCAGCTGTTCGCTGGTGGTGCCGTATTCGTACATGTGCCGCATCGCCACCATGCCGTAGCCATTCACGGTGGCCAGGCCATAGGGCAGCTCGTAGCCGACATCCGGCGCCCCCGCGCCGTAGTTGCGCGGTTGCGTGCCGGAGGAGCCCTCCGAGCGCGGGCGGCCGGCGAGCGTCACCAGTGCCACGTTGCACTTGCCCAGCGCGATCGCCTCGGCAGCGTGCGCGACGTGGACGAGGTAAGACGATCCGCCGGTGTCGGTTGAATCCACGTGACGGACCTTCAGGCCCATGTAGTCCACCATCGACAGCGGCCCCAGGCCCGGCGCATCGCCGGCACAGAAATAGCCGTCGACGTCGTCCTTGCTCAGTCCGGCGTCCAGCAGCGCACCGCGCGCGCACTCGGCGTGCAGCTGCGCGACGGACTTGTCTGGCGCCTTGCGCGTCGGGTGCTCGAAGGCGCCGACGATACAGGCTGCGCGCTTGATGGTCATGGTCGTGTTCGCGGGACGATCTGTTCGAAGGCGAACTATAGCAATCCCGTCGCCGCTTCCGTTGCGTTTTGTGGCAGCCTGTCGGCACGCGCATGCGCAGGATGGAGACGAGGAGCCAGTCGATGAGCGGGATGCTGGAAGGCAAGGTCGTGGTGGTCACCGGAGCAGGCCGAGGCATCGGGCGCGATTTCGCGCTGGCCATGGCGATGCAAGGCGCGAGCGTGGTGGTGAACGACGTGGGCGCCTCGGTCGCAGGAGAGGGCAGTGACGCCGCACCGGCCCAGGAGGTGGTTCGGGAGATCGAGGCGGCCGGGGGCAGCGCAGTGTCCAACGGCGACAGCGTCGCCGACTGGGACTGCGCCAACCGCATCGTCCAGTGCGCGCTCGACACCTTCGGCCGCATCGATTGCATCGTGAACAACGCCGGCATCCTGCGCGACCGTTTCTTCTTCAACATGAGCGTCGACGAGTGGAGAGCGGTGATCGACGTGCACCTGAACGGCTCGTTCTACGTGGCGCGGGCGGCCGCGCCGTACTTCCGCAGCGAGAACCGGGGCTGCTACGTCCACATGACCTCGACCTCCGGGCTGATTGGCAACCTTGGACAGGCCAACTATGCGGCGGCGAAACTGGGCGTCGTCGGGTTGTCGAAGTCCATCGCAATGGACATGGCGCGCTTCAACGTGCGCTCGAACTGCATCGCACCGTTCGCCTGGAGTCGCATGATCGGCTCGATTCCGACCGAGACCGACGAACAGAAGGCGCGCGTCGAGAAACTGAAGCGCATGGAGACCGCGAAGATCGCCCCGCTCGCGGTCTATCTGGCGAGCGACGCGGCGGCCGGAGTGAGCGGCCAGATCTTCGGCGTGCGCGCGAACGAGATCTTCCTGTTCAGCCAGAACCGCCCGCTGCGCTCGGTGCAGCGCTCGGATGGATGGACGCCGGAGTCCATTGCCGCGCACGCGATGCCGGCGCTCGCGGCGCATTTCTATCCCCTCGATCGTTCGCAGGATGTGTTCAGCTGGGATCCGGTGTAAGAACGCGAAGCATCGGCACCTTGCATGCCCGCCAGCTGCAGCGACGGCCTGAAGCATCCGGCCGGTTGCATGAGTCGCCGCATCCTTGTTCCATTGTGCTTGACATGGTATCGGCGCGTGTAGGATAAATAACTACGCCTGCATACCGCTTGGCATTACGTTCGTGTGCGACGCAGCAGAGTTGTCGGTGGTGCGCGAGACGAGGTCGAGCGGAAGCGGGCGAGACACGACACCGTGCAGCCCCCC
>CAYLTE010000154.1:0-10508 GCA_964386195.1 uncultured Burkholderiales bacterium | reverse complement strand
TCTTGTTGATGAAGGTGAGGATGGGGGTGTTCCTCGCGCGGCACACCTGCAGCAGCCGAAGCGTCTGCGCCTCCACGCCGTTGGCGGCGTCGATCACCATCAGCGCCGCGTCCACCGCCGTGAGCACGCGGTAGGTGTCCTCGCTGAAGTCCTGGTGGCCCGGGGTGTCCAGCAGGTTCACCACGCAGTCGCGGTACTCGATCTGCATCACGGAACTGGCCACCGAGATGCCGCGCTGCTTCTCGATCTCCATCCAGTCGGAGGTCGCGTGCCGGGCTGCCTTGCGCGCCTTGACGCTGCCCGCGATCTGGATGGCACCGGCGAACAGCAGCAGCTTCTCGGTCAGCGTCGTCTTGCCCGCATCCGGGTGGGAGATGATGGCGAACGTGCGGCGCTGGCGCACGCGCTCGGACAGGACTTGCGGGGTGAGATCGGTCATCGGCTCGACAGGTCGGGGTCTGCCTCGGGGCATGCAAGGGGCGGACCGGAAAGCCGCGCATTTTACCCCAGCCCCCAACCGCCAGCCCCCAGCCCCTTCACTTGACGTCGACACCATTCGCCGGCAACGTTCCAGCATCCTATATTCGAGGAGTTCGACGTGAACTTGGCCGACAAGCTGCGCAGCCAGATGTCCCTGCCCGTCATCGCGGCGCCGATGTTCATCGTGTCCAACCCGGACCTGGTGATCGCCCAGTGCACGAGTGGCGTCATCGGCTCGTTTCCTGCGCTCAACGCGCGTCCGGCCGAGATGCTGGACGAGTGGCTGACGCGGATCGAGACGGAACTGGCGTCTCGACGCGAGGCGAATCCCGATGCCCGGATCGCGCCTTTTGCGGTCAATCAGATCATCCATCAGTCGAACGACCGGCTCGACCACGACCTCGACGTGTGCATGCGGCACGAAGTGCCGATGATCATCACCAGCCTGCGGGCGCCCACGGATGTCGTGAAGCGCGTGCATGCGTACGGAGGCGCGGTGTTCCACGACGTAATCAGCGTGCGGCACGCGCAGAAGGCGCTGGAGGCAGGCGTGGACGGACTGGTGCTGGTGTGTGCCGGTGCCGGGGGACATGCCGGCGCGCTCAGTCCCTTCGCTCTCGTGCGCGAGGTTCGGCAGTTCTTCGACGGGCCCATCGCACTGTCGGGATCGATCACCGACGGCAACGGCGTGCTCGCAGCCGAAGCGATCGGGGCCGATTTCGCCTATGTCGGCACGCGCTTCATCGCCACCGAGGAGGCCAATGCCGATGCGCGCTACAAGCAGATGATCGTTGACGGTACGGCGGCCGACGTCGTCTACACGCCGTACTTCACCGGGGTGCACGGCAACTATCTGAAGCACAGCATCGCCGCCGCCGGCCTCGATCCGGACAACCTACCGCAGGCGGACAAGACCAAGATGAACTTCGGCTCGAATGCCGGACCGAAGGCGTGGAAGGAGATCTGGGGCTCCGGGCAGGGCATCGGCAACATCGGAGAGGTGCTGCCGACGCACGAGCTGGTGGCGCGCATGCGTGAGGAATATGCCGCGGCGCGCAGGCGGCTGGCGCTGTGAGGTAGTCGTCTCGGCGCCGAAGGCGGCCCACCGGCGACATTCAACGTCCCCCAGTGTCATCCCGAGGCGATGCCGAGGGATCTTCGCTCTGCAGTGTCCCCCGCGAGGATTTCTCGCTGCGCTCGAAATGACACCGTGGTGGGTGCGATGCGTGTACTCGACCGCGCGATGCCGGCGGAAGCCGGCATTCTCACCCTACGCCATCACCATCCCGCCGTCGACGTGGTACGACTGCCCGGTGACGTAGTCCGAATCGGCGCTGGCCAGGAACACTGCCATTCCAGTCAGATCCTCCGCCACCTCGGGGCGCTTCATCGGGATGCCGGCGATGCGATCGCGCCATGCGGAACCAACGGGCCGGCCGTCCGACTGCGTCCACTCGCGATCGATCGTCTTCCACATCTCGGTGTCCACCACGCCCGGGCAGATGGCGTTCACGGTCACCTGTGGCGCCAGGCCCGATGCGGCGGACTGCGTGATGCTGATGGCCGCGGCCTTGCTGGCGGCGTACGCCGCGAACATCGGCCGCCCGCTGCGCCCGGCAATGGATGCGATGTTGACGATCTTGCCGCGCGGCCGACCATCTGAGGGCGCAGGCTGCGCGACCATCCGTTGCGCAGCCGCCTGCAGTGCGAAGAACAGTCCGCGCGCGTTGACGTCGTTCACGTAGTCCCAGTCCTCGGGTGTGAGCTCGAGCAGCGGGCGCACCCTTACCACGCCGGCGTTGTTGACCAGCACGTCCAGGCGTCCGAACCGCTTCACCACCTGCTCGACCGTGGCGCGCGACTGCGCGGGGTCCGCCACGTCCGAGCGCATCGCCTCGACTTGTGCGCCGGTGCGCCGCAGTTCGTCGGCCACGCTCTCCAGGTTGCTCTCGAGCACGTCCGTGATCGCCACCCTCGCCCCCTCGGCGGCGTAGCGAAGCGCGATCGCGCGTCCGATGCCGCGTCCTGCGCCGGTGACGAGCGTGACCGCTCCATCGAGTCTGCCCATTTCATCTCCACAAAGAAAAACGCCCGTCCTGAACGGACGGGCGCTAAAGCCACTTGACTGCCAGGATCGGATCCTCCGGGCGACCGGAGGATCCGTCCGCCTCTTAGGCCGACAGCTGATCGCCGAGCGGGAGCTCGCGGATGCGCTTGCCGGTGGCGTTGAAGATCGCGTTGCAGAAGGCAGGTGCGAACGGCGGCACCCCAGGCTCACCCACGCCGGCAGCCGGAACTTCCGGCGGGTGCGGCATGATATGCGTGCGCACGTCCATCGCCCCCTGGCCGATCCGCAGCACCGGGTAGTCGTGGAAGTTGCTCTGCTGCACACGACCGTCCTTGAAGGTGATCTGGGTGAACTTGGCGATGCTCAAGCCCATCACCGCGGCACCTTCGATCTGCGAATGGATCCGCTCGGGGTTGATGTGGAAGCCGCAGTCGATCGCCGTATCCACGCGCGGAACCTCGACGCTGCCGTCGCTGTTCACCTTCACGTGCACCACGCTGCAGACGTAGGTCTGGAACGAGCGCTGGACCGCGATGCCCAGGCCTTCGCCCTTGGGCAGTTGCTTGCCCCAGCCGGCTTCCTTGGCCGCCTTTTCGACCACGGCACGCATGCGGCCGGTATCGATCGGGTAGGTCTCGAAAGGATCGCCGTAGTTCCACAGTTCGCTGGTCACCGTCTTGCGGGGATCGACGATGCGCGCCGGGCCGATCATCTCGAGCAGGAAGTCCTTCTGATCCTTGCCCAGTTCGGCCGCCAGTTCCGCCACCATGGACTGCATGGCGAAGGCGTGCGGGATGTTGTTCACCGAACGGAACCAGCCGATGCGGGTGTGCGCCACCGCTTCGCCGGTCTCCAGGCGCAGGTTGGGCACGTTGAACGGCGTGTCGATCAGTCCCAGGCCGAGCTCCAGGGCGCTCTCGCGCTTGGGATCCGGCATGAAGTTCGACATGAGCGACGGGGACACGCTGCGCTGACGCCAGGCGATGACCTTCTTGTTCTTGTCGATCGCCGCAGTGACGTGCTGGTAGGACACCGAGTGGTAGAAGGCGTGCTGGATGTCGTCCTCACGCGTCCACACCACCTTGATGGGCGTACCGCCCATGGCCTTGGACAGCAGAGCCGCTTCCAGCGCGAAGTCGCACTTGGACTTCCGGCCGAAGCCGCCGCCGAGCAGGGTCACGTTGACGCGCACGTTTTCCTGGGGAATGCCCAGGGTGCCGGCCACGTCGCCACGCGTTCCGCCGGGGCTCTGCACGCAGGCCCAGACCTCTGCCTTGTTGCCGTCGACCTTGGCGACTGCCGCCGGCGGCTCCATCGTGGCGTGCGAGGAGTGCGGCACGTAGTACTCGCGCTCGATCACCTTGTCGGCGGTCTTCAGCGCGGCTTCGAAGTCACCTTCGTTGCGCTCGATCTTGCCGGGCTTGCGCGAAGTGGCCGCCATCTGCTGCTTGAACTTGGCGGAGTCGTAGACCTTGTTGGGGCCGTCGTTCCACTGCACCTTCAGTGCTTCACGGCCCTTCAGTGCCGCGTAGGTGCTGTTGGCCACCACCGCCACACCGCCCAGCGGTGCGAACTTGGCCGGCATCGGCGTGGCATTGATCGGGATCACCTTGACCACGCCAGGCACCTTCATCGCAGCGGCTTCGTCCCACTTGACGGCCTTGCCGCCGACAACCGGCGGACGGGCAACCACGGCGTACTTCATGCCATCGATGCGCACGTCCTGTGCATAGGTGGCCGTGCCCATGGTGATGTCGCGCAGGTCGTAGATCTGCACGTCGCCCTTGCCGATGTAGCGGAACTGGGACGGATCCTTGAGTTGGATCTGCTTGAGGGACGGCACCTGCATCTTGGCCGCGATCTCGGCCAGCTCGCCGTAGCCGACCGACTTGCCGCTCGGGATGTGCACGACCTTGTGGTTCTCCGCGCGCACTTCCATGTTCGAGCAGGCGAAGTGCACGGCACCTGCCTGTTCCAGCATGGTCTTGGTGGCGGCGCCACACCAGCGCATCGGCTGGATGAAGTGACGCACGCTGCGCGAGCCGTCGGTGTCCTGGTTGCCGTACTTGGGCTCGTCGCCCTCGGCCTGGACGATCTTGACCTTCGACCAGTCGGCTTCCATCTCGTCGGCAACGACCATCGGCAGGCTGGTGCGCGAGCCCGTACCCATCTCGGAGCGGTGCGACACGATGGTCACGGTGCCGTCCTTGGCGATGGACACGAAGATCTGCGGGTTCCACACGACGCCGCCGGGCATGCCGTCGGCGCCGGTCTTGTACTGGTTGACGTGGCCGCCGTCCGCGACTGCGATGCTCGGCAGGAACTGTGCGGCGACGACGAAACCGCCACCGGAGACGATGCCCTTGAGGACATCACGCCGACTTACGTTCTTGATGAGGGGCTGTTCCTTGAATTTTGCGAAGCTCATCTCAGGCCTCCTTCGCAGCGGACTTGATTGCCGCGAAAATCCGCTGATAGCAACCGCAGCGGCAGATGTTGCCCTGCATCTCCGCAAGGATCTGCTGGTCGGAAGGATTCTTGTTGTTGGCGATCAGCGCGGCCGCATTCATGATCTGGCCGGGCTGGCAGTAGCCGCACTGGGGCACGTTGGCCGCGCGCCAGGCTTTCTGAACCGGATGATTACCGTCCGCGGACAGGCCCTCGATCGTCGTGACCGTCTTGCCGGACAGATCGGCCATCGGGACCACGCACGCGCGTGCAGCCTTGCCGTCGACATGCACGGTACAGGCGCCGCACAGACCGGTGCCGCATCCGAACTTGGTGCCGGTCAATCCGAGCTCATCGCGCAGATACCACATGAGCGGCATCTGAGGATCGCCCTCGTAGCTCCTTTCCTGTTGGTTTACCTTGAGCTTCATTCACCTACCTCCATCGAGATTTGTGCTTCGTACAGGTACTGCTCGCCAGGCTTTCTCGACTCTCCTCCCGCAGGGGTCCGCGGTCCATCCGTCTGTACTAAGCCCGCCGCCGGACTTTACTCCTTTCGCCCAGGCGTTGGCGAGCGTTGCAGCATGAAGCGAATTGCTGTTGTGCAACAAAAACGTTCCCCCCGAATCGCCAGGAAGACGGGTCGCCTGCTCCGGTGCGCCGCTGCCTGATCATGGCGGAGAGGCGCTTATTCAGCAGGTTGAGGTTCAGCCTGCTCCGCAAACCGAGCGGCGCGGCTGCCGATGCGGCAGTGCGATCAGGCGATCCGCGCAACCACACGCCCGGTGATCGCGCCGGCCTTCAACTCGTCCAGCGTGCGGCTGACTTCCGCCAGGGGCCGCTGCTCGATGGGAATCGGCTTGATCCTCCCGGACCGGGCGAGTTCGACGACTTCGCGCAACTCCTTCACCGTGCCGACGTTCGATCCCACGATACTGAGCGCGCGTTGCACCACCGTGACCAGAGAGAGCGGAATCTCGCCTCCGTACAGACCGACCAGGATGCAGCGTCCACCTTTGCGCAGGACGGCCAGCGCGAGCGTCACGGTGTCGGCGCTGTTGACCAGATCCACCGCGCCGTAGAGCAGACCGCCCGCGATGCGCTGCACCTGCTGCGCGGCGTCCGTGTCGCGTCCGTTCACCGTAGCCGCCGCCCCCGCGGCGCGCGCGGCATCGAATTTCCCGCTGTCGATGTCCACGGCCACGATGCGTTCGTGGCCGAGGGCTCGCAGCATGGCGATCGCCTGCAGGCCGAGACCGCCGGCCCCGAGCACGGCGATCCATTCGTCGCGCGGGATCGGCGTCAGCTGATTGACCGCGGAGTAGGTGGTCAGACCGGAGCAGGCCAGGGTGGCGGCCCACGCCGGATCGACACCGGTCGCGTCCACCAGATAGCGCGGGTGCGGGACGAGCAGGTGGTCGGCGTAGCCGCCCGCGCGGTGCACGCCCAGCCAGCGCGGCGTCATGCAGTGGTTGTCCTGGCCTTCCAGGCAGCGAGCGCAGGTGCCGCAGCCGCTCCACGGACACACCAGCCGCGAGGCGCCGACAGGCACGTCGCCAGCATCGGGTCCCGCGGCGATCACGGTGCCGACCGGTTCGTGCCCGAGCGTGACGGGCGGCTTCATCCCGCGGTCGGTCATGTGGAAGCGCTTGCCGCCGCCCAGCTCGAAGTAGCCGTCGCGGATGTGGACGTCGCTGTGGCAGACGCCGCAGTACTCGAGCTTGAGCAGCACCTCCGTGCCCGTCGGCACGGGCGTCGGCTGCTCGCGCTTCTGCAGCGGAGCGCCCCACTCGATCACGTCGTAACTGATCACCGTCTCCTCCTCCTGCTTTTGTCGATACAGGATCAGGAGTGTACGGGAACCGGCTCAGGGCGCCTGAATCAGGGCGCCTGAAGAGGAGGAGGTGGCGCGTGAACGGAAACCAGCGTCACCGTGCCGTTCCCGCCGCCGCCTGGACGGGGTGTCTTGGGCTCGTCCCACAGGATCACGGCGATGTCGGTGCGCACGGTATCGACCGACACCGCGCGCCCGCTCGCGCGCGCCTGCTCGAGCACCCGATTCGAAACCGGTGTGAGCTCCTGCCAGATCCGAGCCGGGCGGTCCTGCGCCTGAGCCGAGGCTGTACCGACAGCCAGCGCGACACACAGCGCGGTCAGGTAGGGAGCGGTGTTCGGAACGAGCATGGCGTTCCGGCGCGGCGCGCCGCCTCCGAATGCAGGTACCGCACAGTCGAGCAACGGCCATGCCACCGCTGCTGTCCCCGGGGAATCGTGGCGGCGGGGGGCGCACCCGTCGCGCGGCGGATACAGGGTGAGTACCCCCAGCCGCCTGGTAGCCCCGTGAAATGAACCGCTTAGCGGTTTGCGTGGAGGCGTCGCGCGGATGAGACGGCGTGGAGCGAGACGACCTTCTCCGCGTGCCCGTCGGGACGTCTGGCGTGCGAAGTGGGCTCCTCCAGCTTGTGCTTGTCGAGCAGGCGGTACATGGTCATGCGCGATACGCCGAGCTCGCGTGCGGCCTGCGTGACGTTGCCGAGGTGCCTGCGCAGCGCGTTCTGGATCGCATCCCGCTCGCTCTGGATGCGCGCCTGCTCGAGCGTGGTCGGCTCCCGGCTCGCGCGCCGCCGCTCCAGGCCGAGATCCGCGGGGGTGATGAAGTCGCCCTCGCACATCACGATGGCGCGGCGGACCCGGTTGATCATCTCGCGGACGTTGCCGGGCCAGTCATGCATGTTGATCGTTTCGAGTGCGCGACGGGTGAATCCCTTTACGCGACTCCTCTCCTGACGGACGAATTTCTCGAAGAAGAACCGCGCGAGCAGTTCGACGTCGCCCTCGCGCTCCCGAAGCGGCGGCATCTCCAGGCGCAGCACGTTCAGGCGGTAGTACAGGTCCTCGCGGAACTTGCCGGCCTGCACCGCGAGCTCGAGATCGACGTTGGTCGCTGCGATGATGCGTACGTCGACCCGCAGCGTTTCGCTTCCGCCGACGCGCTGGATCTGGCTCTCCTGGAGAAACCGCAGCAGGTGGACCTGAAGTTCGAGCGGGATGTCGCCGATCTCGTCCAGGAACAGCGTGCCGCCCTCGGCCGCCTCGATATGGCCGATCCGGCGGACATGCGCGCCCGTGAAGGCCCCGCGTTCGTGCCCGAACAACTCCGACTGGATCAACCCGGGCGGGAGTGCCGCGCAGTTGACCGCGAGGAACGGCGAGCGCCCCCGGCGCGAGCGTTCGTGGATGGCCTGCGCCGCGAGTTCCTTGCCGGTGCCGCTCTCGCCGACGATCAGAACCGGCGCATCGGCCGATGCGACTCGTCTGATCGAGCGGAACACCGACCTCATCTGCGCGCTGGTGCCCACCATCTCCGATTCTTCGCTGCCTTCCTGGTGATGGCGCGCGATAGCTGCCTGGCGCATCGTGGAAATGCCGTACGCGTGCCCGACGCCGAGCACGAGTCGCGCGGCGTCCAGGGGCAGCGTGTGATAGTCGAGGAAGCACTGCGCGATCAGGTCGGCCAGGACCGGAGACTCGAGGGCAGAGGACTCGGCGATCGCGATCCAGGCGGTGTGCCGATGGCGCGTCACGATATCCTGGATGCGAGTGGCCGATCCCGCGCTTGCCTGCGACATCCACAGCACCACCACCTGATGAGAACCCGTGCGCAGCGCCCGCTCTGCTTCGTCGAGGCCATGTGAGGCGCGCACGTCCCAGTCCTGCAACTGATCCCTGATCGTGGATGCGACCGAATCCGGCATTGCTACGCAGAGCAGCGAGCGGTTCATGATCGATACCCCTCCCGTTGTTGTCGCCGGTCGCGGGATTAGGATCAGAGCGGCCCAAAATGCATCGCGCTGATCGTACCCTGCATGCCCGGTCGGACTGTGTTGAGCTTATGGCGTTCAGGCGATCGTGAAGATACTAGGTGCGATCCAGCGCGGGGGGAATAGTCTCAAAGTACTGCGAGCCTATTCCCAAGGTAGTGCGCGCTGATACCGCGGCCTGCCACCGAACCACGGCCGGTCTCCGCGCAGACCGATGTAATAACTGCGCGTCACAACGATGAGGCGTTCCCCGTTGACGGGCGCACCGCATGGGCCGTGTCAGCGGGTCCGGGTCCGCACACGCGACGGTCGCCCGCACCGGCGCCTCAGCTGCGTGACACCTACACCGGGCCGGATCCCGGCCAGTCAGTGATTCCTGTATGAAAACCAAGCGCTTAGGACGTTGGAATGGGTATTGCAGTGGGACTGCCCGAGTTCGACATGTCGTCGGCTCCATCGCAATGATGACAAGGAGGCCTTTCCATGAACAGAACCCTCATGGCATCTGCCATCGCCATGGCGTTCGGTCTGTCGGTGCAAGCGTACGCCAATCCGACGAACACCAGTGACAACAGCACCGAAGGCGGTGCCGTCAGCCAGACCGCGACCGCGACCGCCGCGCAGAGCGGCGATACGTCGCCGCAGGCGAACGAGTACTCGACCGCGACCAACGACAGCAGCACCAACGACAGCAACAACACCAAGACGTACACCAAGAACGTCGACAACAGCGACAACTCCAACAATACGAAGAACTACACGAAGAACATCGACAAGAGCGACAACTCGACCAACACGAAGACCGTCACGGAAGACTCCGGGAATACCGACTCCAACAAGAAGTGGATCGACTCGGCGAACACCACCACCAAGACGACGACGGACTCGTTCAAGGCCTGGACGAACTCGCTGAACACCAAGATCGTCGCCATCAGCAAGCTCGAGGGAACGGTCAGCGGTAACGCAGTCCATAACCTCGGCAACATCGCAACCGGCGGCATCGGCGGCAACGGTGGCAAGGGCGGGAAGGGCGGTACTGGAAATGGCGGCACCGGCGGAAACGGTGGCGCAGGCGGCAACGCGCAGGGCGGCAACGGCGGAAACGCGGCGGCGGCAGCCGATGCGGACGCGGCAGCGGCCTCGGGCAACGGCGGCGACGGCGGCAGTGCCAGCAACGGTAGCGCCACGAATGGCAGCGCAGCCATCGGCGACACCGAGAATGGCAGCGCCAAGGCGGGCGACGGCGGGAAGGGCGCGTACGCCAAGGGCGGCAGCGCCGATGCCAAGGCGAGCGGCCATGCGTTGAGCGGCGCGTTGTCCGAGGGCGGCAGCGCGAAAGGCGCCAACGGCGATGACGGCGGTAACGCGGCGTCCAAGAGCGCCTCAGGTGGCAAGGGCGGTGCAGGCGACGGTGGCAGCGCTAAAGCTGCCGACTACAACGCAGCCAAGTCCACCGGTGGCAAGGCGTCCACGGGCGCGGACGGCGGCATGGGCAACGGCGGTCCCAGCAGCAGCGGAAGTGCATCCGGCGGCAGCACGGCCTCGGCCGGCGGCGAGGGCGCGACTGGCGGTGATGCAGGCGCGGGCGGCGCTGCGGCGACGGGCGCGGCCACGGCCGGCGCAGGCACGGGCGGCGCGGGCGGTGCGGGCGTCAGGGTGCCCTGGGACCGGCCGGGCGCATTCGGGGTATG
>CAYLTE010000153.1:0-10556 GCA_964386195.1 uncultured Burkholderiales bacterium | reverse complement strand
GAAAGCGTTCGGCCTGCTCCTGCATCACCTCGCGCACGCCCTGCGCCGTCTGCAATGCATTCGCGCCGGGCTGCAGGTAGATGCCGACCAGCGCGGACGGGATATTGTCGGTGGCGGCGTTGATCGAGTAGTCGGCGGCCGCGAGTTCGACGCGCGCGACATCGCCCAGGCGCACCACGCTGCCGTCGGGCTGGGCGCGCAGGATGATGGCGGCGAACTCCGACGGTTCGCTCAGCCGCCCGCGCACGCGCGCGCTGTACTGCATCTCCTGCTCGCCCGGCGCCGGCGGCAGGCCGATGCCGCC
Source organism: uncultured Burkholderiales bacterium (assembly GCA_964386195.1). GTDB lineage: Bacteria > Pseudomonadota > Gammaproteobacteria > Burkholderiales > SHXO01 > SHXO01. The sequence continues at coordinate 10,252 of CAYLTE010000153.1, read as the reverse complement.
CGCCGGCGCCACCGTGTTCTGTTCGCGCACCACGCGCGTGATGTCGGCCGCCGTGATGCCCAGCCGCGCCATGCGCTGCGGATCGAGCCAGATGCGGATGCTGTAGTCGCGTTGCCCGAAGATGCGCACGTTGCCCACCCCGCCGACGCGTCCGAGTGCGTCGTACAGATTGAGCAGGGCGTAGTTGCTCAGGAAGAGCTGATCGTAGCGGCGCTCTGGCGAGGTGAGCGCGACGACCATCAGGAAATCGCTCGACACCTTGCGCACGCTCACGCCGTTGCGGATCACGTCCGCGGGGAGCTGGCTCTGCGCCACCGAGACGCGATTCTGCACCTCCACCGCGGCGAGGTCCTGGTCGGTTCCGACCTCGAAGGTGATCGACAGGTTGTAGGACCCGTCGTTGCCACTGAAGGAGTCCATGTACAGCATGTCGGTCGCACCGTTGACCTGCTGCTCGACCGGCGAGGCCACCGACTGCACCACCACGCCGGCGTCCGCCCCGGGAAAGCTGGTGCTGACCGTAACCTGCGGCGGCACGACCTGCGGGTACTGCGAGATGGGCAGGGTGAACATGGCGAGCGCGCCGGCAAGCGCGATCACCAGCGCGATCACCGTCGAAAAGACCGGCCGCTCGATGAAGAAGTTGTACATGCGAGGGTGCGGCGGCTCAGGGTCGTGCAGCCGGCGCCGGAGCCGACGCGGTCCTCTCCGCCGTGGCGTCCACGGTCACCGGCTTGACCGGCGCGTCCGGCATGAGCTGGATCTTCGGCAGGCCTTCCACCACCACCAGTTCGCCCGGCTCGAGTCCTTCCTCGACCACCCAGCGGCTGCCTACGCGCGTATCGGCCTGGATCTGGCGCGACTTCGGCTTGTTGTCCGGACCGATGACGTAGACCGACTTCATTCCCTGCAGCTCGGTCACCGCTTTCTGCGGGACGGTGATGGCCTCTTCCGCGTCCAGTTCCGGCGCGGCGAGACGGACGAACATGCCTGGTCTGAGCACGCGGTTCGGGTTGGGCACCGACACGCGCGCGCGCAGCGTGCCGGTACGTTCGTCCACGTTCGTGTCCACGAAGTCGAGTGCGCCGCGGTGCGGGTACTCGGTGCCGTCACTGAGCAGAATCCGGAATCGCCGCGCCGACTCGTCCCCTTCGGCGGCAGCCTGAAGGGACTGCTGCAGTGCCAGCACCTTCTCCTCCGAGACGGTGAAGTAGACGTACATCGGGTCGCTCGAGTAGAGCGTGTTGAGCAGGGTCTGCTGGGCGGTGACCAGACCGCCCGGTCGCACACGGGACTCGCTCAGGAAGCCGTCCGCAGGGGCGCGGATGTCGGTGTAGCCGAGGCTGATGCGCGCTTCGCGCACCAGTGCCTGCTGCGCCTGCACCGCTGCCTTGGCCTGGCGCTGCTGCGCCACCGCGTCCTGGAACGCCTGCTTGCTGACGAAGCCGCGGTCCACCAGTTCCTCGTAGCGGTCGAGCGTCTGCTGCGCGTTGGCGAGCGCCGCGCGGGACTGCGCCAGATTGGCGTTGGCCTCCTCGAGCTCGACGCGGAAGGGGCGCGGGTCGATCTGGTACAGCAGGTCGCCCTTCTTCACGCGTGCACCGTCCGCCACGGCCTGGCGCTCGAGCAGCCCGGTGACCTGCGAACGCAGTTCGATCGTGTTGGGGGCCTCCGTCTGTGCGACGTACTCCTCGTAGACGGTGACCGGACCGCTCTTGACCTCGATCACACCGACCTCGACCGGAGGTGGCGCCTGGGCGGCGTCTTCGCCTCGATCGCAGCCGGCGAGAAGCGCGGTGGCAAGCGTGAAGACAAGCGCGCGCAGCGCAGTGAGCGGCGCGCGGGATGCGGCGACCATGCCTGACTCTCGGGAATGGAAAATTCACCGAGGTCAGCAGGCGGCGTGCCGCTCCCGTTGTCCCGGCGGAACCCGGGACCCAGATCCTAGTTCGAGAAGAAAGCCAGCAACGCCTCCAGTGTCTCCTCCGGACACTCCTCGGGCAAGTAGTGTCCGCACGGCAGCGAGTGTCCGCGCACGTCCTCTGCCCATTCGCGCCAGACGGCGAGCGTGTCGTACCAGGCCTCCAGCCTCGCGTTTGCGCCCCACAGCACGAGAAGCGGACAGGCGATCTTGCGTCCGGCCTGCTTGTCCGCGAGGTCGTCATCGCAGTCGACGCTCACGCCCGCGCGGTAGTCCTCGCAGATCGCACGGACCGTCTCCGGATTGCGGAAGCAGCTCAGATAGTCCTGCAATGCTTCGGCAGCGAAGATGTCGTCGCGCGGTCCGCGGTTCGTGTGCCAGCGCCACCACCAGTCCGGATCGGAACCGATCAGGCGTTCGGGCAGCGGCGCCGGTTGGGCCAGGAAAAACCAGTGGTAGTAGCCCATGCCGAACTCGCGCCCGCCACGGGCGAACGCCTCGTAGGTGGGGATAATGTCGAGCACTGCCAGTTGCTCGACCGCCTGCGGGTGATCGAGCGCCATGCGGTAGGCGACGCGCCCGCCGCGATCGTGACCCGCCACGCGGAAGCGATCGAAACCCAGCGCGCGCATGAGTCCGACCTGGTCGCGCGCCATCGCGCGTTTCGAGTAGGGCGCGTGATCGGGCGTGGAGGCCGGTTTGCTGCTCTCGCCGTAACCGGTCAGGTCGCTCGCCACCACGGTGAAGCGCTTCGCCAGATCGGGGGCGACGAGGTGCCACATCAGGTGCGTCTGCGGGTTGCCGTGCAGCAGCAGCAGCGGCGGCCCGTCGCCGCCGACGCGCACCCGCAGGGTGACGCCGCCGACGGCGAGGGTGCGAAGATCGAATCCGTCGAACATATCCGTCTAGGAGGGAATGATCACGCCCTTGCCCGATGTCTGGTGGTCGAAGAGCTTGTACGCCTCTTCGGCCTGCTCCAGCTTCCAGCGGTGCGTGAACAGCTTGTCGAGATCGATGCCGCGCTCGGCGACGTAGCGTCCGCACTCGGCCTGACCGACGGTCGAGAAGGTCCACGAGCCGATGATGGTGACCTGACGGCGCAGCATGTCGTTGCTGACGTCGAGCGTGACGCTGTCGCCCTCGCCGACGAAGCAGGCCTTGCCCCAGGTGCGCACGCACTTCACCGCGTCGGCGCGCGCCTGCGGCGAGGACGAGCAGTCCATCGAGGCGTGCGCGCCGCGGCCATGCGTGGCGTCGCGGATCGCCTGCACGACGTTGCCCGCGGTCTTCGGATTGATCAGCACGTCGGCGCCGAACTCCTTGGCGCGCTGCAGGCGCTCCTCGCTGGTATCCAGCGCGATGACGCGCGCGCCCATCTGCGAGGCGAGCAGGGTGGCCGACAGGCCGACGGGACCCTGCCCGAACACGGCGATGGTCTGGTCGCCCTGCAGGTCGAGACGGTGGATCGCGCCCCAGGCAGTGCCAGTGCCGCAGGAGATCGCCGCGCCGGCCTCGAAGGACAACTCGTCGGGCAGCGGCACCAGCGTGCGCGCCGGGCACTTCATGTAGCGCGCGTGCGCGCCGTGGCCGGTCGCGCCGTAGACTTCCTTCACGCCTTCCACGCACAGCTGCATCCAGCCGGTGTTGCAGTGATCGCACACGCCGCAGCCGCGGTAGTGGTGCTGCATCACGCGCATGCCGACCTTGGCCTGGTTCTCCGGCACGCCTGCGCCGACCGCCACGACCACGCCGCACGGCTCGTGACCGGCGATGTTCGGGCCGCTCTTGCCGCCCAAGCCGAGCGAAGAGGCCCCGCCCACCGCCCGGTAGAACTTCAGGTCACTGCCGCACATGCCCGAGGCCTTGATCTCGAGCACCACCTCGCCGGGCCCCGGCGTGGGATCCGGGAACTCCATCAGTTCGAGCTTGCGATCGCCCAGGAATACGACGCCTTTCATCCTTCTCCTCCCAAAATTCGAAACCTCGCAACGCAAAGGGCGCAAAGAGCGCTAAGAACAGCGAGTCTCCTCTTTGCGGACCTTTGCGCTCTTTGCGGGCTTTGCGTTTAGCGCTGGTCTGATCCGCCTTACCTCATCACGAACGGGTTCGCCGTTGCCGCGCCGGTGTTGATCCACACGCTCTTCAACTGCAGGTACTCGCGGATCGCAGCCACACCGTTCTCCTTGCCGAAGCCCGAATCCTTGAATCCCCCGAAGGGCGACATGTAGCTCACAGCGCGATACGTGTTGACCCACACCGTACCGGCCTGGATGCGTTCCGACATGCGGAACGCACGGCCGATGTCGCTGGTCCACACGCCGGCGCCGAGACCGAAGCGGATGTCGTTGGCGATCGCCACGGCCTCGTCCTCGTCCTTGAACTTGATCACCGAGAGCACCGGGCCGAACACCTCTTCCTGGGCGATGCGCATGCTGTTCTTCACGCCGGTGAACACGGTGGGCTGCACGAACCAGCCCTCGCCGCACTCGCCGCCGGACGCCGCGCCGCCGCCCATCGTGAGCGCCGCACCCTCGTTCTTGGCGATGTCGATGTAGCCCAGCACCTTCTGATACTGCGGCTGGGTGGCGATCGGGCCGATCTGCGTCTGCGGGCTCATCGGATCGCCCATCTTGGCGGTCTTCGCCAGCGCGGTCAGGCGCTCGACGAACTGGTCGTGCACGCTTTCCTGCACCAGCAGGCGCGAGCCGGCGATGCAGGTCTGGCCGGCGGCGGCGAAGATGCCGGACACCGCGCCGTTGACGGCGTCATCGAGGTTGGCATCGGCAAAGACGATGTTGGGCGATTTGCCGCCCAGTTCCATCGTCACCCGCTTGAAGCTCTTCGACGCCGCCTCGTTGATCGCGCGGCCGGTGGCGTCGGATCCGGTGAAAGAGACCTTGGCGACCTTCGGATGCGTAGTGAGCGCCGGGCCCACTTCCTTTCCGAAGCCGGTGACCACGTTTACGACGCCGGGCGGGAAGCCCGCTTCCTCGACCAGCTTGACGAACTCGAGCGTCGAGGCGGAGGTGAACTCCGAGGGCTTGATCACCACGGTGCAGCCGGCGGCGAGCGCGGGTGCGAGCTTGTAGGCGAGCAGCAGAAGCGGCGAGTTCCACGCCGTGATGGCCACCACAACGCCGACCGGTTCGTGGCGCGTGAAGTTGAAGTAGCCCTTCTTGTCGAGCGGGATGACGCAGCCTTCGATCTTGTCGGCCAGGCCGCCGAAGTAGTAGTACCACTGCGGGATGTAGTTGAGCTGGCCACCCATCTCGGCGATCAGCTTGCCGTTGTCCTGCACCTCGATCTCGGCGAGCTTCTTGGCATCGCGCGCAACGAGGTCGCCGAGCTTGTGGATGAGCAGACCGCGCTGACTGGCGGTGAGCTGCGACCACGGGCCGGACAGCGCACGGTGGGCGGCCTCGACCGCGCGGTCGGCGTCCTGCTCGTTACCCTGCGCGACCTGCGCCCACACCTTGCCGGTATACGGGTAGTAGCTATCGAACCAGCGCCCGCCCGCGGCATCGACGAACTTGCCGTCGATGTACATCTGGTACTTCTTCATCCGAGTCTCCTCGCTGTCGTTGGTGTCGTGTCGCGCACAGCGAGACGTCCGTCTGTGCGGGTCGACAAGAGCGAGATCCCTGGCTTTGCTCGGGAGAACACCGTTTGGCCGCCCCCGGTGTCATGTCGAGCGCAGCGAGACATCTCGCTGGTGTTACATTCAAGGCGAGATCCCTCGCTGTCGCTCGGGATGACACCGTTGCCAGATGACGCGTCAGCTACGCACGCCCATCCTGCGTTCCTTCGCCCGCACCAATGCGCTGATCACCGTGTTGTACGGCGCCTGCAGCCCCAACGCTGCGGCGGCCGGCGGGATCGCGCCGTTGATCGACTCGATCTCCGACATGCGCCCGGCCATATGGTCGAGCAGCATCGACGGCCGCGCATTCGGGATCTTCGACCCGAAGTTGCGCACGTACTCGACCGGATCCTGAATGTCGAGCTTCACTCCCCGCGCGACGGCGACCTCGTAGGCTTCCCGCGCGCATCCCGATGCCACGTCCCAGGTGTCCGGGTCGGCCATCACTTCCGCAATCGTGCGCTCGGTGACCGCGCAGGTCCCGGAGAAGCACACGTTGCAGATCAATTTCTCCCACACCAGCTGGTCGATGTCGTCGAAGCACTTCACGCGGAAGCCGCCCGATTCCCACACCTGTGCGACCTTCTCCAGCCGCGGCGTGATCGGTCCGCTGAACTCGCCCAGACGCACCAGTTCCCAGCCGTTGTGGTGCGCGTGGCCGGGGCCGCGCATCGACGCGCCGAAGCCGCCCACCACGCCGACCATCACGCGCTCGCGTCCCAGCACTCGCGCGGCCGTATCCGGTCCGCCGAGTCCGTTCTGGATCGACAGCACCACGGTGTCGTCCTTGAGCAGCGGCCTGGCGGCCTGTGCCGCCTGTTCCACGTGCATCGCCTTGGTGGCGATGATGACCAGATCGCACGGACCGGCTTCGGCTGCGTCCGTGCTCGCGTGCAGCTTGACCGTGCGATCCCCCGACGCCCCCTCAAGGCGCAGGCCCTGGCTGCGCATCGCGTCGACGTGTTCGCGCCAGGCGTCGATGGCCCACACTTCGTGACCGGCGGCGCCCAGCAGCGCCGCGTACACGCTTCCCATCGCGCCGGTGCCGATGATCGCGATCTTCATGTGCAGTTCTCCTGTCTTGTCGTTGTCCGCGGCCGCGTCACATCTCGCAGCCCTTGGCCTTCAGCGCCTGATCGATCCAGGCGCGGTCCAACGTGCCGGCGGCGATCTTCTGCATGATGTCCTGCTCGCGCTGCGCCAGGGCGCGTGTGCGCTCGATCACCTCCTTCGCGTCGGCGAGCGGCACCACCACCAGGCCATCCTCGTCGCCGACGACGATGTCGCCGGGGTTCACCGTCACGCCACCGATGGTGACCGGTACGTTGATCTCGCCCGGACCCTCCTTGCGAGGACCGCGTGGGCACACCCCACGCGCGTACACCGGCAGCGAACCGGCACCGATCTCGGCGGTGTCGCGGATGGCGCCGTCGATGACAAAGCCGCCGACGCCGCGGCTCGCGGCATAGCCGGTGACGATGCCGCCCACCACGCTGACGTCGAGATTGCCGCCGGCCTCGACCACGATCACATCGCCCGGGCGCGCCACGTCCACCGACTTGTGCACCATGAGGTTGTCGTTGGGCGGGACGCGGACGGTCAGCGCCGGACCGCACATGACGCCTCCCTTGTGCATCGGGCGGATTGCGCCGGCGACAGCGCGGGTGAAATTCATGCTGTCGGTCAGATTGGCGACGGCGAGGGCGCGCAGGGCGGCGATGAGGTCCGCTGCGGGCTGAGACGGGGAAGGCAGAATGCGGAATCCGATGGTCATTGTCGTTGTCGTCGTTCGGGTCAGACGGAGGGCGCGTACAGCTCGACGCAGTTGCCTTCCGGGTCGAATACCTTGAAGGCCGTGAACTCCGGCCCCCTGATGATCTCGCCGCCCAGCTTGCCGTGCCATTCCTCGAGCGCCGCCATGGAGGGAACGCGCAGGCCCATGTGCAAGTCGGGAGAGCGATCGACCGGATCGCCCTTCTGGAAGACGATGAGCACGCGCTCGGCGCGTGCCTTGTTGCCGTCGTGACGCAGGCCGAAGGTGTCGGCATACCACTTCGCGAGACCTTCCGGATCGCGGGCAGGAATGTTCAGATGGTCAAGTTGCAGGTCAGCTTGTGGCATCGCACGTCCTCGTTCGGGTGGTTTCGGCGCTCGGGCGTCGGGGGTAACCGGGCCCGCCGTGCCGCCGAACCGAGCATTCTAAGCTACGGGCAGCGGCGCAGGGCCCCCGTGCGCCTCGCGGCCCCGAGGACCACGCACTGGATGGCCGCACATCGACGCGCATGCCTCACACGATGCGCGTGCCGAATTTGGCGATCGCTGCCGGAGAAAGCGTAAGGCCCAGTCCGGGCTCGGCATTGAGTCGCAACATGCCGTCCTGCATCCGCGGAGGATTCTCGAACAACTCCGCCTGCAGCGGATCGCGTGAGGGGTCGGGAAACGACTCGACGATCAGTCCCGCCGGGGTCGCGGCTACGATGTGCGAGTGGATGAAGGCATCGTGGTGCGGCGCGACGTCGACGTGGTTGAGTTCGCACAACGCCGCGAGCTTGCGCCCACCGGTGAAGCCCCCCATCATGGTGACGTCGAACTGCAGAACGCTGATTGCGCGCTCGTCGATGAAGGCGCGGCAGCCTTCCAAGGTCATCTCGCTCTCGCCACCGGTGATCGGAATGTGCGTGCGCTGCGCCAGCAGCGTGGTCTCGTGGCGGTCGTCGGTCCAGCGCAGCGGCTCCTCGAGCCAGCGCGGCTTCAGCGGCTCCATGAGGCGAACTGCGCGCGTGGCGGTGCGCAGGTCCCAGGCGCGGTTTACGTCGACCATCATGTCGCGCTCGTAGCCGATCTCCTCGCGGATGACGTGCAGGCGCTCGATGTCCTCCTCGAGGCTCAGGCCTCCTACCTTGGCCTTGAAGCGCGTGTGGCCCTGGGCGAGGAGGCGTTGCATCTCCTCACGCAACTGCGGGATGCCTTTGCCGTCCTGATAGTAGGCGCAGGTCACGTAGTAGGGCACTTCGTCGCTCCAGCCACCGAGCAAGCGGTACAGCGGCAGGCGCGCGGCCTTGCCGATGATGTCCCAGCAGGCGATGTCAACCGCCGCGGACAGGCGAACCAGCGCTTCGCGCGTCCAGCCCTTCTCGGCGGACAGCCGCTGCCAGGTCAGCGAGAAGATGCTGTGATAAACGCGCTCGGGCGCGAGCGGGTCGGCGCCCACGATCAGTTCGACCAGCCCCGAACTCAGCGCATGCGCGATGGGGTCGGTGGAGGTGTAGCTGGTGGCGAGGCCGAAGCCCTCGATGCCCTCGTCGGTCATGAGCCGCACCAGGATCTCGTTTGCGTGCGGCACCTTGAAGTGGCTGACCCAGTGCGGCTTGCCAGGGCCTGGCTCGCGCAGGGCGTAGGCTTCCATGCGGGTGATCTTCATTGCCTTTCAGCGAAGCGTCTCGTTAGTTGGTGAACGACCATTCTCTATTGCGGATGATCTGAGGGGTATTCACATTTACCGAATCCCGCATTCGATGGATCATGGCGCCGACGCGAGCAACGTTCGGCGACGCCACCGCGATGTGCCATCGGAATCCTGCCTTCCAGGGTGCGCAATGCTCGATCAGGATGGCAAGTTGCGGCAAATACCGGCTCTAGCATCCTGCCCAGGACCTGCTCAGCCCTCATAGCATGTTGACTCTCTCAGTACTTGTACTTCGCCACCATCGGTTCGTTCCATTCGATGCCGTTACCTGGCCGGTTCGGAATGATGATGTGGCTTTCTTCGATGGCAAACGGGTCCTTAATGATCGGATAACCCCAATCCCGCCATTCGATCCAGTCAGCAGATTCGCTGACGCGCAGCAAATGGGCGGACACTTCAGGGTACAAATGGCTGGACATCGGTAGACCTGCTGCACCGGCAATCGCCGCAGCGCGCATCCAGCCGGTAACGCCACCGATCCGCATCAGATCGGGCATGTACATGTCAGCAGCCTGCGCCTGCACCGCCTTGTAAAACTCGCGCGGGCCGTAGATATTCTCGCCAATCTGAATTGGTGTACGCATCTCGCGTGCAAGTTGCGCGTTACCGGCGAGGTCGTCATAGGCGATCGGCTCTTCGAACCAGTACAAGCCTTGATCATCGAGCGCGCGGAGACGATGCAAGGCCTCGACCAAAGTGAGCCCTTGGTTGAAGTCGATCATCAGTAGAACTTGCTCGCCAACTGCGTCGCGCACGATGCGAATGGCGTCCAGATCCTCCTGGAGCGTAGGTCGTCCCAGTCGCAGTTTGAGCCCCATGAAGTTACCTTCGGCGACCAGCTCCTTCGCCTGCGCGGCAAGCTTATCGAGCGGAATAAGCCATAAGCCGTTGCAGCTGTATGCGCGAACGGGATTGACACTGCCCCCGAGATAACGCGCGAGCGGCATATTGGCAGCTTTGGCCAGTGCATCCCAAATCGCCATGTCGATGCCAGACAGGGCGATGAGTGTCGTGCCTTGCCGACCGTTCAGATGCAACGTCTTCATTGCATCCCCATACGCATCGATTGGCGCGAGCGGCTTGCCCTTGAGCATCTCCGCTATCGCATCGATGGCGCTGGTAATCGACCTGGTAAGGCTGTGGACATACGGCTCCAGATAGCTGTGACCGACCACGCCTTCACGAGTGCGAACGTCGATCAAGATATATGGCCAAGCCGGGTAGG
>CAYLTE010000152.1:0-10657 GCA_964386195.1 uncultured Burkholderiales bacterium | reverse complement strand
CGCGCCGCCTGTACGCGCTCGACGAGGGCGAACTCGCTGCCATGCGCGAGCGCCCAGTGCAGGGCGTGCGGCACCCGCTCCTCCGCCCAGGGGCGCAGCGCGGGATTGAACGGATCCCCGAACACCAGCACGAGTCCATGCACCGGGGAGCGGAACAGCACGCAGCCGCGCGCCAGGGCCTCCGTGTAGGGCAGCAGATCGAAGGCCGGCGACAGCTCGTTCATCCGCGCCATCTCGATCGCCTCGTAGCCGAGCGTGGCGGCCAGCGCGCGCACGAAGACCTCGGACTCGAGCCCGGACTGCTCTTCGAGCACTTCCGCCACCGGCCTGCCGGTGAGCTGGGCGGCGCGCTGTGCCCGCTCGATGTCGGCAGCCGTCAGCGGCGGTGCCGCCAGATCCCGCGGATTCAATGGATGCTCCCAGCCAGTTCGAAGATCGGGAAGTACATGAGCAGGACGATGCCGCCGATCACCACGCCGATCACCGCCATCAGCAGCGGCTCGAAGGTGCGCGTGAACCGTTCCACCCAGCGCGACAGCTCCTCTTCGTGGAACGCGGCCGTGCGCTCCATCATGTCGCCCATCATGCCGGTGCGTTCACCCACGCGCAGCATGCGCAGCGCCACCGGCGTGGTGAGTCCGTGCGCATCGAGCGCCACCGAGATCGGCTGTCCTTCGCGGATGCGTCGCAGCGCCCCCTCGAGGTTGCTTCGCAACGCCTGGTCGAGCAGCCCGGACACCATGCTCAGTGCCTGCGTGATGGGCGTGCCGCCGATGAGCAGCATGCCGACGGTGCGGTAGAAGCGCGTGAGCTGATACACCCGCGTGTGCTCACCGATGGCCGGGATGCGCATGAACCACCGCGCCAGCTGCTGGCGCGCGGCGGGCTGGCGGATCCACATGACCAGACCCGCGATCGTCGCAACGACTGCGGCGAGCAGCATGCCGCCACGCGCCTCGACGAAGCGTCCCCATGCCATCAACATTTGCGTGAGCCAGGGCATGTCTCCGCCGATGTCCTCGTAGATGTGCGAGAAGCGCGGCACCACGTAACCGAGCAGGAACAGCGACACCAGCCCGCCGACGCCGACAGGATCGCCGGATAGATGGACGCGCTCACCAGGTGCTTCTTCACCGCGTCGAGCTGGGTCTGGTACGCGATGTAGCGCGCCAGTGCTTCCGGAAGGCTGCCGGTGCGCTCGGATGCACGCACGGTGGCGACGTACAGGTCGGGAAACGCGTCGGGGAAGGCCTGGAGCGCGGTCGACAGCGACTGGCCTTCGCGCAGCCGCTCGAGCAGTCCGGCGAGCACGCGCACGCTGGCGCCCCGGCCCTCCTTCTCTCTCAACGTCTCGATCGCCTCGACCAGGCTGATGCCCGAGCGCAGCAGGGCGAGCAGTTCCTGCGTGAACAGGACCAGTGGAAAGCGCGCGCTGCCGAGCGCGGCGAACGGCGCCACGCCGCCTGCGCGGCGCACGGCCAGAACGACGTAGCCCTGGGCGAGCGCCTGTTCGTTGGCATCGCGGTCGTCGCGCGCGTCGAGCGAGAGCGAAACGACGGCGCCGCCTGCCTTGACGGCCTTGACCTGATAGCGCATCTGACCTGCAATCCGGCGTCGCCGCCCTCAGCTGCCCGTCACACCCGTGCCGATATCGGCGTCCTCGCCCTGGCCGCCCGGCTGCCCGTCCTTGCCATAGGAGAGGAGATCGTATTCACCCCGCTCGCCCGGCTGGCGGTACACGTAGGGACGGTCCCAGGGATCGAGCGGAACGTCCTTGCGCAGATACGGACCGGCCCAGCGCGACTCGTCCCCGGGCTTGGTGTTCAGGGCACCGAGACCCTGCTCGGTCGAGGGGTAGCGGCCCGTATCGAGCCGATACTGGTCGAGCGCCTTCTCGAACGCGTCGATCTGCGCCCGGGTGACCTGGATCTTGGACTTGCCTTCCTGAGCGAAGTACCGGGGTGCGACATACCCGGCCAATAGGCCGATGATGACGATCACGACCAGCAGTTCCAGCAGGGTGAAGCCGGCCCCGGCCACCCTCAATCCGCGGCACATGCCACGTTTCATGTCGGTTCTCCTCCCGCTGCCGTCGCTGCTCGGCCAGCGCGGCACGCTGAACGGCAGCCGTAGTCTATGGGCCTTGCTTGACAGCACTGTTGCAAAGCCATTGCTTGTAACACCGGCGCGGACGGAGCGTCAAGGAAGCCCGTGGACCGGTTCGAGCCGGTGACGCCGGGCCGGGTTCGCCATGCAGCCCGACGGTGGGATGCTTCAACGCGGCGCGCCCGACCGCCGGCCCTGCTCAATGCTCCTGGACGTCTACGGGCAGGTGCTCCTGCGACATCTCGGTGTGGATCGTGTCGTCATGCACTGCGTCGTGCGCCAGGCTCGCGTCTTCCATCACCTGACTCGGATCACCCTCGTAGGGCGGCGGACTGTTTCCGTCGTCGAAGGCCGGCGTGCGCGGCGCCACGCTCACCTGAGCGAAGGGACGATAGCGCTTGTCCATCGGCACGTTGCTGAAATGCGGCGTGCCGCGGTCGTCCACGAAGTAGTAGAGCACTTCGGTCGCAGCGCCCGCACCGCCGGCCGAAGCTAAGGCCAGCACGGCAAACGCACCGGCAAGAGCGTGACGCAGGCGGACGAGCCCGAGCCCTGGATACTGAACGGTTGAACAGTCGTTGAACAAGACGCAATCTCCTCGAATCGGCGCCGAGTGTGGCACACGCCCGGCGTGCTATTCAACGTGCGAAATTGACGACACTTGAGCGACGAATTCCTGACTGTCGGGCATTGCAGACATCAGGGAATGCACGATGCGTTGCAACCCGCCGATCCTGCGCTCCGGTACCCCTGCAATCCGTTCTCTATAATCGGCTATGTCTGCGTGCTGTGAACTCGGACGTCCCGACCCGCGGCACTTGAATCCGGCACCCCGAACGACCCATGGATGCATCGACTCGAGAAACCTGGAACAGCCTGTCCGTCGCCGCGGTGAGCGATGCGCTCGACCGTTGCGGCATCGAGGGCCAATGCCTGGGAATCCGGCCGCTCGCCAGCGGTTTCCGGCTGCTGGGACCGGCGGTGACCGTGCGCTACGCGCCGCGGGGAAGTGAGGCCGGCACCGTGGGCGACTACATCGACGACGTCCAGGCTGGCGAAGTGGTGGTGCTCGACAACGGGGGTCGCCTGGATGCGACAGTCTGGGGTGACATCCTCACCGAAGTTGCACATCGCCGCGGCATAGCCGGCACCGTGATCCACGGCGTGTGCCGGGACGTCGCACGCAGTCTGCAGTTGAGTTACCCGATCTTCAGCCGCGGTGCGACCATGCGCACCGGCAAGGACCGCGTGCAGGTCGAGGCCTACAACGTCCCCGTCTCCCTCGGCGCGGTGCGCGTGGAACCGGGCGACGTGTTGTTCGGCGATGCCGACGGCGTGGTCGCCATTCCGCTTGCAAGACAGCGCGAAGTGCTGGAGGTCGCCCTACAGATCGAGTCGCGCGAGAACCAGATCCGCGACGCGGTCGCGGCCGGGCTGCGCCTGGACGAGGCCCGTCGCACCCTCGGCTACCACACCCTGCAGCGGCGCGCGGCGCGCGACGACTGACCGGATTCGAGCAACTCCTGAAAGGAAGCCACATGAACCACGACATGCGAATGTGTTTCGCAGCCGCTCTCCTGGCCGCACTGCCTGCCTTGGCGAGCGCCGCGGAGGCCGACGCCGAGAAGAATGCGCAGGTCAACGCGATGCTGGAAGCCAACGCCAGCTCGGCCGCCTTTGCCCGGATGTGCGACGACGAGCCGACGTCGGAGCAACTGAAGAGCTCGACCATGATGCTGCTGGTGGTGGCCGGCTATCCGGCGCATACCGTACAGATGGGCAGTGCGAAGTTCAACGACGTCATGCGCCGGGAGATCGCCGCTGTTCAGTCGCTGAAGGACGTGGACTGCGAGACGCGCACGAGCGAGGCGCGCGCGCGCCTGGCGGGCACGCAGCAGATCATCCAGGGAAGTCGCCGCGACGCACCGCCGCAGTAGCGGCGCGGGCGGCGGTCAGATCGCGCCGGCGGCGCGGAGCGCCTCCAGGCGCTGCCTGGACAGGCCCAGCACCCCGCCCAGCACCTCGTCGGTATGCTCGCCGAGCAGCGGCGGCGCGCGCCGGTACTCGACCGGCGTCGCCGAGAGATCGAGCGGACTTCCCACCAAGGGCAGGGCACCAGCTAGAGCGTGCGGCAACTCGATGCGCATGCCCCGATGCACGACCTGCGGATCCTCGAAGACCTGCGCAATGTCGTTGATCCGTCCGCACGGCACGCCGACCTCGTTGAGGCGCGCCTCCCACTGCGCAGCGGTCGCGCTCGCCAGCCTCTCCTCCAGGATGCGTACCAGCTCCACGCGATTGCGCACGCGGTCGCTGTTGCGCAGGAAGCGCGGATCCCGCGCGAGTGCAGCAGCGCCGATCGCCTCGCACAGTCGAGCGAACTGCACATCGTTCGCGGCGACGATCATCACCCGTGCGTCGGCACAGGCGAAGCTCTGCGAGGGCATCACGCTGGGATGCTCGCCTCCGCTGCGTTCGGTCACGATGCCCGCGCTCAGGAAGTTCTGCGCCACATTGGTCAGGGCCGCGACCTGCACGTCGAGCAGCGAGGTGTCGATGCGCTGCCCCGCTCCCGTGAGGTCGCGATGGCGCAACGCGGCGAGGATGGCGATCACCGACCAGGTGGAAGCCAGCACATCGACCACCGCCACGCCCACCCGCTGCGGCGGCCCGTCGCGTGTACCGGTGATGCTCATCATGCCGCCGAGCGCCTGCGCCACCGGGTCGTAGCCGGCGCGCCCGCGGTAGGGACCGGTCTGGCCGAAGCCGGTGATCGAGCAGTACACCAGGCGTGGGTTGAGTTCGCGCAGCTGCTCGTAGGCGAGCCCGAAACGGGCCAGGTCGCCGACCTTGAAGTTCTCGACCACGACATCGCACTTGCACGCGAGCGCGCGTACGATGTCCTGGCCCTCGGGGTGGCTCAGGTCCACCGTCACCGACTGCTTGCCTCGATTGCAGCAGACGAAGTACGCGCTGTCCGCGCCGGCCTCGCCCTCGCCGTCCCCGATGAACGGCGGTCCCCAGCTGCGCGTGTCGTCGCCGCGGCCGGGCCGCTCGATCTTGATCACCTCGGCCCCCAGGTCGGCGAGCGTCTGGGTGGCCAGCGGGCCAGCGAGAATGCGGCTGAGATCGAGGACGCGAATCCCCTCGAGCGCGCCGCTCATGCCGCCGTGCAGCGGTTCCCGGCTCGCACGCTTCCCTGGTCCCGGCCTGTCGTTGTCGTCGTCGTTGGCACGGCTCTACTCCTCCAGTGTCAGCTTGGCCTCGCGCACCACCTTGCGCCAGTGCGCGATGTCCGCCCGTATGCGCGCGGCGAACCGATCGGGGGTCGACCACTGGGGCTCGAAACCCCGCTCGATCAGCGTCCTGCCGGTGGCGGGATCGGCCAGCAGTGCCTCGAGTTCCCGGTTCAGACGGTGCACGATCGGCTTCGGCGTGCGCGAGGGCACGAGAATACCCAACCAGGACTCGGCGCGGTACCCGGCAATGCCGAGTTCCGCGATCGTGGGCACCTGCGGCAGCGCCGTCGTGCGATCCGGCGGAGCGACCGCCAGGGGCAGCAGCCGTCCGGCGCGGATCTGCGGCAGCGCCGAGGCAATGCTGTCGAACATCGCCGAGACGCGCCCGCCGAGCAGATCGAGCAGCGCGGGCGAACTGCCCTTGTAGGGAACGTGCACGAAGCGCGTGCCGGTGAGCTGCTCCAGCAACGCCAGTTCCAGGTGTGAGACGGTGCCTACCCCCTGCGAGGCGACCAGCACAGTGTCGGGTTGCGCACGTGCGCGCTCGAGCAGTTCGCCCAGGCTGGCGACGCGCAGGCCGGGATTCACGACCAGCACGTGCGGCGCATTGGCGACCGTGGATACGGGATCGAAATCCGTGGACAGGTCGTATCCGGGCGCGGGGTACAGCGTCATGGCGATCGCCATGATCGACGTGGGTGCCATGAGCAGCGTGTAGCCATCGGGCCTCGCGCGCGCAGCCATCGCGGCACCGATGTTGCCGCCTGCACCCGGCCGGTTCTCGACGGTGACCGGCTGGCCCAGGCGGCGGCTCAGACCCTCACCCACGATCCGCGCGAGCATGTCGGTCGCGCCGGCCGGCGTGAACGGCACGATGAGGCGGATCGGACGGTCGGGATAGCTCTCCGCGCGCGCGGCCGGGCCGCTCAACGAAGCGAGGACGAGCCACGCACCGATCACGGCTCGCATTGCCGTGCGCACGATGGCGCTTCCTGCCTGGGGCAAGGTCACGCTACTTCAGCATCGGCTTGAGCTTTCCGATGATGGCGGCGGCATCGGGCTCGGTGCGGGTGGAGAAGCTGTGCACGCTCGTGCCGCCCGGAGCGATGAGGTACTTGTGGAAGTTCCACCCCGGCTCCTCGCCGGTTGCCTTGGCCAGGCCCTGGAACAGCGGATTGGCCGACTCGCCGCGCACCGAGGACAGTTCCATCATCGGGAACTTGACGCCGTAGTTGGCCAGGCAGAACTCGCCGGCTTCCTTGCTGGTCGCCAGTTCCTGCCGGAAGTCGTTCGACGGGAAGCCGATCACCATCAGGCCCTTGCCCTGGTAGCGCTCGTACATCGTCTGGAGCTTGCCGAACTGCGGGGTGAAGCCGCAGCGGCTGGCCGTGTTGACCACGAGAATGGGCCGGTCGGCATAGTCGCAGAGATTCACTTCCTTGCCGTCGAAGGTGCGCATGCGGTGGTCGAGCAACGCTGGACACGACGCGGCGGAGACGCTGGCCGCCGTCACGAGCGACATCAATCCGAGCAGCAGGCTGGCGAAGCGGTGCATGATGAATCTCCGTAGTCAGTTTCGCCCGTTGGTGTCTAGCGCAGCGAGAAATCCTCGCCTTGCCACACACAGAGCGACGATTCCTCCCCTGCGGGTCGGGATGACACCGCTGGCTGAAACGAGGCGTCACACGGCGCGCTTGTCTGAGGACTCGCGCTCCTCGCGCTAAGTTCCGCGCCGGGGCAGATCCGGAAGCAGTTCCAGCAGCCTCGCCACACCGGCACTGGCGGGTCCGCGCAGCACCACGTTTGCATGCGCGCTGACCGGCGTTTCCTCGGGGTTGATCTCGATCACCTGGGCGCCGGCCTCCCGGGCCAGCACAGGCAGGGCGGCGGCAGGGTGCACGCTCGCGGAGGTGCCGATCGACACGAAGACGTCGCAGCTGCGCGTCAGACGCTCGGCTTCGCCCAGGATCCAGGCGTCGAGCATCTCGCCGAACCAGACTACGTCCGGCCGCAGCAGCCCGCCGCACGCCCGGCAGTGCGGCGGCACGTGACCGTCGTCCTCCCAGTCCTGTACCACCACGTCCTCGTCGGCGCAGCGCGTGCGATGCAAGTTGCCGTGCAGTTCCAGGACGTTACGGCTGCCGGCGCGCCTGTGCAGGTCGTCCACGTTCTGCGTCAGCAGCGTGAAGTGCGTCACGCGCCGCTCGAGTTCGACGAGCCCGAGGTGAGCGGGATTCGGGATGGCCTGTGCCGTGAGCGCGCGGCGCCACGCGTACCATTCCCACACCAGCTGCGGGTTGCGCTGGAAGGCCTCGGGCGTGGCGAGTTCCTGGGGATCGTAGCGCGCCCACAGACCGGTCTGGGCATCGCGAAAGGTCGGCACGCCGGATTCGGCGGAGGCTCCGGCGCCAGTAAGCGCAACGACAGTCAGGTCGATCATGGATGGCTCGGCGAGTCGTCATCTTAGCAGCAGCATGCGCTCGCCTGCGGGGAGAATGACCGACGGGTATCATCCGGCACGTGGGCGAGCAACGTAGCTACAGCGCCATCGCGGTGCAGGACCTGCGGCGCCTGTCGCGCATCGTGCGCGGCGAGCGCGAGGAGTTCTTCCAGCGCCATCCCGAGTGGGCCATCCTCTATCGCAGGCGCGTCTTGTGCAGCGCGCTGTGCGGCGAGGCGGCCTCGCACGTCCTGAACGGGATCACCGGCTTCGAGGAGTTCTTCGCACTGACCTTCTACGCGCAGCAGGCCGACGCGCCCTTCCCGGTTCACCACGAGAGCCGTCTCGACTTCGGCAAGTCGAAATTCGGCCGCCCCCCGTCGCTGCCGGAGACCTACCGCGGCCGGCGTGTCGTGCTGCAGGGCCGTGCGATCGAGGCGCGCCCCGACGAGGATCCCCTCGGCGCCCTGCAGCGCTATCTGTCTGCTGCCGCCACCCCGACGGCGCGTGAGTTGGCCGCCGGCAGCGTGGTGATGCTCGAGCCCGAACCGTTCCTGGGCGTGCAGGCGTGGCCGGCACTGCTGCTGGGGTCGCGCTGAGCGAGATGCCGACCGATCATGACGTTGCGCTTCACTCGACCTTCAACCGCCCATCATCAATACCAAGAGGGGATCGACCGCATGGCTGCCAAGGACCGTTACCTGTTCATCGCCAGCATGGACGTGGATCCGGACAAGGAGGCGCTGTTCAACGAGGTCTACGACACCGAGCACATCCCCAACATCCTGAAGGTGCCGGGCATCCATTCGGCGAGGCGCACCGTCGCACAGGCGCTCACCATGATCATCGGTGGCGAGCGAAAAACCGTCGAGGTCGAGGGGGAGCCGAAGTATTCGGCGCTCTACGAGATCGAAAGCCCCGAAGTGCTGATCAGTGAGGCCTGGGTCGAGGCAGTCGAAGCCGGGCGGTGGCCGAGCGAGGTGCGCCCGTACACGCGCAATCGCCGGCACACGCTGCGCAAGATCGTGGATTGACGACGCTCAGGGACATCGTCGCATCGTCCCTGGGTCGGGACAACCTGAACGCACGCAAGCGCACGTTGGAGCGCTCACTGATCGAGGACGGCTGCTGAGCACCCGGCACAGCACCTGAAAACACAAACGGGCCGCAGTCGCGCCGCTCAGCGATACTGCGCTGTAGGAGGCTCGGATACCCCGTCGACCTTGCGGAACGCTTCTCCCACCGTCAACACGCAACCGATCGACTCGATCGCCATCGTTGCACCGCTCCCTGAGGCAACGCTGTAGATCCAATGCTCGTCGGCGCCGCGCGTGAAGCGTTCGATCTGATACCGATCCTGGGAGACGAGCAGGTAATCGGACAGCGATTCGATCGCGCGATAATGGTCGAACTTCTTTCCGCGGTCATAGGCTTCGGTGGAGTCGCTCAGGACTTCGACGATGACCGTCGGATTCAGCAACGTATCGCCCGGTTGCTCCAACTGAGGCGGACCACAGACAATGACGATGTCCGGGTAGGTGTACAACCCGGAACGGGAGACCTTGACCCGTAGGTCCGAGGAGGAGACCCGGCAAGGCTTATCGCTCAGTTGGTTTCCCAGTTCCCTGGCAACATTGGCGGCAACGACCGTGTGAGAATAGCTCGCCCCGCCCATGGCGAAAACATCGCCGTCGAGGTATTCGTGCCGAACTCCCGTCGATCGCTCCATCGCAAGGTAATCCGGCACGGTGTAACGAGACCGCCGTTGAACGGACATGGCTGCCTGCCAAGTGGACACGCGATTCGAATGGTACACCTGACGAACCGGGAAACGGCCGCGCCAACCCAGATGCGTCAAGAAGAACGGGCCACCCAGGTGGCCCGTTCCTCAAGGTCGCTCGAGTCCTAGTCCGCCAGCGCCGGCTCCGATGCCTGCACCTCCTCGAACGCCACCAATGCCGCGCGCATGGCATCGTCCACCGTCTCGAGCCAGACGAAGCGCAGCCGCTCCTTCGCCTCCTGCGGCACGTCCTGCAGATCCTTCTGGTTGCGCTTGGGCAGCATCACCGTGGTGAGACCGGCGCGCATGGCCGCGAGCACCTTCTCCTTGATGCCACCCACCGGCAGTACCAGACCGCGCAGGCTGATCTCTCCGGTCATGGCGACGTCGTGGCGCACGTTGCGATTGGCCAGCAGCGAGGACAGCGCCATGAACATGGCCACGCCCGCGCTCGGCCCGTCCTTGGGGATCGCCCCCGCCGGCACGTGCACGTGCACGTCGGACTTGTCGAGCGCAGCCGGGTCGATGCCCAGTTCCGCCGCGCGCGACTTCACCAGGGTGAGTGCTGCCTGCGCGCTCTCCTTCATGACATCGCCCAGCTGACCGGTCAGGATCAGCTTGCCGTTGCCCGGCGTGCGGCTGGCTTCGATGAACAGGATGTCCCCACCGACCGGCGTCCAGGCCAGGCCCGTCGCCACGCCCGGCACGCTGGTGCGTTGCGCGACCTCGTTCTCGAAGCGCGGCGGGCCGAGCACCTCCTCGACCATCCTCGCGTCCACCTGCACGCGCTCGGCTTCGCCGCTGGCGATCTTCACCGCAGCGCTGCGGCACAGCGACCCGATCTCGCGCTCGAGGTTGCGCACGCCCGCCTCGCGCGTGTAGTCGCTGATCACCCTGCGGATCGCATCGTCCTCGACCTCCAGCTTCTCCGCCGACAGGCCGTTCTGCTCGAGCTGCCGTCCCACCAGGTACTTGCGCGCGATCTGCAGCTTCTCCTCCTGCGTGTAGCCGGGAAGCTGGATGATCTCCATGCGGTCCCGGAGGGGTCCCGGGATCGTGTCGAGCTGGTTGGCGGTCGCCACGAAGAACACC
>CAYLTE010000151.1:0-10718 GCA_964386195.1 uncultured Burkholderiales bacterium | reverse complement strand
TGCGAGCGGTCACGTCGCGAAACACAAGTACTACGCCGATCGTTTCTCCGTTCGATGTGCGAATCGGTGCGCCGCTGTCGTCGATCGGGCGTTCAACCCCGTCCCGGGTGAGCAAGACCGTGTGATTGGCAAGGCCAACCACCTTCCCTTCCCTGAGCACCCGGGCAACCGGGCTCTCCACGGTCTCGCGCGAGATCTCGTTGACGATGCGAAATACTTCTTCCACGGGCACGCCCTCGGCTTGATCGGCTCGCCAGCCAGTCAATGCCTCCGCCACTGGGTTGATCAGCGTCACCCGTCCCGCTTCGTCGGTCACGATCAGACCATCACCGCAGCTTTGCAGCGTGGCGAACAACCGCGCACTCGCAGCATGTGCGCTGCGCTCGGCTGAGACGCGATTCACCAGCGCTCTTATCAGAAAGTGCCATGCTAATGCCATCGATACAATGCCGCCTATCCCAAGGATCACCAACGCGGCTTGCAAGCGGTTCTTCGCTCTGTCCTCCTGCAGTTGTCGCTCTCTCAGCAAGCGCGACCCCTCACGTTCGAACGCGACCACAAGCTGTCGGATCTCGGCGGTGACCTCCTCGCCAGTGCCGGAGCCAACAATCTCGCGAGCGGCGTCGACTCCTTTCTGGTCGGTGACCCGTAGTAACTGATCCAGGCGCGCAAACCGCTTATTCACTAGAGATGCAAGTTCGCCGGCGCGTGCCTGCTGATCAGCGTTGTCGCGCGCCAGTGCCTGAAGCTCATGCATTCGCTGCGCCGCCGCCATTTGGGCTGCGACGTAACGATCGAAAAACGCAGGCTCCGCAGATACCGCGTAGCCTCGAGCAGCCGATTCTGCGTCAAACACCGAGGCACTCAAATGTTGAACTTGGCCCAGTACTGCCCGGCTATGAGCAATCCACTCGTTGGCCAAGCGCAGCCGACCGGCAAGGTGCAGGCTCACGATGGAAAGTCCGATGAGCGCACAACCCGCGGCAAGCAGAGCAATGCGCGCGATCTGAGTGTGTCGCGACTTCATTGAAGCGCTCCTCCAGTTCGGTCGAAGCTAACGGGGGCAGATGCTATCAAATCGCCCATTCCACCGCGCATTACGAGCCTAGGTGGGCAGATCCTCAAATCTGTTATTTTGTGAGGATTGCCTTCTGAGTGATCTCCTTGACGGCAACCCAAGAAGAACGTGAAAACAGGCACACTGGAGGCGCGCGGATGTCAGGGTCGGTTCTCTATGAGGCGGTGCTGCCGTCGGTTTCAGGCATCGCCTTATATAAACTTCGTCTGTCCAAGCGCGAAGGTACCTCGGTGTTGACCGTGACGTTGCCCGCTTCGGGAGATCTACTGCTGGTCGAATTGCGACTGGATCCCGCGCGGCTGCACGAGCTTTCTGAGGCACTCCGGGCGGCCACTACGGGGTGTTGACGCGTCAAGGGACCGGCTGCGGGATTGTAGGTGGCCTACGCATCCCTTTACCGCGCCCGTAATCGCTCAGTCGCCCTCCACGTTTGCAGGAAGCATCTGCCCGACGTCCGGCCCCGACTTCGCGGTCGATCAGCGCGTTGCGTTTCGGGTTCATCGCGTCGAGCATGGGTGGCGAGCAGGTCGCGGGCGATCTGTTCGTGGTTCATGCGGGATCCGATGCCTTGTTGCCGATTGGGTCCAGCGCCTCGATGTAGGCGCGCTCGAGAATGACAGACTGCGCGTGCGAGCAAGCGATCATATGGTAGGCGTCGAACTGAACCTTGGCGCGCTGCGCGTGTTGTTCGATTCGTCGCGGAACGTTGCGACTTCGTCCGACGTAGACGATGGTGCCGGCTCGAATCAGAAAGTACACCCCGCAGTTGCCTTCGAAGATGCGCGCCTGCGCGATGATCAGACCCACCGGAATCAGACGCACCCCGAACTTCCTTTCGGCGTGCTTTACCGACTCGTTGAACGGCCTGCTGTCTGAGGTAGCCTGCTCGGCGAAACGGACTGCGAAGTCCCGGTCCGCGCCGAGGCGAATCCTCCTGCCTCCTCGCATCTCGTAGTAGTAGAGCAGCTCGCCCGTCGGCTTCGTTCGCGCACGAACGTTGACGGGAAGCCCATAATGAACTGACCTGTTACGCCCCATTTTCGGAACCGCCCATCGTTTTTAGGAACCGATTGCTTTATAAACGACTGATTAATGAAAAAAAGCATCTACGACGATGTGATCATGGATCACATCAAGAACGCCCGGAATTACCGCGAGTTGCCGCACGCCACGCGGCGCGCGGAGGGCATCAATCCGTTGTGCGGCGACACCTTCACGGTTTACCTCGCGCTCGAGGGTGACCGCATCCGCGACGCGGCCTTTCAGTGCTCGTGCTGCGGGATTTCCATGGCCTCGGCTTCGGTCATGACCGGTTTGGTGCGCGAGCGCACGCTGGAGGAGGCCGGGCGCATGGTGCGCGAGTTCACGCAGCGGGTGCGCAACGCCCAGGCGGCTGGGGGCGACGAGATCGACGCCGATCAGCAGGCCATCCTGTCGGTGGTGCGGGCCTCGCCCTCGCGCGGCAATTGCGCCGCGCTGGCGTGGCATACGCTGGGTGCCGCGCTGCGTGGCGAGGAGAGTACGACGCTCCAGCCGGACGGGGAACCGCTTGTAGAGTAGTGACTCGTCATCCCGGCGCAAGCCGGGATCCAGCAGTAGCGGTCGATCAGGGCGCCAGAATCCTGGCGCGCAACCTCGACGACACGTAGTCCGCCGTCATCACCATCGCCAGGATGACGATCACGCAGACCGCGGTGTCCTCGTACTGGAACAGCTTGAGGCTGCTGTAGAGTTCGAAGCCGATCCCGCCGGCGCCCACCATGCCCAGGATCGTCGCAGCCCGCAGGTTCACCTCGAGCCGATACAGGGTTGCCGCGATCCATCCGGGCAGCGCCTGCGGCAGCACGGCGAACACGATCACCTGCAACGGACTTGCGCCGGTGGCGCGCAGCCCTTCCACCGGGCGCGGATCGGCTTCCTCGATGGCTTCGGCGAAGAACTTGCCGAGCATCCCCGCACCGTGGATCGACAGGGCCAGCACGCCGGCGAAGGGGCCGAGCCCGACGGCGGCGACGAAGATCAGCGCGAAGATGATCTCGTTGATGCCGCGCGCTGCATTGAACAGCTGCCGCGTGACGTGGAACACGATCGGACTGGGGCTCAGGTTGCGCGCACCGAGGAAACACAGCGGCAGCGCCAGCACGATCGCCAGGAGCGTGCCCCAGATGGCGAGTTGCACGGTCTCGAACACCGGCTGCACCAGCCGGGACAGGAACGCCCAGTTCGGCGGCATCATCCGCGAGACGAGGTCGACCATGTAAGGGGTGCCGCGCACCAGTTCGGCGATCGACAGATTGATGCTGCGCGCGCTCCACGACAGCGCGACGAGCAGCAGTGCGACCACCAGCGCGCTGATCGTCCATTGCCGGGCCGTCCACGGCCT
The DNA here is from genome assembly GCA_964386195.1 of uncultured Burkholderiales bacterium. Classification (GTDB taxonomy): domain Bacteria; phylum Pseudomonadota; class Gammaproteobacteria; order Burkholderiales; family SHXO01; genus SHXO01. The sequence continues at coordinate 7,257 of CAYLTE010000151.1, read as the reverse complement.
GCCCAGGATGAAGGTGCGCATCAGGCCGCCGCCTCCTGTCTTGTGGCCTCTTCGAGGCCGGGGTAGATGCGCGCGAGCGCAGCCTCGTCCAGCGTCTTAGGCGTGCCGTCGAACACCACTGCACCGGCGTGGATGCCCACGATGCGATCGGCGAACTCCATCGCATAGCCGACCTGATGGAGGTTGCACAGCACCGCGATGCCCAGGTCGCGCGAGGCGCGCCGCAGATCGTCGAGCACCACGCGCGCGGTCTTCGGGTCGAGGCTGGCGACCGGTTCGTCGGCAAGGATGGCGCGCGGCTGCTGCGCGAGCGCCCGCGCGATGCCCACGCGTTGCTGCTGGCCCCCGGAGAGGCGGTTGGCGCGGCTCCACGCGCGCTCGTCCAGCTGCACGCGTTTCAGGCAGGCGTGCGCGATGCGCAGATCCTCCTCGCCGAAGAGTTGCAGGATCGAGGGCCACAGCGACATGTGCGAGAGGCGCCCGGTGAGCACGTTCTTCAGCACGGACAGGCGCGGTACGAGGTTGTGGTCCTGAAAGATCATGCCCACCTGGGCACGCAGGCGGCGCAGTCCCTCGCGATCGCGCGGCGGCGCCTCGCCGCCGATGCGTACCTCGCCGGCGTCGGGTTGCACCAGGCGGTTGATGCAGCGAAGCAGGGTGGACTTGCCGGCGCCGGAGGGCCCAAGCACGACCACCATCTCGCCCGCGGCGACCTCGAGGCTGACGGCGTCGAGCGCCACGAGCGTTCCGTAGCGCTTGCTCAGCCCCCTGACCTCGATCACTTGAGCTTCTTGATGTCGAGCTTGAGCAGGCGCGCCGTGTCGCGCACCACGTCGTAGTGCGAATCGTCCACTGGAACCCAGCGCTTGATCGTCGCGTTCGGGCCCCAGGGCAGGTTCTTCTGCTGCGCGAAGGCCGTACGCAGCTCTGCCTTGAGATCCTCCGGCAGGTCGTTGCGCATGACGAAGGGCGCGCCGGGAATCGGTTGCGACTTCCAGACGATGGAGATCTCGTCCTGCTTGACCATGCCGCGGGCGATCGCCGACTCGAGCAGCGCATCGGCAACGGCACCGGCGTCCACCTTGCCGTTCTGCACGGCGATTGCGCTGGCATCGTGTCCGCCGGAGAAGATCACCCGGGCGAAGTCGTTGTCGGGATCGAAGCCGGCTTTCATCAGCCCCGCCTTGGGGAACAGATGCCCGGAGGTGGAACTCGGGTCGACGAAGGCGAAGGTCTTGCCCTTCAGATCGGCGACCGAACGGATGTTGCGATCTTTCCGGGCGATGATGTAGGCGTGATACGTCGGACCCTGCTTCTGCGTCTCGGGAATGACGAAGGCCTCGACCGGGGCGATGCTCGTTGCCAGGATGTAGGAAAACGGTCCGAGGAGGGCGATGTCGAGGCGCTTCGAACGCAGCGCCTCGATCACGCCGTTGTAGTCTGTGGCGACGAATGGTTTGACCGGCATGCCCAGCGACTTCGAGAGCTGTTCCAGCATGGCCTGGTTGTCGCTGACGACGAGGCGGGGATCCTCTGCCGGTACGAGACCGACATTGAGCACCTTCTCGGCGCTGACGGGGGCAACGTGGAACAGGGTGAGCGCCAGGCTCGCGAGCAGGGCGCGCAGGATTCTCTTGGACACTAGCGTCTCCGGGGGCTTGCCGCGGTTAGCGCGGCGACCATGATCAATGTTACCGGGTTGGTATGGCCGGGACTGATCGAGATCAAGAACCGGCGAACAAACCGGTGTGCCGACCTCAGGCGATGCGTTCCGACTCGCGCCAGGTGCCGAGTGGCACGGGCACGGTGCCGGGGGTACCGACCGCCGCCGTCTCACGCACGCGCAGCAGGTCTGCGCGCATGCCGGGCGCCACCTCGCCCCGGTCCATCAGACCGACCATCCGCGCCGGCGCGCGGGTGACGCAGGCAATCGCACGCGGCAGGCTCCAGCCCGCCTCGGCGCGCAGCAGGAAGGCGCCGTGGAGCAGGGCGTGCGGCACGTAGTCCGACGACAGACAATCGAGCAGATCCAGTCGCGCCAGGTCGAGCGCGGAGACGTTCCCCGAGTGCGAACCGCCCCGCACCAGATTCGGCGCTCCCATCACGATGCCGAGCCCGTGCTGGCGGGCAGCCTGCGCCGCAGCGACGGTGGTGGGGAACTCAGAGATGGAGATGCCGGCTCCGACCGCCTCGTGGATGTGTTCGACAACGGTGTCGTCGTGACTTGCGAGCGGGATGGCGCGTGCGCGGCACCGTTGCAGCAGACCTTCCCGGTTGCGTCCGGCATTGCGTGCCTGCATGTCCTGCCGCTCGCGCACGACCTCGGCGAGATACTCGTCGCTCCAGCGCTGGTTGCGTTGCGTGTAGGTGCGGAATCGCTCGATGTCCATCCACTGCCGTTGTCCGGGCGTGTGGTCCATCAGCGAGACGAGCCGCACGGTGGGCTCGTCGAGAAAAGGTTCCACCACCTCCAGCATGTTGTCGCACGCGAGTTCGCAGCGCATGTGCAGCAGGTGCTCGGCGCGCAGCAGTCGCTGGGTGCGCGCCTGCGCCAGGGCGGCGGCGGTGTCCTTCAGCCCCATGGCGCGTACCGAACGCGCGTCGAAGTCGCCCACACCCATCGCGTCGAGGACGGTCGTGATGCCGGCCGCTGAGATTTGCGCGTCGTGCGTGAGCAGCGCCGACATCGCCGGCCAGCGCACGCCCGGTCGCGGCTCGAGGTGCTTTTCCAGGTTGTCCGTGTGCAGTTCGACCAGCCCGGGTAGGAGGTAGTCGCCGTCCCAGTCCTCGGCCTGAGGCAGCATACTGCGTCCCGGCTGAACCTCGGCGATGTCGCGGCCACGGATTTCGGCAGTGCCGAGAACGACTTCGTCCGCGGTCACGATGCGTGCGTTGGTGATCAGGCGGCTCATCGCTTCTAGAATTCTGGTGACGCTTCGACCCCTCGCGTGTGAGTGCCCGGTCGACCGCAGCGTCCTTGCAGCATCATACGTCAAGGAGAGTGGATGGAACCGCGCTATGCCGTGTACTACGCGCCGCCCGCACACGGCGAACTGTGGCGGCTCGGCTGCCGGTGGCTGGGGCGCGACGCGGCGCGCGACGAAGCCCTGGAGCAACCTTCGGTCCCGGGAAGCGAGGCGACACGAATCTTCGCGCTGACGGCCGCACCGCGCGCGTACGGCCTTCACGCCACGCTCAAGCCGCCGTTTCGCTTGCGCGATGGGATGGACGAACGCAATGTCGACGCTGCGCTGCGCGCCCTGGCGGATGGGCAGCGTCGGTTCGAACTGCCGGCGTTGCGCGTGACACGCCTGGGGGGATTCCTGGCACTTTCGACCGCCCAAACGCACGCGCCGACACGGACGCTGGCGGACGCCTGCGTCGCGCAACTCGACGGCCTGCGCCGTGCACCGGGCGAGGATGAGTTGCGTCGGCGGCGCGCGGCCGGACTGAGCGCACGCCAGGAGGAGATGCTCGTGCGCTGGGGGTATCCCTATGTGTTCGACGAGTTCCGCTTTCACCTGACGCTGACCGGACCAGTGGCAGCGGAGGAGGGCGCGGTGCTCGCCCACTGGCTGGCGGCGTGGTTCGCACCGGCACTCTCCATGCCCCAGCCGGTCGAGGACCTCGCCCTGTACGTCCAGTCCGGCCCGCAACTGCCTTTCCGGCTGCTGCGCCGCTACCCGCTGCGGGCCTGAGAACAGCTCCGGCGGCCGCTGCTTCCTCCACCAGAATCGGCACTTAGCGCACGCTGTCACTGCCGCGCGGCGCACGCTTTTCCATGGGCATAGCCCTTGCCTTTGGCAGTGCCAACGCTCTGTGAATACAGGGATATCCGGGGAGCCCCGAGAAGCCGGGGAAGTGGTATGCCGTTGCTGATCATGCTCATCGCGCTCGTGCAGGTTGCCTGCATCCTTCACGTCTATCGCAGCGGCCGGTCCTATCTCTGGGCGCTGGTGATCCTCTCGCTTCCGCTGCTGGGCAGCGTGCTGTACTACCTCCTGGAAATGGTGCCGGCCGCGCGCGCCGCCCAGGATGCCGCGCGCCGACCCGTCGCGCCCGTCATCGATCCACAGGCGCGTCTGCAGGCGCGACTGGCAGCACTTGCCCAGTGTCCCAGCGTGGCGAACAAGACTGCGGCGGCCGATGCGTACATGCGCTGCGGCAGCTATGCGGAGGCGGTGCGGCTGTATGCCGATGCGCTGACCGGTCCCCACGCGGACGATCCCAGCGTTCTGCTCGGCCTCGCGCGCGCGCAAGTCAGCGGCGGCGAATGGGATGCCGCGTTGCGCACGCTCGAACGGCTGCGCACGGTGGACGCGCGTTTTCGGCACGAGGAGGCCCGTCTGCTGCACGCCCGTGCGCTGGAAGGTGCGGGAGATACCGAGCGCGCGCTCGCCGAGTACGAAGAGGTGGCGCTGGTGTACGTGGGCCTGGAGGCGAAGTGCCGCTACGCGCTGCTGTTGACGCGTCTGGGATTCACCGGTCACGCCGATCGCGTGTTTTCCGACCTGCTGGAGCACGCGAAGCGCATGCGTTCGAGCATCGAGAGCGAGCGCACCTGGATCGACGTGGCGCAGCGCCACGTCATGAACGCTCAGCCGGAAACCATGTAGAGGACGGCGGGCGCCGCCGCTCAGGCGTTCAGGGCGAGCGATTCTTCCTGCGCATCACGCCCGGCAGCCTCGTCCTGCGTGTGCATCCGGCGCTTCCACTCCTGTGCAGCATGGCGCGCGGATTCCATCCGGGCGGCGTCGATGCGACCGGCCAGGCCTGCGAGCAGCACGTTGCCGCCGCGCTCCGGGCAGTATTCCTGCGACAGGATGCTCCATGTCGCCGCTGCCTGGAAATCCTCCGGCGTGCCGGCCGCGCAGTGCAGCAGCGCCAGGCTGTACATTGCCTCGTTGCAGCCCAGCGCAATGGCGAGCTGGAACATGTCCGTCGCGCTCTGCGCGCTGCGTTCCACGCCACGACCTTCCACGTGGAGGATGCCCAGGTTGTGCGCGGCCTCGCCGTGGCCGTGCTCGCGCGCGAGACAGCGGTACCAGCGCGCCGCCTGCTCCGGGTAGGTCCGGTCCAGGTCTTCGCCCCGCTCGAGCAGCAACGCGAGGGCGAACATCGCCTGGACGTGCGCCTGGTCTGCCGCTTCGTGCAGATAGTGCAGCACCAGCAGCGGGTCCGGCTCGATGCCAGGTGCGCCGCGCAGCTGGCGAGCCAGTTCGTACTGGGCGGCGGCCATACCCTGGTCGGCAGCGCGCGTGAGCCAGTCGAGTCCGCCTGCCGGATCGGGTGGGACGGACTCGCCGGCGAGAAGCAGCAGCCCGAGGTGGTACTGCGCCGCCACCAGACCCTGTTCGGCGGCCGCGCGATACCAGTACGCGGCCTGGGCCTGGTCGGCGCGAGTGCCATCCCCGAGCAGCAGGGCATTCGCCAGGTTGAACTGAGCGTGCATGTCCCCCAGCTCGGCACCCCTGCGGTATGCGGCGAGCGCGCGGGCCGGATCGGCACCGGGTTCACCGGCGGCGAACAGGACGCCCAGTTCCGTGCAAGCCGGTGCATGCCCGGCTTCGCACGCACGTTCCAGCCAGCCGACTGCATCGGCGCGATCTGCCGGCGCGCCGTGGTCGAGCAGGACGCGGGCGAGGTAGAACATCGCCTGCGCGTCGCCGCATTCGGCCGCACGCCGGAACCAGTAGCGCGCCTGCGCGGCATTGCGCTCGACGCCCGCCTGCGGTAATTCCTGGAGGAACATCAGGCCGAGGTTGACCTGCGCATCCCGGTGGCCCTGCGTGGCCGCCTTGAGGTACCAGCGCATCGCCACTGGCAACTGCCGTGCGACGCCTGCGCCCAGCTGATAGGCGTTGCCGAGGGTGTACTGGGCTTCGGGATCGCCCGACTGGGCCTTGCGAAGTAGATCGTCGTGCAGGTCGGGCATGGTGCGCAGGCGGCGTTGCGAGGAATCGCGCGCCTCCGAGCGAGATCCATGCCACGGCCCGACGAGAGCGGAACTGCCGTTACAGGTCCGTGCGGTAGCGCTCGTGAACCCCTCGGTCGAACGCCTCGACCTCGTCCGCGGCAAGGGCGCCGGCGCGCGCGATCTCCTTCCCGAAGCTCACGCGCAGGGTCGTTTCTGCCCAACTGGCGGGCTCCCACAGCCGCGAGCGCAGAAACGCCTTCGCGCAGTGGAAGTAGCAACGGCGCACGTGCACCCGGGTCACCAGCAGCGCGGGTCGATCGCGCTCGACGAAGCGCGCGCACAGCGCCGGGTCGTCGTCCAGTTCCGCATTGCCGCCCACCCGGAGCGTTTCGCCGGTCCCCGGCACCAGGAAGATCAACTCGACGGCAGGATTTGCCAGGATGTTCTGCAGCGAGAAGATCAGCTTGTTGCCCTTGCGTTCGGGCAGTAGCAGGGTGCGCGCGTCCTCGACGTGGACGAAGCCGGGCGAATCGCCCTTGGGCGAGACCACGGGCGATCCATCCGCATCCGCCGTGGCCAGGAACAGCATCGGAGCACGTTCGATGAACGCCTTCGCCTGCGCATCGAGCGTCTCGTGCAGCTTGCTGCGCACGAGGGGATTCGGTTCGCCGATCACCTCGCGCAGGCGCTCGATGCTGTCGATGCGCGCCACGTCCCGACCCTACTTCATCGTCGGCATGACGAACTCGGCGCCCTTGCGGATGCCGGTCGGCCAGCGCGTGGTCACGGTCTTGAGGTGGGTGTAGAAGCGTACGCCCTCCGGGCCGTGCACGTTGTGGTCGCCGAACAGCGAGCGCTTCCAGCCGCCGAAGCTGTGGAAGGCCATCGGTACCGGGATCGGCACGTTGATGCCGACCATGCCGATCTGCACGCGCATGGTGAACTCGCGGGCCGCGTCGCCGTCTCGTGTGAACAGGGAGACGCCGTTGCCGTACTCGTGCGCGTTGATCAGATTCACCGCCGAATCGAAATCGGGGACGCGCACCACCGACAGCACCGGGCCGAAGATCTCCTCCTTGTAGATGGTCATCTCCGGCTTCACGTTGTCGAACAGGCAGCCGCCGAGGAAGAAGCCTTCCTCGTAGCCGGGCACGCGCACGCCGCGGCCGTCCACCACCAGCCTGGCGCCTTCCTCGACGCCCTTGGCGACGTAGCCAGTAACCTTGTCGAGGTGGGTGCGGGTGACCAGCGGGCCCATCTCGGCCTGCTCGTCGTTGCCTTCGTTGATCTTGAGGCTGCGTGCGCGCTGGGCGAGGCGTTCGACCAGCGCGTCGGCGACA
>CAYLTE010000150.1:0-10738 GCA_964386195.1 uncultured Burkholderiales bacterium | reverse complement strand
GGGAGCAGGCAGTGACGTCACTGGGTCACTGGTCTTTGCTGCAGGGCGCGATGCGGTGTCCGCTGAGCGACTGGGATCGGCATTTCGCGGTACGTCGCGATCAATCAGGCGCAGGGCGTTGAGGACGACCAGCAGGGAGCTTCCCGCCATGCCGATTCCGGCGAGCCAGGGCGTGACGAGTCCGGCAACCGCCAGCGGCAGCGCGACGACGTTGTACAGCGTCGCCCACCACAGGTTCTCCCGCACCACCCGCAGGGTGCGGCGCGAGATCGACAACGCGTCGAGCAATCCCCCCAGCCGGCCCGACAGCAGCACCAGGTCGGATTGCGCCTGCGACACGACCGCGCCCGACCCCATCGCGACCGACAACTGCGCCTGGGCAAGCACCGGTGCGTCGTTGACGCCGTCTCCGATCATTGCCACCACGCCGCCGGCATCCTGCAACGCCTTCACCCGCGCCTGCTTGCCCTCTCGCGTCATGGCACCTTCGAACGCGTCGATCCCCAGACTGCGCGCCAGGCTCGACACGGCGGCCGGCTCGTCGCCGCTGAGCACGAGCACGCGCTTGCCGTGTGCGCGCAACGCCTCGACCACTTCACGCGCCTCGGGACGCAGTGCGTCGCGCAAGTTGAAGCGCGCGAGCCAGTGCCCCTCCCCGCCCAGCCACACCACCGTCGAATCGTCCTGCGCCGCCGCGAGGGGCGGCAGCACGCCGGCGAGTTGCGCGACATAGCGCCGATTACCCAGGCGGTAGCGCGCGCCCTCGATCACTCCCTCGACGCCGGCGCCGGGCAGCGCGTGCAAGCCGGCCGCGGCAGGCACGCGGATGCGCAGGTGCTCGGCGGCCTCCTGGATCGCCTGCGCGATCGGGTGTTCCGAGCCGCGTTCGAGCGCGCTCGCCACGCCCAGCGCACGTTCCTGGGTCCCGCCCTCGGCGAGCATCGTCCCGGTCAGGGACAGCCGGCCCTGCGTGAGCGTGCCGGTCTTGTCGAGCACGACGTGTGTCACCCGTTCCAGCGCTTCGATCGCGTGCACGCGGGTGACCACCACGCCCCGACGGGCGAGGGACCCGACGGACACTGCCAGCGCCGTGGGCGTGGCGAGCGACAGTGCGCAGGGGCAGGTCACCACGAGCACGGCGACGCCGATCCAAAGCGCACGCGACGGATCCACCTGGAACCAGAAGAAAGTGGCTGCCGCCGCCACCAACAACACGCAGGCGACGAACCAGCCGGCGATGCGGTCGGTGATCTCCACGATCGGCGGACGCTGGCCGGCGGCGCGCTCCGTAAGGCGCCGGATATGCGACGCACGGGTCGCCTCGCCGACACGCTCGACGCGCATGACGGCCGGACTGAGCCGATTGACCGCTCCTGCCACCAGTGGCGCACCGGCCCGCTTGACCACCGGCAGGCTTTCCCCGGTGAGCAGCGATTCGTCGGTTTCGGTCTCGCCTTCGACGAGCATCCCGTCCGCGGGGACCGCCTCACCCGGCTTGATCAGGACGAAATCGCCGGCTCGCAGGGAGACGGCAGGAACGTCCTCGGCCTGGTGGCTGCCCGGATACCCGGTGAGCCGATGTGCGCCGAGCGGCAGCGCGCGGTCCAGGTACTCGAGGCTTGCCGCGGCCTTCTGTCGCGCACGCATCTCGAGGTAGCGCCCGCCGAGCAGGAAGAACACGAACATCGTGATCGAATCGTAGTAGACCTCGCCCCCGTGGCCGAAGGTGGCAGTCACGCTCGCCACGAAGCTCACGGCGATGCCGAGTGCGACCGGCACGTCCATGCCGAGGCGACGCAGGCGCAGGTCGCGCCAGGCACCGCGGAAGAACGGCCCTGCGGAGTAGAACACCACGGGGACGGTGAGCACGAAGCTGGCGATGCGCATGAGGCGCTCGATGTCCGCGGTCATCGTGCCATCGCCCGCCATGTACGCGGGCACCGCGTACATCATCACCTGCATCATGCCGAAGCCCGCGACGAACAGGCGCCACAGCGCGCTGCGGTTCTCCCGGCGGCGGGCGTCCTCGGCGCTGGCCAGCGTGGCGGGAAAGGCACGATAGCCGATGGCCCGCACGGCCTCGAGGATCTCCGAGAGCCTGACCTGTGTCGTGTTCCAGCGCACCCGGGCGCGATGGGTCGTGTAGTTCACTTCTGCCTGGAGCACGCCCGGCAAGCGCGAAAGATGCTGCTCGTTGAGCCAGATGCAGGCCGAGCAGGTGATGCCCTCGAGCATGAGCTGCACTTCGCATACGTCGCCGTCGCGCTGCACGAATCCGGCCTGCACGCTGTCCAGGTCGTACAGGCGCAGTCGCTGTGCCTCGTCGGGTTCGACCGCCGTCCCCGGCGCGAAGGCGGTGCGGCTGCGGTAGTACGCATCGAGATCCGCACCGGCGATGGTCTGCGCCACCGCCTGGCATCCTGCGCAGCACATCGCCCGGCTCTCGCCGCCGATCACGGCACGCCATGGGCTGCCCGGCGGCACCGGGAGTCCGCAGTGATAGCAATCCCGTGCCTGGTCGCCGGACGGATTCAACGCTCTGCCTTGCTCGCGAACGCGCAACTGCGCGGACTTCGCATGCTAGCGGCAGGCCGCGCCCGGCGCTTGACCCATATCAATGGGACGGGAACGGCAGGGGGCGCGGCATCGGCCGGCGGACTGCTCCGGCCGACGCCCGGCCCACCGGTCAGTGCGCAGCGGACGTCGCTGCCTTGGAAACGCCCGTACGCGGCATGAAGAGGATGATCAGGGCGCCCAGCAGTGCCACCGCCGCCAGGGCGAACAACGCGGACTGGGTGGCCCCGCCCGTTGCCGCGCGGATGTGGCCGATCAGCACCGGCCCGAAGTGCCCGCCCAGGTTGCCCACCGAGTTGATCCAGGCGATGCCGGCCGCCGCCGCCGTTCCGGACAGGAAGGCGGTGGGCAGCGACCAGAACGTGGCGACCCAGGAGAGCAGGCCGACCGTCACGAGCGTCAAGGCGATGATGGAAAGCACCGCGTCGTGACCGATGAGTGCGAGCATCACCAGGCCGGCGATACCCAGGAGCAGGCCGCCCGCGGCATGCCAGCGCCGCTCGCCGGTGCGGTCGGAGTGCGCGCCCCAGTAGACCATCGCGACCGCGGCGAATCCCCACGGAATCATGCTCAGCAGGCCGACCTTGAGGAAATCCTGCTTGTCGATGCCGACCTCCTGGAGGATCGTGGGCATCCAGAAGTTGATGGCGTAGAAGCAGACGACCCCGCAGAAGTACACCACCGCCAGCGCCCAGACCCGCATGTCCTTGAACGCGTCGGCGAAGCTGTGCCGCTGGCCGTGATCCTTCTTCGACGCTTCGTCGGCATGCACCTGCTGCACCACGAACTCCTTCTCCTCGCGGGTGAGCCAGCGCGCGTCCTTCGGTCCGTTGGGCAGCAGCCACAGCACCATCAGCCCGATGATCACGGACGGGATGCCCTCGAGCAGGAACAGCCACTGCCAGCCGTGCCACCCGGACACGCCGTCCATGTACTGCATGATGGCGCCCGAGACCGGGGATCCGATCACGTTGGCGATGGCGATCGCGGTCATGAACAGCGCGATGAACTTGGCCCGGCGCGGCCCGGGGAACCAGTAGGTCATGTACAGGATGATGCCGGGGAAGAACCCGGCTTCCGCCACGCCCAGCAGGAAGCGCAGGACGTAGAAGGTGAACTCGGCGTCGGTGCAGTTGAACGCGGCGGCGATTCCGCCCCAGTGGACGTCCGCGGTGAACATGAAGAGCGAGGAGATGATGCCCCAGGTGATCATGATCCGCGCGATCCACATGCGGGCCCCGACACGCTCGAGGATCACGTTGCTCGGCACCTCGAAGATGAAGTAGCCGATGAAGAAGATGCCCGCACCGACACCGTATACGGCATCGCTGATCACGTCGGGAACCATCTGCAGCTTGGCGAAGCTGACGTTGACGCGATCGAGGAACGCGACGATGTAGCACAGGAACAGGAACGGAATCAGCCGCCACGCGACCTTGCCGAAGGTCGCGTTCTCGAACTCCGCGGAAGCAACTGCAGTGGCCATCGCTCTCCTCCCCTTTGTTGTATGGCTCTTGGCTGCGATGTGGACGTGCAGATCTTGGTCTTATCGGACTCTGCACGGCGCGGATTGTATCAGCGCGCCAGCCTGCAACCGCCGGCTGGCCGACGGTTGGCGAAAAATTTTTCGCGAGGGGATGCGGCGCCGCTTGCGGGCGGCGCCGGCTTGGCGGCGAGGCCGGAGAACCTAGCCTTTTTCGCCGCCGAAGTGGAACTCGAGGACGATGTAACGGCGCCCGACCAGGTCGACCGTGCGCTCCACGGTCTCACCTTGGTACTCGGCCTTCATCGTGTAGCGGCCGGAAGGAGGATTGAAGTAGAACCACGGTCCCTGCGCCTGCGCCTCGATGATCTTGTCGCCACGCAGGTCGGTCACGGTGATCTTCACGCCTTCCAACTCCCGCGACGCGTCAGGGCCGGTGAACACCAGTTGCATCGGATACTTGTTGGCGACCTTGTGCATGGCCTTCTTCTCGGCGTCGTTCATGCCCCCGGACACGTAGTTGATCCCGCTCTGCTTCTTCACCGGGATCTCGACCGCCGAATCCGCATCCTCGGCGACGGCCGGCGGAGCCGCGCTCGCCAGCGCGAACACCAGGGCGGGGATGAAAACGGAGGCGGTAAGTGAACGCTTCATGGCTATGCTTCCCGTTCGGTTGTCGGTTCAGGGTTGATCGATCGCCGCGTCGCGTTCGACCGGTCCGGACTGCACTGCGCTGAGCGCGCTTCCTCGAACCTCGAAGCGGATGCGATCGCGCGCGGTACCGGCCTCGTCCACCAGGCTCAGCTGCCAGTGTCCGGGCGACGGTGCCCACATCCCGTCCTCCGGGGCCGGTGCATCGTTGAGATGCCAGCGCAGCTTGCGGGTGTCGCCTTCGGCCAGAAAGCGTACGCGCTGCATGTGCCCGGGAATGTCCGGGTCGAGTGCGACGATCTGTCCATCCGCAGGGTACACGATGCGTGCACGCACCGCCGGCACCACGCCCTTGTACACCACGCGTGCGGTCTCGGTGCCGTCGAGGAACAGTTCTTCACGCTCCGGCTCGGGCACGCCTTCGAACGCCACGCGCACCCGCTCGACGCCCGGGGGCAGGCCAGGTGGCAGGCTCGGGCGGCTGCGGTGCAATGCGTTGACCAGTTCCAGCCATAGCGGGGCCGCGCCGGAGATCCCCGACACGTCCCACATCGGACTGCCGTCGAAGTTCCCGACCCACACGGCCACCGTGTAGCGCGAGGTGAAGCCGACACACCAGTTGTCGCGCATGTCCTTGCTGGTTCCCGTCTTCACCGCTGCCCAGTGACGCGGCGCAAGCGGGTTGTCCAGCCCGAAGGTGGCACTGCGCGCAAGCCGGTCGGACAGGATGTCGGTGACGATCGCGGCCGCCCCGGCCTCGAGCACCCGGCGCCCCGGCGCGTGCTCACCGGGCAGGAGCGTGGGTGCGCGCCGGATTCCACCGGCGGCCAGGGTGCTGTAGGCGCTGGCGAGCTCCCACAGCGTCACCTCGGCCGAGCCGAGCGCAAGGGAGTAGCCGTAGTAGTCGGCGTCCTGGCGCAGGGAGTCGAATCCGACCGCGCGCAACCGCCCGATCAGCAGGTCGGTGCCGATGAGCGTGAGCGTGCGCACCGCCGGGACGTTGAGCGAGGCCGCCAGCGCCGTGCGCACGCTGACCACGCCCTTGAAGCTGCGATCGTAGTTCTGCGGCACGTACAGTCCACCCGGCGTCACGATGTTCACCGCCGAATCGTCCAGCAGCGAGGCGGCGGTGAGCACGCGCTGCTCGATCGCCAGGCCGTAGAGGAAGGGCTTGAGTGTGGACCCGGCCTGGCGCAGCGCACGTACGCCGTCGACGAAGCGCCCCGCCGAAGCGGTGCCGGCATTGCCGACGTATGCCCGAACCTCGCCGCTGCGGTTGTCCAGCACCAGCACCGAGGCGTTGGACACGTTGCGACCGGACAGCGCGACGAGCTGGCGCTCCGCCGCTTCGATGGCGAGCGCCTGGATGCCGGCGTCGAGCGTGGACACCACCCGCCGGGCGTCCTTGCTCAACAGCTGGCGTGCGATGTGCGGTGCGAGCGTGGCGCGCGGCACGAAGTTCGGCACACCGACCAGCTGCGCACGCGCGAGCGACTCGATCTCGTCGCACGGCGTGGTCGCAGCCATCGTTTCGGCCAGGGCGCAGGCCCGCTTGGCCACGGCGTCGGGCTTGGCATTGGGACCGCGCAGCAGCACGGCGAGCAGCAGTGATTCGCGCTCGTCCAGGCCGCTCGCGTCCTTGCCGAACAGCGCGCGCGCGGCCGCCCCGATTCCCTGCACCTCCCCGCGAAAGGTCGACAGGTTCAGGTAGGCCTCGAGGATCTGCCGCTTGGTCCAGTGCCGCTCGAGTTCGCGTGCGGCCTGGATCTGGTCCCACTTCTGACCGATGGTGCGACGTTGACGACGCGCCTTGAGGCTCTCCTCCAGCATCGCCGCCACTTGCATCGAGAGCGTGCTGGCGCCGCGCGGACGGTCTGAGAAGAGCCCGTCGATCACCGCGTCGGTCAGCGCCAGCCAGTCCACCCCCTCGTGCTCGTAGAAGCGCTTGTCCTCGGCGCGCACCACCGCCCGCAGGAAGCTGGGCGAGACCTCTTCGAGCGGGACCCAGTCCAGCCGGCGGCCGAGCATGTCCACGCGCGTCTCGTGCAGCAGTTGCCCGTTGCGGTCGAGGAGCACGGCTTCGCTGCTCTCGTGTTGCTGGCGCACCTCCTCGTAGTTGGGCAGTGCCCCGGCCGGCGCGATGGCCAGCGCGAGCGCGCCTGCGAGCGCGCCGCGCAGCAGCACCTGCGCACGAAGCGCCGGGGCGCACGGGGACCGGTGCATCGCGACCCTGCTCAGGGCGCCACCACCAGCCGGGCCAGCGGCAGCTCGCCGAACATCTCCGGAGCGTACAAGGCCTCGACGCGCGTGGGAGGCAGCGAGAACTCCCCCGGGTTGTTCAGTCGCAAGGTGTACTCGAGCGTCCAGGTCCCCATGGGCACGAAGCGGTAGTAGGCACGGAAGGAATCGAGCTTGCGCTCCTCGAAGGCCGGCCACACCCACCCTTCGCGCCGCTCGCCCTGGGTTGCGATCTGCGAATCGCTACCCAGGCCGGTACCGAGCACGCTCGCGCCGGCGGGGATCGGGTCGTTCACCACCACCCAGCTCATGTCCGACTGCGCCACCACCTCCAGACGCACGCGCAGCACGTCGCCACGCGACCAGCGCCCCTTCTCCCTCTGCTCGACCGGCACCACGCTGCGGGCGATGCGATAGCCGGATGAGACCGGCTTGTCCAGCGGCACCGCCGCCAGGCTGCGCAGGCTCGCCCACGGCTTGCCCTCGCCCTGGTGCGCGACGACGAGGTTGCCTGCGGGATTCGGCCACGGCAGGGAGAGCGTTGCGGTCGAAGCTTTCTCCCACGCGTGCTCGCGGGCCTGAGCGCCAGCCGTCACCCGGGTGGTGCCGCTGACCGGGACGGTTTCGATGGTCCTGCCGAACTTCTCCATCGCGATCACGCCCCAGGCGTTGGCGACCGTCGTGTCCCAGTGACCGCGCTGCTGGCGCCCCAGCGCGCCGCGTACGAGCCGACCGACGTCTTCGCGCCAGGCCGGCAGGTCGAGCGCAGTCAGCAGCAAGCGGTTCGCGTTCACATCGCCCGATGCCATCAGCCACCACAGCGCATCCTGCCGCTCGGTCGAAAAGGTCACCGTGCTGCCCTGGAAGTTCAGGCGCGCGCGCAGCAAGTTGGATGCCTCGCGCAGTCGCGCCTCGCGCTGCGTCAGCTGCGGGCTGCGTACGAGCAGGTCGACCCAGTCGAGCAGCGTCGACGTCGGCCACAGCTGCGGATCCACCGACACCGAAGCCAGATCGTTGTCCTGCGCCCCCCGGCCATAGCGGGCGAGCGCCTGGAGCGCAGCGATCTTGCGCAGCGACAGGTCGGCCGCGTTCCAGCCGGCATCGCGCACCACCTGCCCGGCGACGAAGCGTTCCAGACCCCCGAGCATGCGCGTCCTGGCAGCCTCCGGGATCTCCCAGCCGGCGGCGTCGGCGACGCTGAGCAGATAAGCGGTAAGGATATCGCTGCCCTCGCGCATGACGCTGAAGTACTTCGCCAGTCCGTCGCGATCCAGGTACGACGGCAAGCTCGCCATGAGCGCATCCCACTGCGCCCGATCGCGCAACGCCAGCGCGCGCGAACCGAGCTGCTCCAGGCAAGTGTAGGCGTAGGCGCGCATGTACGCCTGCACGCCCGGCAGCTCGCCCCCGAGGCGCGCCTGCAGGTCGGCCTGTACGCCGCCGCGCCCCGGCAGCGCCGCGGCCGGCCGATCCAAGGCGACCTCCATGACGCCGTCGACCTGTGCGAGGGTCGCCTGCACGGTACGCACCGGAACTGCCGGTATCACCCGCTGCGAAACGCCGAGTACATCCTGCACACTCGCCCCGTCGTCCGTCCTGCCCTTGGCCGACACTTCCCAGCGTGCGGTTACGGCCGCATCCGGCACACGGTATCGCCACGACACTTCGCGGGAGGCGCCGGGCTCGAGGCGCACGCTCTGCGGCGCCATGGTCTGCGCCTTTCCCCCGTCGGGCACGACACGCGCGCTGACATCCACGTCGAGCACCCGCTCGGAAGCATTGCGCACCGTGAACAGCGCACGCATGTCATCCTGCTCCCGTACCAGCGGCGGCAATCCGGAGAACAGCATCAGCTCGCGCGTGGAACGGATGCTGGTCTGCCCGGTGCCGAACAGCGACGCACCCGCCGTCGCGACCGCAACGATACGGAACGAGGTGAGCGAGTCGTTCAGGGGGATCTGCGCCGTGGCACGGCCCTTGGCATCGAGCTTCACGCGCGCCTTCCAGAACAGCAGCGTGTCGAACAGCTCGCGCGCAGTCTGGCGTCCGCCGCCGCCCCCGGCCTCGCGCGCCTTGCGACCGTAGTGGCGCTTGCCCACCACCTGCATCGACGCCGTGGCCGTGTCCACCTCCAGCCCGCGACGCTGCATCATGCGCGAGAGCAGATCCCAGCTGTCGTTGCCTGCCAGCTCCAGCAGCCCCTCGTCGATCGCCACCAGCGTCACTTCGCTGCCTTTGGGCAGTGCTGCACCACCGGCTGCGCGCCTGACCTGGACCGAGACCTTCGCCTTGTCGCGCGTGCGGTAGACCTGTTTGTCGGTGCGCACGTCGACGTCGAGCTCGAACGCGCGCCAACCCACCTTCACCTCGGCGATGCCCATGCGAAAGGCGGGCTTGCCCAGGTCCACCAACGCCGTCGGCTGGACATCATTGACCCGTCCACGCACGGCGAGCACGGACACGAACACATTCGGTGCGTGCCGGCCTTTCATCGGCACCTCCACCACCGGCGCCTTGCCGGACAAGCGCGCGACGAAGGCATCCAGCACGCCTTCGCGTTCCACCGTCACCAGTGCCGTCGCCGCACGGAACGGCATGCGCACCTGCAGACGTGCGCGCTCGCCCGGTTCGTAGCGCTTGCGCTCCGGGATCAGGTCCATGCGATCGTCGTTCGACGTGTCGAACCACCACTCGCCCTGGCCGGCGACCCACACGCTCGCGCTGGTCGCGGCGCGGCGCCCGGCGTCGTCCACCGCGCTTGCCTCCACCAGCACTTCTCCCGAGACCGGGGATTCGAAGCGGCACTCGACCAGACCTTTGTCGTCGCTCGTCCCCTCGCACACGGTCGCCACGCGCACCACTTCCGCGCCGCTCTCGTAGGCGTAGAAGCCGCCGAGCAGCCGCTTGCGATGGGCGAACGTGCGCCGCTCGAACAGGGTGAACGCCACCGGCACGCCCGCCAGCGGACGACCCTGCAGGTCGAGCGCCAGCGCCTGCAGGCGCACCTCCTTCTCGCTGGACTGCGCCCAGCCGTCGGCCTTGATCCCGAGCGCGACGGCGGAAGGCCACAGCGGGATGCGCGTGGCCGCGGTGAGAATCTCCCCGTTGGGATCGCTGTACTCGAGTTCGGCGACCAGCTCCTGCGGCGTGTCCGATAATGGCACCTCGCCCAGCACCACCCTGCCGCCGCCGGCACGATCGAGGCTGAATGCGCGCTTCTCCAGCGTGCGGCTGCCGCCGCTCGCACCGGAGTCGGCGTTCGCATCGTCGAGCCCGTACTCGTCGCGCAGCCAGTCGTAGCGGCGCGTGTCCTGCACGCCCTCGCGCACGGCACCGCCGAGGAAGGTGAAGTCCGCGTGGTCGTCGAAGCGAACCGCGCGCGGCCGGACCAGCCCGCGCAGCTCGACCGGCGCGTTCGCCGCACCGCCGCCGGCCAGGTAGCTCACCTGCACGCCCACCGGAACCTCGCGGGCCTGCACCAGCGGGCGCTCGGGGGCCTCGAGCGAAGCGCGCATCAGCGGCACGCGGAACTCCTCGACGCGGAAGCTCCCCGCCGCCCGACGCCGCAGCTCGCCGCTCAGCTTGTCCTCGATCTGCACGCGATAGGTGCCGGTCTTCGCATCCTTGGGGACCTGCCACTCGCTGACCGCGCTGCCCCCCGCCCAGCGCACCGCCAGCTCGTACACCTCGTCGCTGCCCTCGTGCTCGATGCGAACGCTGCCGGGCAGGCGCGAGGCATCGACCGTGCGCAAGCCGCTGGCGACCTGCTGGCGCACCAGGTGCTTCATGTGC
>CAYLTE010000149.1:0-10842 GCA_964386195.1 uncultured Burkholderiales bacterium | reverse complement strand
GCCGGCCTGGTGATCGGCCGCCAGCGCCCGGATACCGCCAGCGGGGTGATCTTCCTCACGCTCGAGGACGAGACCGGCATGGTCAACGTCGTGGTCTGGCGCGCGGTATCAGAGGCGCAGCGGCGCGTGCTGCTCGGCGCGCGGATGATGGCCGTGCACGGCGTGCTCGAGCGCGACGGCGAGGTCGTGCACCTGATCGCCGGGCGCCTGGTCGACCTGTCTCATCTGCTCGGGGACCTGCAGGCGCGTTCGCGCGACTTTCACTGAAATACTGTCAATTCAAACGCCTGCAGCCCTCCGAGAGTGCTACAAGAATTGACGAACCCATGTCGCTGCGCTTTACAGTCGTCTGCGGCAGAAGGCGCCAGAGTGACTACAACTAATTGTATTAACGAAATAAATTACCTCTGGCACAGGCATTGCCTATAATGCGTCGCCCTCGCCCGACAGTTTCACGACGCATCCGGGGCGATTTGACAAAAGAAGACGGAGTCCAAATGAAACGTATCGCTCTCGCTACCCTCGGTGTCGCCACCGCGCTCGGCAGTGCTACGGCAAGCGCCGGCACCATCGAGCTGTGGATGTCCTCCAGCAGCAAGCCGGCTGCATATTCCACGTACACCACCGGGTCGATGGTTAACCCCTCGGGTGCGAACAACCAGTACTGGGAGGCAACCGTTTCGGACGCCGACTTCCCCGAGTACGGCAACTTCCAGATCAAGGCCTACGGTTTCACCACGGCCAACAACGACGGCACGGGCAGCTTCCAGCAACGCAATGTGCAGCGCTACAGCGGCGGCCTCGGGATCTGCGACGGCAGCACCAGCGGCGATTGCTCGGATCCCCAGCACTCGATCGACAATGACGGCACCAACGACTACATCCTGATCGACTTCGGAGCCGGCCACGAATACGCCCCGAGCCTGTTCAGCATCGGCTGGGAGTACTACAGCGGCTGCAGCACCAGCACCGTCTCCAACACCTGCCCGGATATCGAGGCCTGGGTCGGCAACGATTTCGATGCGACGCTGGGCTACGCCGGCATCACCGGCAGCTGGACGCAGGTCCTCGACGGCGACCCGCAGAACAATATCCAGCCCGGCGCCAACAATGCGCTCGGGACCGGTGCGGGCCGCTACATGCTGATCGGCGCGCAATCCGGCAGCGAGTACTGCTACCAGAGCGGCTACGACAAGAAAAAGAAGAAGCCGATCACGAGCTGCGAGTACGACTACTTCAAGCTGCAGTCGATCGCGCTGACCAAGAACCCGCCGGAAGACAACCCGCCGGAGGAGATTCCGGAACCCGGTCCGCTCGGCCTGCTCGGCCTGGCTGCCCTGGGCATGGCGGTGGCGCGTCGCCGTCGCGCCTGAGCCGGCAACTGCATCTGACCTCGATCGGGCGCCGCTGGCGCCCGATTTTTTTTGCCCCGCAAGCGGCCCTTGAACGAAACTCGCTACACTCGCTCCTCCCGGCACCTCACCCGGTAAGCGCGTGAGCTTCGACTTCGACACCTTCCCCGACCGCCACAGCACCAGCAGCACCAAGTGGAACCGCTACGCCGGCCGAGACGTCATCCCGATGTGGGTGGCCGACATGGATTTCCGCTGCGCGCCTCCGATCGTCGAGGCACTGCGTGAACGGGTGGATCACGGCATCTTCGGCTATACCGATCCCCCCGCTGCGCTCGCACCGGCCGTGTGCGAATCGCTCGCACGCGACACCGGATGGCGGGTCGATCCAAGGTGGATCGTCTGGCTGCCGAGCCTGGTGGTCGGCCTCAACGTCGTAGCGCGCGCGCTCGCCGATGCGAACGAGGAGATCCTCACCGCGGTGCCGATCTATCCGCCCTTCCTGTCCGCTCCACGCAATGCGCAACGGCCGATAGCGACTGTCGAATTGGTGGAGTCGTCCGACGGCAGGCGCTGGGAGTGGGACTTCGATGCGCTGGAGCGCGCGATCACGCCGCAGACGCGGCTGCTTCTGCTGTGCCATCCGCACAATCCCACCGGCCGGGCGTGGACGCGCGAGGAACTCGCCCGCCTCGCGGACCTCGCCCGCCGCCACCGTTTGCTGGTGGCCTCCGACGAAATCCACTGCGGCCTGGTGCTCGATGACCAGCGCCGGCACATCCCCTTTGCCAGCCTCGATGCGGACACGGCCGCGCGCACGGTCACGCTCATGTCGGCGAGCAAGACCTTCAATCTGCCCACGCTGGGCTGTGCGTTCGCCATCGTGTCCGACGACAGGTTAAGGGCGCGAATCCGCCAGGCGATGGCCGGCATCGTGCATCACGTCGGCGGCCTGGGGTACACCGCGACGCTCGCCGCCTCCCGCGACGGCAAGCCCTGGCAGGACGCCCTGCTCGCCTACCTGCGCGACAACCGCGATGTGGTCGAGCAGGCGATCGCCAGCATGCCGGGGCTGCGCAGCTGGCACGTGGAGGCGACCTACCTGGCGTGGATCGATGCCCGGAGCCTGAACGTGGCCGACGCCGTTGCGCATTTCGAAGTAGCCGGCGTGGGCTTGTACGATGGCGCGCAGTTCGGTGCGCCGGGCTTTCTGCGACTGAACTTCGCCTGCCCGCGTCCCCTGCTGCGCGAGGCGCTCGCGCGCATGCACAGCGCGCTGCGCGCCTGACCGATGCGTGGATGCCGGCTTTCGCCGGGATGACGAGACGCTAGAACGTCCCCACCAGCGTCAGCCGGAACTGCCGTGGCTCAACCGGATGGAAGTGCACGTCCTCGATGCCATCGCGCGGCGCGGCGGTCGGGCACGGCGCGGTGCCCAGTTCGCTCGGCAGGCAGGACGCGTAAAAGTAGGCGATGTCCTGGTCCTTGGAACCGAACAGGTTGAGCACGTCGAGTTGCACGCGCAGGTTCTTCGTGAGCTTGTAGCCCACGCGAGCGTTGGTGATCGTGGTGGAATCCGACCGGACGCTGTCATCCTCGATCAGCGGTCGCGACCCCAGGTAGCGCAACTGCACGCTGCCGAACCAGCGACCCAGATCCTCCACCGTGACGCCGACCTGCGCCATGCGCTCCATGGCCCCGGGGATGTAGTCGCCGGCCGGATCGTCGTCGCTGAAGCGGGCGCGCGTGAAGGCCAGTTCCGCATCGATCAGCAGCCAGGGCAGCGGCCGGTAGTAGTTGATCCACTCGACGCCGACACGCCGGCTCGGGCGGCTCGCCTCGGTGGTGCCGGCATCGCCGACGAACAGCAGTTCGGAATCCTGCTTCAGGTACCACAGCGCCAGCGAGCTCTGCAGGCCCGGAATGATCTCGGTACGCACGCCCAGTTCCGCGCCCTTGGTGCGTACCAGGGGATCGACCGGGTCCGCAGGGTCGAGCGTCTTCGGGTCGACGGAAATCACCGTGCCGCGCGCATCGTTGCTGTGGAAGCCGTAGCCGGCGTTGACGAAGTATTCGGTCTTGGCCCACGGGCCGAACACGAAGCCCAGTTTCGGCGAGACGATACTGTCGGTTTCCTTGCCGGAGTTCTCTTCGATGCTGCTGTCCACGTCGAAGCGATACCAGTCGGCGCGCACGCCTGCGATCGAACGCAGCCAGGGCAGCCACTGGGTGGTGTTCTCGAAGTAGATGCCGCCGCTGAGCTGGTCCACGCTGTCTTCGCGCGTGGTCGAGAGAATGTCCCGTTCGACCGTGGAGTACAGACCGACTCGCCGGATGTCGTCGTAGCGGACCTGCACGCCGACCGTGTTGGTCGCCTCGGCACTGCCGATCTTCGTGCTCCACGCGTAGCGCGGATGCATGCCGTAGACGGTACGACGATCGACCTGCTTGAACTGGTCGCCGTTGGGCGCTCCATCCAGCGGATCGTCCAGCGCGTAGGTGAAGTTCGACCACAGATCGAGGGCATAGCGAATGACGTAGGCATCGAACTGCGCTTGGCCGGCGCCAAGGGTTCTGCGCACATTGCCCGACAGGCTGAAGCGCGAAGTCTCGCCACCGTTGGTCGGCTCGAGCGTGCCGAAACGATCGATCTCGCCGCTCTCCACGGCCCGTTCCGCGACCTGATCGGTTGCTGTCCAGTCGGAGTCGTAGCCCATCAGCGTGACGTTGAAGCCGTTCGCCACATCGCCCTGGCTGTAGCGCAGGACACCGTTGAACTTGCGCAGGTCTTCCTCTTCCACCCAGGGTCCGTCGTAGGTGAGCGCCTCGAATCCCAGCAGGAGCGTGCCGGCGCCGGCCTTCGGCGATGCGGCGGCCACCACGCGTCCGTATCCGTCCGTGCCCACCGTCAGCAGACCGAGCGACTGAGGCAGTTGCTCGAACAGGTGGATGTGGGCTGCCCCTGCCGTCGAGAAGTCGCCCTCCGAGGCGAAGTACGGGCCTTTTCGGAAGTCCAGGCCGGAGATCAGTTCCGGGATGAGGAAGTTGATGTCGGCGTAGCCCTGCCCATGACCGTGTGTGGGCATGTTCACCGGCATACCGTCGACGGTCAGCGCGAAGTCGGTGCCGTGGTCGAGGTTGTAGCCTCGCAGGAAGTACTGGTTCGCCTTGCCGCCGCCGCTGTGCTGCGTGACGATCATGCCCGGCACGAGTTCCACGAGCTCGCCGGGCCGCAGCAGCGGCCGCGATTCGATCCGCTTGTACGTGACGCTGCCTTCGCTGGCGGCGTCAGATGTTCCGATCCCGGTCTGGTAGTGGCCGATCACCTCGACTTCAGGAGCCTGCACCTCGTCTGCATGGCTTGCATCGGTGAGCCATCCCGACAGGCCGACGCCACCCGCCATCAGAACGATGACCGCTCTTGTTTTGATCATGCAGGTCTCCCTATTGGTCTTATGAATTACGTTTTTCTCTTACCGGCGCATGCTAGTGCGGAACGACGCCGCTGACAAGTGCCGCCCGCCGCATTCCTCATGACGCGAAGTCGCCAATACCCTCCGACGCCTGGCCGGTGGACGCCCGATCCGTTCGAAGGGCTTTGCGTTACCATCCCTACCAACAGAGGCGAACCGAACCGTGGAACGATTCACCATCTCACTGAGCGAGACGCTCGCGCACGATTTCGACGAGCTCATCCGCAGGAAGGGCTACCAGAACCGCTCCGAGGCCGTGCGCGACATCCTGCGCGACCTGCTGAGCAGCGAACGCCTGGAGCGCGAGGAGGCCCCGCACTGCGTCGCGGCGCTGAGTTACGTCTACAACCACCACGCCCGCGATCTGGCGGAGCGGCTCACCGCCCTGCAGCACGCGCATCACGACCTGGTGCTCTCGTCGATGCACGTGCATCTGGATCACGACGACTGCCTGGAAACCGTGATGCTGCGTGGCGCCACGCCTGACGTTACCGCCTTCGCGAATGCGCTGATGGCCGAGCCGCAGGTTCGCCACGGACGCCTCAATCTCGTCCCGGTGGAACTGCACGATCATCACGATCGCCGCAGCCAGCACGAACACCACCACCATCACCTCCACAGCACCCCCAAGGTCTGAAATCTCCGCCTGCCATGTCCGCACCCTTGCTGCTCTCTCCGCTCGTCCTGCGCGGTCTCACCCTCCCCAACCGCGTCGTCGTCTCGCCCATGTGCCAGTACTCCGCCCAGGAAGGCATGGCGAACGACTGGCACTTCGCCCACCTCGCGCAGTTCGCGATCGGCCGGGCGGGACTGATTTTCACCGAGGCCGCCGCAGTCGACCGTGCAGGACGCATCACGCACGGGGATCTCGGCATCTGGTCAGACGAACACGTCCCGCCCTTGCGCCGCATCACGGACTTCATCACGTCGCAGGGATGCGTGCCGGCCATCCAGCTCGCCCATGCCGGGCGCAAGGCGAGCATGCAGCGCCCCTGGCACGGCAACGGACCGATGAATGACTCCGATCGCGCGCGCGGCGAGGTGCCGTGGCAGGTCGTCGCCCCGAGTGCCGTGCCGGTCGGCGAAGGCTGGCTGGTGCCGCACGAGCTGTCGCTCGCCGAGATCGAGCAATTGAAGGCGCAGTGGCGCGCAGCGGCGCGCCGCGCGCTCGCCGCGGGCTTCGAGGTCGCCGAGGTGCATGGCGCTCACGGCTACCTGATCCACGAGTTCCTATCGCCGCTTAGCAACCGGCGCACGGATGCGTACGGCGGCAGCTTCGAAGGACGGATCAGGCTGGCGCTGGAGATCTCCGGGATCGTCCGCGCCGAGTGGCCGCAAGACCGGCCTGTTTTCTTCCGCGTCTCCTCCAGCGACGGGATCGAGGGTGGATGGACGGCGGACGAGACGGTGGAACTGGCGCGCGCGCTGCGCCGCATCGGCATCGACGTGGTCGACTGCTCGTCCGGCGGGATCGCCGGCTCGGCGACGGCGGCCCGGCTCAAGCGCACCCTGGGATTCCAGGTGCCGTTCGCCGAGCGCATCCGGCGCGAGGCGGACATCGCCACCATGGCGGTGGGACTGATCCTAGACGGGCCGCAGGCGGAACAGGTGCTGCAGAACGGCCAGGCCGACCTGATTGCGGTGGGACGGCAGGTCCTGTTCGATCCGCACTGGACGCTGCATGCCGCGGTGGCGCTGCGCGCAGAAGGCGCGTTCGAACAGTGGCCGGTTCAGTACGGCTGGTGGCTCGACAAGCGCCGCAACGTGCTCGAGGAGCGCGACGCCGAGCGCGCGATCAATCGGGCGGCTTGAGCGGGAGCGGCCGCACAGGCAAGGAGAATCGACATGGCGATCGTCGGACTGAATCACTTCACCGTGCTCACCCACGACCTCGAGGCCTGCAAGGCGTTCTACGTCGGCCTGCTCGGCCTGCAGGAAGGCTATCGGCCGCCCTTCACGTTTCCCGGCGTGTGGCTCTATTCGGGCGACACCGCCGTTCTTCACGTGATTGCGGGACGCAGCATGCCCGAGGACCCGCACGGCACGCTCGACCACGTCGCCTTCACCGGCCGCGACCTGGCCGGCACAGCGGCAATTCTACGCAAGGCTGGCGTCGAATACGAGCTGCGCAAGTCGCCCGACGGCGCGCAGTGGCAGATGTTCTTCTTCGATCCCAGCGGCGCCCGCGTGGAGATCGACTTCGACGCGGCGGAGCCCGCTCCCGCCGGGTAGGCTAGCGCGCGGCGCCGCCCGAGGTGTCGAGGCGCTCGCGCAGGTAAGCCTCTACCAGCGCTGCCTGCTTCGCAGGCCCGTCGGGGGGATAGCGCTTCCTGAATTGTGCCGCCCGGCGCAGCGTGTTGAGCGTGAACTGCTCGCGTTCGCTGTCATTCCCTGCCCGCTCGTAGCGCTGCAGGCGCTGCAGACTCTGTTCCATGGCGGAGAGGACCATGCGGCGCGCCTGACCGGAATCCCCATGCTCCAAGTTGAGCAGGGCGCCGACTGCCAGGTTCGTCTGCGTCAGCGCGAAGTGTGCGAGTTGGCCTCGCAGGGTGGATTCGGCGTGCATGCGGCCTGCCATGTAGCCGCCGATGGCCACTGGCACGGCGATGATCAGAGCAAGCGCACAGCGTGAGGATGGGGGCCGATTAGTCATCGTGGCAAGGTGAAGCGCTGTGGCGCGAAAGGGCGGGATTCCCTATATCGGACGAAACATCCCCTTTCCGGAGACCGGACGCTTTCGACGGCGCCGAAGCAGCAGTTCGCCGAACAGGCACGCGAGCGCCGCAGCCGTGCACCAGGGCCAGAGCATTACCTTGCGCACCCCGGGCGCGCCGCGTTCCGAGAACACCGCTTGCATGCTCGGAGAGAGACTGCCGCCCGTCGCGCGGGCAATCGTTTCCAGGAGCGCGAGGTTGGACACCAGGAAGCGCTCATCGGGAACCGATGGCACGTTCAGTGTGAGTGGCGGGGGCAGCCGCCCATTCCCCGGCAACTTTCGCTCGAATTCCTCGAGTTCGATCCGATAGTCGCCCGGCTGTGCGATTGCATCGTCCAGTTGTCTCTCGTAACGACCCGGTCCGGTCTGGACCAGCACAATCGACCGAGATACCTCTTCGTCTCTGACGATCCGCGCGGACACGCGCAGGCCGTTCGCATACGCTCCGCTCGCATTGTGCGCAACGAGCACGATGCGAGTCATGCCCTGTTCTTGCACCAGATGCCAGGACACCGCCTGGTCGTCGATGCGCACGGCCGAGCGCACCAGCTGGGCCCAGAACCTGCCGAAGCCCGACCACTCCAGCCAGTGCGCGGCCCAGCGCGGCTTGGCATCGGACAGAAACGCGATGCTGCGACCCAGTCCATGGTGGGTGCGCACCAGGAGCGGCCGCTTGTCGATGCCTTCGAGGAGAACCTCGGCATGCGGCTTCGCCCGTGCGATGACCTGGCCCAGCAGTGGCGGTGCCGACTGGAAGTCGATTCCGTCCAATGTCGCCGGCCTCCAGCGAAGAGTTGCCCTGAACGGACGCTCGACGATCGAATCCGACGTGAACTTGCGCGCATCCCCCACGATCAGTGCCGGGATCTGGGCTTCGCTGCGCGCCACGTGGCTGGCACCGCCAGTCCAGCTGGCAATATTGCGCATGAACTCGATCTCGGGTGCCTCTCCGACTGCAACGGTCGAGACCGATATCCCCTCGCGCTCGAGAAGCGCGGTCAGAGCGCGGAAGTCGCCGGGCCGTGAATCGCCCTGCTCCGGCGCATGCGGTACGGACACATCGCTTCGCATCGTTGCCACCGGGACGGTATCTCCATCCGAGAGGAGGATCACGTGCTTCTCCGCCGCCTGCGATGGCTTCAGCATGCCGCGCACATGCCACAACGCGGAAAAGATGTCGGTCTGCCCGCCGGCGGACACTGCGCCAATGGCGGCGGCGGCGCGCACCCGATCGTCGTGATGCTGCAGCGGCAGCACTTCGCGGGGTTTGCCACTGAAAGCGATGACACTCAGACGGGCTTCGGAAGGCAACGCTTCCATAAGTTCCAACGCGGCTGCCTTCGCGAATTCGAGCTTGGTGCCTTGCATGCTCGTCGACCGGTCGATGAGCAGCACCAAGTCCAGTTGCTCCTGCCTGCGTCGATCGCGGAATCGAACAGGGAGAATGGACTCGATCCGAGTCCGCGAGAACCCACCCTGTCCGTGGGTGCTGCTCCCGCCCGCGAACACCAGTCCGCCGCCCTCACGCACGTAGCGCTCCAGGTCGGCGCCGATCGTATGTTCTGCCTGTGCAGCCGGCACGTCGCTCAGGATCACCACGTCGTAGCGATCGAGCGCTCCGAGATGCCCCATGCGCCCCGCATCCGCCACCGTCACGTCCATACCCTCCCGACGCAGGGCATGGGCGAGGTGGCGCGCATCGTCGCGCACCCGTTCGAGGTACAGGACGCGCACGCGCGGATCGACGCGCACGAACTCTGTCCTCGAGTCGTGGTCGGCATCATCGCCTTTTGCGATCGAAAGCCGCACCTGGACCGCGCGCGTGCCGGCCCGGGAAAAGCGCATCGGCCGCGCCCATTCGTTGGACCCTGGCAGTAACCGAATCTGCTCTCGAACCTGCAGGACCCCGTCCACGAGCACTTCGACTTGGGCCTCCGCTCGATCGTTCGCATTGGCATGCACCGAGAGCAGCACCGGTGCGCCTAGGCGTACCGGAGAGAGGAAAGACAGGCTGTCGATCCAGGCGCGTGGCCGGGGGTCGACCCTTGCGGGCACCACGAACACTGGCACGCCTGCGGCGCGCAACCGGGAGACCGCGCGCAGCGCATCCCCCCGCGTCTGATTGCCGTCGGTGAACAGAACGATGCGCCGGTCGCGTTCCTGACCGAGCAGTGCGCGCGCTGCATCCAGGGCATGTTCGAGATCCGTTCCACGATCGTCGATGCCGCGCCCGGCGACAGCGCTCTGATCTCCACCGAGTCGTACGCCCTCCAGCGCCTCGAGACTGTCGAACGCCTGAACCCGGGCTCCGAATGCAATGAACTGCGCCTGCGAGGATGCGCCGGACTTCTCGGCGCCGCCTATCCAAGCGAGCGCATCGACAAGCGATTCGGCGGACATGCTGCGCGAGGTATCGAGCAGATAGGCTACCGACTTGGATGCAGTGCGAAGGGTCCATGTCGGCTGGGCCAGGGCGAGCACGATGAAGGCAGCCGCGACCGCACGAAGCGGCGCCCACTCGCTTGGGGCCCCCGGGTGAGTGCGAGCGCGCCACCGCAGCGCGAGCGCAAGCGCGGCGACGATCGCAAGCAGCCAAAGCGCTTCGGGATGGAGGAAGCCGACAGCCACGTGCAATTCTCCGGTCAGCGAACCATTCCGAAGGACCGCCCCACCCACCACAGCAAGGTCAAGCCAAGCGCCAGTGCGAGGAGCGCTTCCTGTCGGCCGATCAGGGCTTGCACGGCAGCGAGAGATGCGCCCGGCGACACATCGGCATCGGGCGCAGATCCTGGCGAATTGACTTGCGGGGCGTCTGCTTGGAACCCGCTGACGACGACCCACCTTCCATCTCCATCCGCAGGTCGGTACCGCCCCGGTGTGGAAGCGAGAAAGGCGGTGCCGCCAGCAAAGGCAAAGGCGCCCGCGTTCGACCCGTCTGGGCGCACGATCTCCTCATACGCGTCGCTGAGCACGACCATGCCCATCCGCTTCGCCGACATTGCGTCCCGAGATGCGATCCATTCCATCGCCTGAGCGAGCAGAATCGGAAAGCCGGGCTGAACGGCGAGGTTCGAATCGGAGAGGTCGAAGCCGAAAGCGACGCTGCGGTGCAGGCCATCGCACTTCCAAATCAGTGCTCCCTGCTCCGTACCCTCTGAAACCACGACAGCGTCTGCGCCACCGGCCGACGCCCGCCCCCGCTCGAGCCGGCCATGCTCCACTCTCACCTCGCCCCAGTCGATGCTTCGAGCCATCGCATCGCGCACCATCCAGCGCAGGTCGCGCAGCCGCTGCAGGGGCG
>CAYLTE010000148.1:0-10860 GCA_964386195.1 uncultured Burkholderiales bacterium | reverse complement strand
GACGCTCGCAGCCCAGCTCTACTCCGAGATGCGCGAGTTCTTCCCGAACAACGCCGTCGAGTACTTCGTCTCGTACTACGACTACTACCAGCCGGAGGCTTACGTACCGTCGCGCGATCTGTACATCGAAAAGGACTCGAGCATCAACGAGCACATCGAGCAGATGCGGCTGTCGGCCACCAAGTCGCTGCTGGAGCGCCCGGACACGGTGATCGTCGCGACCGTCTCCTGCATCTACGGCATCGGCGATCCCGTGGACTACCACAGCATGGTCCTGCACCTTCGCACGCGGGAGCGTGCCCCGCAGCGCGAGGTGATTCGTCGCCTTGCCGAGATGCAATACCAGCGCAACGAGATGGAGTTCCGGCGGGGCACCTTCCGCGTGCGCGGCGATGTCCTCGACGTGTTTCCGGCGGAGAACTCGGAGCTGGCGCTGCGGGTGAGCCTGTTCGACGACGAGGTGGAGGATCTCTCCCTGTTCGATCCCCTCACCGGACAGGTGCTGCAGAAGGTGGCCAGATACACCATCTATCCATCGAGCCACTACGTGACGCCGCGCGAGACCACGTTGCGGGCGATCGAGGCAATCAAGGTCGAGCTGCGCGAACGCATCGAGACTTTCCAGAAGGAGGGAAAGTTGCTGGAGGCACAGCGCATCGAACAGCGCACGCGTTTCGATCTCGAGATGCTCGCTGAGCTGGGATTCTGCAAGGGCATCGAGAACTACTCGCGCCATCTGTCCGGGCGGCGCCCGGGGGAGCCGCCGCCCACGCTGATCGATTACCTGCCGTCCCGCGCGCTGATGATCATCGACGAGAGCCACGTCACCATCCCGCAGGTTGGTGGCATGTTCCGCGGCGATCGCGCACGAAAGGAGAACCTGGTCGATTACGGATTCCGGCTTCCCTCGGCGGTGGATAATCGCCCCCTCACGTTCGAGGAGTTCGAGGGCATGATGCCCCAGACGGTCTTCGTCTCCGCCACGCCCGGCGACTACGAGGCGTCCCATCAGGGGCAGGTCGTCGAACAAGTGGTTCGACCGACCGGATTGGTCGATCCGGAGGTGATCGTGAGGCCAGCCGGCAGCCAGGTCGACGATCTGCTTTCGGAAGTCAACCTGCGTGTGCAGCGCGGAGAACGCGTTCTGGTCACGACGCTCACCAAGCGGATGGCCGAGGATTTGACGGACTATCTGAGTGAACACGGTGTGAAGGTGCGCTACCTCCACTCGGACATCGACACCGTCGAGCGCGTCGAGATCATCCGCGATCTGCGGCTCGGCGAGTTCGACGTGCTGGTGGGTATCAACCTCCTGCGCGAGGGTCTGGACATACCGGAAGTGTCACTGGTCGCGATCCTCGATGCGGACAAGGAAGGTTTCTTGCGCTCCGACCGCTCGCTCATTCAGACCATCGGCCGCGCCGCACGGCACCTCAACGGCACGGCGATCCTTTACGCGGACCAGGTGACCGGATCCATGCGACGGGCGATCGACGAGACCAATCGCCGGCGCACGAAGCAGATCGCGTTCAACGAAGCCCGAGGCATCACCCCCCGGGGGGTGAGCAAGCGAATCCGCGACATCATCGATGGCGTTTACGATCCGC
Source organism: uncultured Burkholderiales bacterium (assembly GCA_964386195.1). Taxonomy (GTDB): domain Bacteria; phylum Pseudomonadota; class Gammaproteobacteria; order Burkholderiales; family SHXO01; genus SHXO01. The sequence continues at coordinate 9,253 of CAYLTE010000148.1, read as the reverse complement.
GGGGGGCGCAACGGGAACTGAAGGCTGCGCAGGGCGCGGCCGATTACGCACGTATGAGCGAAGGCGACCTGGCCAAGGAGATCCGCCGGCTGGAGAAAGAAATGATGGAGCACGCCCGAAATCTGGAGTTCGAGCAGGCGGGACAGGCGCGCGATCGCATCCGCGTGCTGAAGGGAGAACTGTTCGGCGTGGAGCAGGAAGCGGCGGTCCCGCGCCTACCCGAGCGCAACAAGGTGGTGCGGCCGGGCGCTGGCAGCGCGCGCGGCAGACGCAAGGCGCGCTCATGACAAAGGTGCTGTTCGTCTGCACGGGCAATATCTGCCGATCGCCCACTGCCGAGGGTGTGTTCCTGCACATGGTGCACAGGGCAGGGCTGGAGAAGCTGGTGCTCGTCGATTCGGCGGGCACGCACGGCTATCACATCGGCGATCGCCCCGATCCGCGCGCGCTGGCTGCCGCCAAGCGCCGATCCTATGACCTGTCGAACCTGCGCGCACGTCGACTGCTGCCGGAAGACTACGCGCGCTTCGATCACTTGCTGGCGATGGATCGAGGACACCTGTCCATCATGTTGCGGAACAGCCCGCCCGAGCATCGAAGCAAGATTCGGCTGTTCATGGACTACGCGCCGGATGTCGACCATCGCGAGGTACCCGACCCGTACTACGGGGATAACTCGGGTTTCGACCTGGTACTGGACCTGGTCGAGGCGGCTGCCTATGGACTGTTGCAGTCGGTCCGCTCGACTCTGAACTCCTCCGCGCGCTAGAAAGCGAACGGGGCTGGTTTGACCAGCCCCGTTCTCGACGCAGCGACGGTCGGCCTGCTAGTCGTTACGCGTCTCGATCTGGACCATCGGCTCCTGTGGAAGCGGTTCGGGGCGCGGGCGCCGGGGCCTGCGCGGTTGCTGCGTTAGCGCTGCGTCGGTGGCCTCGGTCTCCGTCGCCGACGCGTGACTCGTTTCAACCTGAACCATGTCGACGGGCAATGCGTAGGAAATCGGTTGCGCCAGCGTCACACCTGGATCTGACAGGTTGACCGTCACAGCTGCAGGGGCCGGCTCCGGCGATACCACAGCAGCAGGCTCGGGTTCCTCGATCGACGGCACTTGCACGGCTAGGTGGACGGGCTCTGCCGCAGTATCTGCGACGGCCTCGGCCGAGCGCGGCGTGGCTGCCTCGACTGCTTCGGTTTCCATCGCTGCCGGGGCCGGTACCACGGGAATCTCGTCGCGCACCTCTTCCAGGATAGGCTCGGCTGTACGCTGGGCCGGCACGTAAGCGGCCTCGGTCGGCGCGTGGCCAGCTTCCGTTGGCACCTCCACCTCGGCTGCAGCGACGGTTTCAACGGCGGTGGCCGTCGCGACTTCCTGGGCCGTCACGGGACCTTCGCCGTTCTCTGCGCGGCTGCCGCGGTCACGGCGTCCGCGCCGACGGCGCCCACGGCCTTCCGCTGAAGCGCTCTCGCCCTGGGCAGCCCCGTCGGGGTGGGCGCGATCCTGTCGCTCGGGACGATCCTGCCTTTCGGAGCGCTCGGGCCGTTCGGACCGATCCCCCCGATCCTGACGTTCTCCGCGTTCGCTGCGTTGCCGGCGTTCGCCCTGTGCACCGGATGCTTCCGGCCGTCCTCCCTGCTCCAGCGCGCCGCCCTGCGCTGCACGCTCGAGCCGTTCGGCCCGATCCTGCCGCGCGTTGCGTTCGGGACGATCCCCCTGGCCGCGCTCTCGTTCGGGGCGACGTTGCTGGCCGCCGCCCTGCGAGCCTCGCCGGTTCTCGCCAGCATTGCCGCGACTCGCCTGCGCCTGTCCAACACCTTCCTCGCGGTCGCGATCGCGCCCGGGGCGCCGGTCCCTGCGCTGCGGTCCCTCGCGCTGCGGCCGCCGCTGTTCGCGGGGCTTGGCCTTGACCGGTTCGCTCACCTCTTCTGGCTTGCGTGTCAGCCAGCCGAAAATCTTCTGCAGGATGGAGGGCCGTGCGGCGCCGGCATCGGCGCTGGAGGCGCTCTCCGGCATCGGAGCCGGCTGCTCGGGCGTGATGCCCTGAACCGCTGCCTGTGGCCGAGTGGGCTTCACTTCAGCGGTTGCCGGCTCGCGCGCCTCGGTCGGCTGCTCGACCATGCGATAGCTCGCGGGCAGCGGTTCCATCTGGTTGAGTTCGTCGTGACGCAGCCGAGTCACGGCGTAGTTGGGCGTCTCGAGGTGCATGTTGGGGATGAGCACAACGTTCACCTTGAGCCGCTGCTCGATCGCGTGAAACTCCGAGCGCTTCTCGTTGAGCAGGAAGGTGGCCACGTCGACCGGCACCTGCGCGTGCACTGCCGCCGTGTTCTCCTTCATTGCCTCCTCCTGCAGGATGCGCAGGATGTGGAGTGAGGACGACTCGACGCTGCGGATGTGGCCGATCCCATTGCAGCGCGGGCAGGTCATGTGGCTGGTCTCGCCGAGGGATGTCTGCAGCCGCTGTCTCGACAGTTCCATCAACCCGAAGCGGGAGATCTTTCCCATCTGCACCCGCGCGCGATCGTAGCGCAGCGCATCGCGCAGACGGTTCTCCACCTCACGCTGGTTGCGGCTGTTCTCCATGTCGATGAAGTCGATGACCACCAGGCCACCCAGGTCGCGCAGCCGCAACTGGCGCGCGATCTCGTCGGCGGCCTCGCAGTTGGTGCGCAGCGCCGTCTCCTCGATGTCCGCACCGCGCGTGGCACGCGCGGAATTGACGTCGATCGCGACCATCGCCTCGGTATGGTCGATCACCACCGCCCCACCTGAGGGGAGAGGGACCGTGCGCGCGTAGGCGGTCTCGATCTGATGCTCGATCTGGAAGCGCGAGAACAGCGGGACGTCATCGCGATACAACTTGACGCGGTTGACGTTCGCAGGCATCACGTGCGCCATGAACTGGCGCGCCTGCTCGTAGATCCCGTCGGTGTCGATCAGGATCTCGCCGATGTCCTGGTGGAAGTAGTCACGGATTGCACGGATGACGAGGCTCGATTCCTGGTAGATCAGGAACGCGCCGCCCTGCTGCCTGGATGCCGTCTCGATGGCACGCCATAGCTGCAGGAGGTAGTTGAGGTCCCACTGCAGTTCTTCGAGATTGCGGCCAAGCCCGGCCGTGCGCCCGATGATGCTCATGCCCGAGGGCACTTCGAGTTGCGAAATCAGATCGCGCAACTCGTTGCGTTCCTCGCCTTCTACGCGACGGGAGACGCCGCCGCCGCGGGGGTTGTTCGGCATCAGGACCAGATAGCGTCCGGCGAGGCTGACGAACGTCGTCAGCGCAGCGCCCTTGTTACCGCGTTCGTCCTTGTCCACCTGGACGATGAGTTCCTGCCCATCGCGCACCACGTCCTGGATGCGCGCACGCGCAGGGTCGACGTCGGCGTGGAAGTAGGCGCGACTGATCTCCTTGAACGGGAGAAATCCGTGCCGTTCGCTGCCGTAATCGACGAATGCAGCCTCGAGACTGGGTTCTACTCGGGTGATGACTCCTTTGTAGATGTTTCCTTTACGTTGCTCTTTTCCTGCAGTTTCGATGTCGAGGTCGATGAGCTTCTGACCGTCGACGATGGCAACCCGGAGTTCTTCGGCCTGGGTCGCATTGAACAGCATGCGTTTCATTTCTTTTTGCCCCCGCGCTCAGACCGCGGGCAGGGCAAACATCGGGCGCATCTGGGCGCCCCCCGGATGGGTACTATTCGGGCATTGCAGCGTTCATAATGGGAACCTCACCGAATAGTTAGGTTGGGCGTTTGCCTCGCCGATCCCGGGCAAGTCCGCCCGGGAGGGGTGACTGGCTCGGTGTCGAGCGCGTTATCAGGTCTGCATCGCTAGTTGGATCGGGTCAGCGAAGTTAACCCGTCATGATTTTTCAGGTCATGACCCTGGGGAGCCGCCCGCATGTGTGCGGTTGATTCGGCCTCCACTGACGCGTGGTGCACTCAGTCTGCCGTCACGCAATCAATAGTATAAGCAAAATGAATGGGTTAAGGAAAGGGCAAATTCCCGGGCTCGAGGCCGCCTCGACCGTGCTCGTGGACGAAGAGCAGGCAGGACAGCGCATCGACAACTTTCTCCTGCGCGTGCTCAAGGGTGTCCCGAAGAGCCACGTATACCGGATGCTGCGCACGGGAGAGGTTCGCGTCAACAGCCGTCGTATCGATGCCAGCTATCGGCTCGTGGCGGGCGACCGGGTCCGGGTCCCGCCCGTCAGGACTGCCGCTCCGGCAGCCAAGCCGCGTCCCCGGCCTGCGGCGCTTTCCCGGCACACCCTGTACGAAGACGAGTCGCTTCTGGCGCTCGACAAGCCGGCAGGGATCGCCGTGCACGGGGGCAGCGGAATCAGCCACGGAATCATCGAGCAGCTTCGTCAGGAACGGCCGGAGCTGAGATTTCTGGAGCTCGTTCACCGTCTCGACCGCGAAACCTCCGGTGTGCTGTTGCTTGCAAAGAAGCGCAGCGCGCTCACGGCCTTGCACGCGCAGATCAGGGAGGGTCGCAGCTTCAAGCGCTACCTGACGCTCGTTTGCGGCGAGTGGCGAGAGGAGCGGCGGCACGTCAAGCTGCCCCTTCACAAGTACGTCACGGCTGCCGGGGAACGGCGCGTTGATGTGGAAGAGGGCGGTCAGTTTGCCCACACCCTGTTCACACGCGAACGTGCATTCCACGGCTACACGCTTCTCGCCGCCGAGTTGAAAACCGGGCGGACGCATCAGATCCGGGTCCACCTGTCCCACCTGGGTTACCCCATAGCCGGGGACGACAAGTACGGTGATTTCGCCCTCAACAAGCTCCTGGGCAGGCAGGGACTGAAGCGGATGTTTCTGCATGCCGCCGAGTTCGGCTTCGAACACCCCCAGTCATCGCAGCAGGTTCTCCTGAAGGCACCCCTTCCCGACGAATTGGATGGATTCCTGCGGCAGCTGCCGGCGACGGACCAGGAAGCAGCATGAGCCTTTCCACCTTCGAATTGCTCGTGTTCGACTGGGACGGCACAGTGGTCGACTCTGCCGCCCACATCGTCGCGTCCCTTCAGGCCGCCTGTGTCGACATCGGCCTGCAGGCGCCGGACGAGCGGCGTGCCCGCTACATCATCGGGCTCGGACTTCAGGACGCGATGGCCTACCTGCTTCCCGACCTGCCCGCCGACGACTATCCTCGTCTTGTGGATCGCTACCGTCACCATTTCTTGTCCGGCGACCAGGCGGTGAAGCCTTTTCAGGACGTGCCCGAAGGGCTTGCCGATCTTCATGCGCGCGGTTTCCTGCTCGCCGTGGCGACGGGCAAGAGTCGGCGCGGACTCGACCGCGCCTTCGTCGATACCGGGCTCGGACGCTACTTCCATCTCTCGCGCTGTGGCGACGAGGGTTTCGCCAAGCCCCACCCCGACATGCTGCTCACCCTCATGGAATCGCTCAACGTGCCGAAGGAGCGGACGTTGATGATCGGCGACACGACGCACGATCTGGAGATGGCCCGCAGCGCAGGTGTAAGTGCCGTAGCGGTTGCATACGGCGCACACGAAAAGGAGTCGCTGTACGGCCTGGAGCCGCTCGCTTGTGTCGAGTCACCGCAGGAACTCATGGCGTGGCTGCGGGAAAACGCCTGATCTGCGATGCGCAGGCGGTGGTCGAAGGCGGCCAGGGCGTGCGCTTCACCGTACGCCGGTTCGACGAAGAACTGCCTGCGTTCGTCGTTCGGTTCGACGGCGTGCTGCGCGCATTCGTGAATCGATGCGCACACATACCGGTGGAGATGGACTGGCTGGAGGGTCAGTTCTTCGATACCAGCGGGTTATACTTGATTTGCTCCACCCACGGGGCTACCTATCATCCCGAGACAGGCGCCTGCGTGGGCGGCCCGTGCAAGGGGGGGCGACTGACTTCGGTTGCCGTGGAGGAACACGAAGGAAAGGTGTACTGCATTGACTGAGCCAAACTCTCCGATGGAGCCGGTTGCATCCTCCGGTACGTCCCCACGCCCGGCCCCGGCATGGGAGCGCGAGGTGATCGAGCGCCTCGCCCGCTCGGCGCTGGACGAGCAGCGACGTGCCCGTCATTGGGGCATCTTCTTCAAGACCCTGACGTTCGTCTACCTGTTCGCACTGCTGTTCATTGCGATGGGCTGGTTCGGAAAGGGAGAAGCCGGGCCGTCGGGACGGCATACCGCCCTGGTCTCGGTGGACGGAGTCATCGCTGCGGACAGCGACGCCAGTGCGGAACGGGTGACGCTCGGGCTGAAGGACGCGTTCGAGGACAACAACACTGCCGGCGTGATCGTTCGCGTCAACAGTCCCGGCGGCAGTCCGGTGCAGGCCGGCCAGATCCACCAGGAGATGCGGCGACTGCGTGCGCTCTATCCCAAGACACCTTTGTACGTGGTCGTGGAGGACGTGTGCGCATCCGGGGGCTACTACGTGGCTGTCGGAGGGGAGCGCATCTACGTGGACCAGGCCAGCCTGGTCGGTTCCATCGGCGTGCTGATGAATGGATTCGGCTTCACCGGAACGATGGAGAAGCTCGGCGTCGAGCGCCGACTGCTCACCGCGGGCGAGAACAAGGGCTTCCTCGATCCGTTTTCGCCGATCGATCCGCAGGAGCGCGAATATGCTCAACAGCTTCTCGACGAGATACATCGCCAGTTCATCGAGACTGTCCGCGAGGGCAGAGGGGAGCGGCTCAAGAACGATCCCAAGCTGTTCAGCGGTCTGATCTGGACTGGAACGCGCAGCGTCGAACTCGGCCTTGCCGACGAGATCGGAAGCGTGGACTACGTCGCACGCGAGGTGATCAAGGCGGAGCGCGTCGTCGACTTCACGCGTTCGGAGAACATTGCGGAGCGGTTTGCGCGGCGCTTCGGTGCGGCGGCAGCCGAGACGTTCGTGCGGCTCGGGGCCGGCAGTCTTCGCTGACTATCCGCCGTATTGCCACTGCGCTGCCTATTGTGAGGCCAGCAGGAGGAACACCGCAGGTCGTTTGTCCAGGGACGGTGCCGGTCCTTCTCTCCACTGCCCGATCGTCCGGGTGGTCACCTGTTCGTCGTGCAAGCTGAGATGGCTGGCCACGCAAAGGCGCGTGCTGGGCTGACAGACCTCCAGCAGTGAGTGGAACAGGCGCGCATTGCGGTAGGGCGCCTCGATGAAGATCTGGGTCTGCTGCTCACGCTTCGATGCGGCTTCGATCTTCCGGATCGACTCGTTACGCGACGCGCGTTCGATCGGCAGATAGCCGTGGAAGCAGAAACGCTGTCCGTCCAGTCCGGATGCCATGAGCGCGAGCAGAAGCGACGACGGGCCCACGAGGGGTACGACGCGGACGCCTCGGTGGTGTGCCAGCGCGACGAGCGACGCACCCGGATCTGCCACGGCCGGGCAGCCAGCCTCGGACAGCAATCCGAGCTGCCCGCCCGCGACGGCGGGCGCGAGCAGCCTTGAAAGTGCATCGGCCGGAGTGTGTTCGTTCAGTTCGGAGATGGAGGTCTCGGCGAGCGGCCGTGGATATCCCGCCGCTTTCAGGAATTGGCGTGCGCTCTTGGCGTTCTCCGCGACGAAGGCATCCATTCGGTGAATGCGCTCGAGGACATTCCGAGGCAGTACATCTTCGAGCGCTGACTCTCCCAGCCAGGTCGGCACCAGGTAGAGGCAGCCGAGCGCGGGAGAGGCCGGTTCAGACAACGTGAACCCCTTCCGCCGCCAGCATGTCGACGAGCGCGATCAGGGGAAGTCCGACGAGCGAGGTGGGATCGGACGTTTCCATCCACGCGATCAGTGCGATTCCGAGCCCTTCCGATTTGGCGCTACCTGCGCAGTCGTAGGGCTGCTCCGTGCGCAGGTAGGACTCGATCTGCTCAGGGGTGAGCGTGCGGAAGGAAACGGTAGTCGGGATCACTCGGGTCTGGACCCGACCGCTCGAGGCGTCCAGCAGCGCCACGGCAGTGTGGAATACTGCCTTTGCTCCACTGAGCATCGACAGTTGCGCGACGGCGCGCTCGTGGGTGCCGGGCTTGTCCAGGCGCGTGCCGTTGCATTCGGCCACCTGGTCGGAACCGATGATGAGCGCCGATGGGTGGCTGGGCGCTACGGCGTACGCCTTGGCTTGCGCGAGCCGCAGCGCTGTCAGAGGAGCTGTCTCCCCTGGGAGCGCCGATTCGTCCACGTGAGGAGCTGCCACTTGGAATTCGAGCCGAAGCCTTGACAGCAGTTCGCGGCGATACCGCGAAGTGGAGGCGAGTAGGAGCATCTGGGAGAGCACCACGACCGGAGCGGGGAACAAGAGCGCGGCACACTGGAAAACCGGCTTAAGGTTTTGACAGTGCGAGACAAAAATACTACCATGCGCGGTTTATGTCCGAACAGCTCGTAATCGAACCGGGCCGGTTTGCGCGGGAGGGTCGGCACCTCGGGGGAAGCCTTGCGCTGAGTGCGCTGCCTCGGCTTGCCGGGTTGGTGAAAGGCAACGGCGAGGCGGTCTATGAGGTCGATGGGTTCGTCACGTCCAAGGGGCACAATGCACTGAGGCTCAAGGTCGGCGCGACGGTCGGCCTGGAGTGCCAGCGTTGCCTGGAGCGGTTGGAGCAGTCCGTAGAGTCCCGCCGCGACATCGTGCTTGTTCCCGGTGCAGACGAATTCGCTCAACCGGACGACGAAGCCGAAACCGAAGACGTTATCCCTGAGCCAGATCGGTTGGACCTGAAGGAACTGATCGAGGACGAGTTGCTGTTGGCAATGCCTCTCGCGCCTCATCACCCGGAGGGGGATTGCTCGATGCCACGTTTGCAGGACGACGGTTCGGACGCTTCGCGCGAGTCCCCCTTCGCCGTCCTCGGCAGGCTGAGAAAGGATTGAATGTAGGCCGACGTGCCTTCGGCGCGGACGGGCTTGGGTTTTGAACAGGAGTAATTCAACATGGCTGTACAACAGAACAAGAAGTCACCCTCTCGACGCAACATGCGCCGCGCGCATGATGCGCTTGGGGCTCCCCCCCTGGCAGTCGAACCGGGTTCGGGCGAGGTGCACCTGCGCCACCACGTGAGCCCGAACGGCTACTATCGTGGCAAGAAGGTCGTCAAGACCAAGAACGACTGATGAATCGGGCAGGCGTGTCGGGCAGGTGTGTTGATTTTCCCCGCGCTGGTTCGTGATTCGATCTGACAGGAAAGCGGCAGTTGCGTTGCCGCTTTTTTGTTTCCGCGCGCCCGACATGACCGTTCGACATCCGGTGGCAGCCACGACGATGGATGGCCGTTGCCTTGCCC
>CAYLTE010000147.1:0-10935 GCA_964386195.1 uncultured Burkholderiales bacterium | reverse complement strand
CGCCACGCAGCCGCCGACCCCGATCAGCAGGTCCGGGTTGCCTCGCTTGAGGTGGCGAATGCGACCCAGATCCGAGAAGACCTTCTCCTGCGCCTTCTCGCGCACCGAACAGGTGTTGAACAGCACCACATCCGCGTCTTCCGGCGAATCCGCCGGCTCCATGCCGTGCGCCGCGCGCAGCACGTCGGCCAGCTTGTCCGAGTCGTACTCGTTCATCTGGCAACCGAAGGTGCGGATGTAGAACTTCCGCGTCATGGTTTCCTGGCGCTCGACCTCTTCTTCGCCGCCGCCGCTTCCTCGGGCGTGAGCAGCCACAGCTGCGCAACATCGCCCTGGATGTCCAGCGTGTACAGCACCGGGCCGGTGCCGGTGACCGAGGCGGGCATCACGATCAGGTTCTGCGTGTTGTAGATTCTGGCGCCGGGGGCGAGGCGCAAGCTGTCCTTGCCGATCCGGGCGACCGGGTAGGCGAGGCCCTTCAACTCGCCGAACCGGGCGTCGGCCGGCAGCTGGACGGGTCGGGTCTGCTGCGCCCCGGTCGACGTCGGAAGCAGCAGTCCGAGCACGGTCGCCAGGGCGAACATGGCGCCCGCGACCCGGACCGAGCCGAGGAAATGAAGAAGACAGCGCATCGAAGCGTTCGAGTGTCCTGGAGTCATTCTAGCAAGCGGGGAAGAGCGGCGGCGGGCCGCGCCGGAGCCACGGGATGTAGGCTACAGTGGCGTTATCGGTCCCGAGCCCGGGAGTATGAGATTCGGCGGCAGGCGCCGCGGGGCCCCGGGCAGGCCGTGGTGGTGATGGGCGGAATCGAACCGCCGACCTAGGGGTTATGAATCCCTCGCTCTAACCGTCTGAGCTACATCACCGGATTCGCATTCCCGCTTACGCGAGGGCCGGAAGGTTACTGACCGGTGTGAGGCCTGTCAAGGCACGCGCCGGCAGCCTGCACGCCGGATTCTTGGAGGAGGAAGTGGAGGAGGAACTGACGTACGACGTCGCCGTCGTCGGTGGCGGACTGGTCGGATCCAGTCTGGTCGCGGCGCTCGACGGCAGCGGATTGCAGGTGGCCCTGGTCGATGCCACGTCGCAATCCCCGTTGCACGAGGCCATCGGCGACTGGGATGTCCGCGTCTTTGCCATCAGTCCTGGAAGCGAGCGCTTCCTGACTTCGATCGATGCGTGGCCTTTCGAGGCCGGGCGCATCGCCCGCGTGCTTGGGATGCGGGTGTTCGGCGATCGCCCAGGGGGACGGATCGACTTCGACGCGCGCGAAGCGGGGGCTGCCCATCTGGCGAGCATCGTGGAGAACCGCCTCCTCGCACAGGCGCTTTCCAGCCGGCTCGGACAGATTGCCGGTCTGCGCATCGTGCGCAGCGCGGCGACGGAGGTCCGTCTCGAGGAGGATTGGGCGGCCCTGCAACTGGTCGATGGCCGGACCCTTCGCACACGCCTGCTGGTCGGGGCGGACGGCGCGCGATCCTGGACACGCAGTCAGTTCGGCATCGAGGCAAGCGTACGTCCTTATGGACAGACCGCCGTGGTGGCCAACTTCGCCTGCGAGACCGCGCACCGCGGCGTGGCCTGGCAGTGGTTCCGGCCGGATGGCGTGCTGGCACTGCTGCCCCTTCCCGGCCAGCGTTGCAGCATGGTCTGGTCGGCATCCGAGGCCCTTGCCGCCGATCTGATGTCGATGGATGCCGGGGCGTTGGCGGTGTGCGTGGCCGAGGCCGCCAACGGCGCCCTCGGTGCGCTCGCGCCGATCACTCCGCCCGCCGCCTTTCCACTGCAACTCGTGCGGGTGCCTCACCTGGTGCGGCCACGCCTTGCCCTCGTCGGGGACGCTGCCCATAATCTGCACCCGCTCGCCGGTCAGGGGGTGAACCTCGGCTTCCAGGACGCCGCCGAACTGGCCCGGGTCTTGCGCGAACGCCGCGCCTGCCGCGATGTCGGACAGTTTCGGCTGCTGCGTGGTTACGAGCGTGCACGCCGGGAGGACATCCTGGCGATGACGATGGCGACCGACGGGCTGCAACGCCTCTTCGGGCACCCCGCCTCCGCTGTCCGCTGGATCCGCAACAGTGGCCTCGCGCTCGTCGACCGGGCGCCGCCGTTGAAGCGTTTGCTCATCAGGCAAGCGTTCGGCTGACCGATAACACCTCCCAATCCTCCAAGGAAGGACGATGCTGACTCGACTGTTGTCCCTGGGCTGCGCCGCGGCTCTGCTGTGCGTGGCGTCGCTGGCAGGCGCGAACGAAAACGTTGTGCGCAAGGCCTTTGCCGAGAAGTTTCCCGACATGCCGGTGCAATCGGTGACCAAGCTCCCTTACCTGGGGCTGTACGAGATCGTGGTCGCCGGTCCGGAAATCGACATCCTGTACGCCGACGCCAAGGGCGAATACCTGATCGACGGGAACATCATCTCGCTCACGAAGATGAGTAATCTCACCGGCGAGCGCAAGCAGAAGCTCTCCGCCATCCCGTTCGACGAACTGCCCTTCGACATGGCATTCAAGCGCGTCAAGGGCAAGGGCGAGCGCAAGATGGCGGTGTTCTCCGACCCCGACTGCCCGTGGTGCCGCAAGCTCGAGGGAGAACTCGCCAAGCTCGACAACGTCACCGTATACATGTTCCTGTATCCGCTCGAGTCCCTGCACGCCGAAGCCCCGGAGATCGCGCGCAAGATCTGGTGTTCGCCCGATCGCCTCAAGGCGTGGGACGAGTACATGAGCAAGAAGACGCTCCCGAGCGCGAACTCGACGTGCGCCAACCCCGTGGACAAGCTGGTGGAGTTCGGGCGCAAGAACCGCATCAACGGCACCCCCGCACTGATCTTCGCCTCCGGCGAGCGGGTCGGTGGCTACATCCCGGCCGACCAGATCGAGAAACGGCTGGACGCGAAAAAAGCGGACTGAGCAGCGCGCGGCGGCCGGGCCTGACGACGTGGACTGGAACGAACGGACACGAACGCTCACCTGCTTCGGTGCCTCGGTGCTGGCCCACATGGTCGTGATCGTCGGGCTCGTGATCAGGCCGCCGGCAGGGCCGGCTGCGGGCCCTGGCGTCATCGAGGCGCGCCTGGAAGGTGCGGTCGGGCCGATCGACGACGCCCAGCTGACCGGGGACGCCCCGATCGACGGGCTGTCGGAGCGCGCCACGGTCGACGATCCTCCGCATCCTCCACGGACGGTTCCGCCCCAGTCTCCTGAAGTGAACGCTGCGCGCGCCCAGAGGCAGTCGCTGCCAGCGTCGCCAACGGCCGGGCCGACCGAAGTCGATGAAGAAGCCAGCGAGTCCCCGCTCCCCGAGATCGAATCCGTCGCTGCCGTCGACGACACCTGGTACGCCGCCCGGCAGCTGGATGTCCTGCCCACCGCGCTGGTCGAAGTGCAGCCGGCCTATCCGGAAGCTGCCGCCGCTCAATCCATTGCCGGGGAAGTGACGCTGTTGTTGCTGGTGGACGAGATGGGGCAGGTGCGCGAGCGCAGCGTGGTGGAGTCCGAGCCGCCTGGCGTATTCGACGAGGCGGCCCTGGCAGCATTTCGCAAGGTGCCGTTCCAGCCCGCCATGAAGGATGGCCGGCGGGTGCGCAGCCGCGTGCTGGTGACGGTGAGCTTCAACCCGGACAGTGCCGAGGCCGAGGAAGCGCTCAGCGAACCTGCCGATCCGCAGTGAACCCGCGCGGCAGCAGAACCCACATGCGGCCGGACTGGCGCATCCGGCCGGCCATTCTGCCCGCCTCGTCCCCCGATCCCCAGTAGAAGTCGCCGCGCACCGCGCCCTTGATGGCGCCGCCGGTGTCCTGGGCGATCATCAACCGGTTCAGCGGCACGGCGGAGTTGGGCTGCGTCGTGCTCAGGAAAACCGGTGCTCCCATCGGAACGGCCCGCGGATCCACCGCCATACTGCGGCCCGCCGTCAGCGGAACGCCCAACGACCCGGGTGGCCCGTCGGTGGCCACGCTCACCTCCCGGAAGAACACATACGACGGGTTCTCGGCGAGCAGGCCCGGCAGGCGCCCGGGATTGCGTTCGCCCCATGCGCGGATGCCCTGCATGGACGCCTGGTCGATGGTCATTTCGCCGCGTTCGACCAGACGCCGGCCGATCGATACGTAGGGATGGCCGTTCTGGTCGGCATAGGAGACGCGGATCGCCCCACCGGTATCGAGCACGATCTGACCCGACCCCTGGACGTGAAGAAAGAACAGATCGACCTCGTCGTCGACCCAGACGATCTCGCGGCCGCGCAACGGGGCCTTGCCGGCCTCGATGTCGGCGCGGGTGTGATAGGGCACGAGACGGCGTCCGTCCAGACGACCGCGCAGTCGCTTCCCCTCCAGTTCGGGATAGACCTCCGCCAGTTCCACCCTGAGCATGTCCTCGGGAGGCTGGTAGATCGGGAAGCGGTATGCGCCGACACGCGAGCGGCTGCCGCGCAGCACCGGTTCGTAGTACCCCGTGACGATTCCCTCGCCGTTCCCGTCGAGCGCGCTCAGCGCATGCGCCTCGAAGTGTGTCTCGAAGAATGTCCGGGCGGCCGCATCGTCCCGTGCATCGATTACAGCGGCGCCCTCGCACACCGCCTGCCATGGCGCCCGGGTGCGCAGCTTCTCGCATCCCCGCAGGAAAGCGCCCAGCGCCTGCGCATGCGCGTCGTCCGTCCAGCCCGGCAGCGCATCGAAGGGAACGCGCTCCAGCCGGGTGAGGTCGATGACCGGGGTGTCCCGAGCGCCCGGCGTGGACGCGACCTGCGCAGGCGGCTGCGTCGCGGCCGGTGTCGGTGAGGGTGCGGGCGAGGATGCGGGGGGCGGTGGCGGCGCCGCAGGCGGGCCGGGGGCGTCGGCGCGCTCCGGTACACTGGAACAGGCGGCAGCGCAGAGGAGCAGTGCCAGAGGCGCTGCATGCCGGGCGCGCGTACGCATCATCTGGAGGAACAGGGCAATGGCGTGGCTGGCGCTCGAGATCGCACTCGGGCTGGCATTGTTCATCGGGATCGTGTGGTGGACCCTGCCGAAGAAGGAGAAGGAATCGAACGACCGGCCGCCCGAATGAGGCGGTCTGGTGTTTCGACTCAGTGCAGCACGCGCGGCATGCTCAGCGTGAACTGTGGAATCGGGGCGTCGAACGCCGTGCCGTCGTCGGCGACCATCTTGTAGGTGCCGCGCATGGTGCCCACCGGCGTGGCGATGGCCGCGCCGCTGGTGTACTCGAACGATTGCTGCGGCTGAAGCAGCGGCTGCTCTCCCACCACGCCCAGGCCGCGCACTTCCTGCACCTGGTTGTCGGCGTCCGTGATCACCCAGTGCCGGCTGATGAGCCGTGCGGCCACCGAACCGGTGTTGGTGATCGTGATGGTGTAGGCAAACACGAACCGGTTTTCGTCCACGTCCGATTGATCGGGCACGAAGCTCGAACTCGCCTGCACGGTGATCTCGTACTTGGTCGTCATTGCGAGATTGCACACGAAATCCAGGCGTTGGACAAGCGCCCGGGCGCCGGACCGGCGTCGAATTGCGGCTACAATTTGCGCATGTTCATCCGCCACCGCATTGCTGCCAGCATTCTGTCGGCCGACTTCGCCCGGCTCGGCGACGAAGTGAACGCCGTGATCGACGCGGGCGCCGACATCGTCCACTTCGACGTGATGGACAACCATTACGTTCCCAACCTGACCGTCGGGCCGATGGTGTGCGCCGCGATCCGCCCGCACACCCGCGCGCTGATCGACGTGCACCTGATGGTCAAGCCGGTGGACCGCATCGTTCCCGAATTCGCCAAGGCGGGCGCAGACATCATCAGCTTTCACCCCGAGGCATCGGAGCACGTGGACCGTACCATCGGGCTCATCCGCGAATGTGGCTGCCGCCCGGGACTGGTGCTTAATCCGGCCACGCCGCTGAACCATCTGGACCACGTGCTGGAGCGGCTGGACCTCGTTCTGCTCATGTCCGTCAATCCGGGGTTCGGGGGACAGAAGTTCATCGACTACACGCTGGACAAGCTGCGCGCCGTGCGCAGCCGGATCGATGCGAGCGGGCGGGACATCTGGCTCGAAGTGGACGGCGGGGTGAAAGTCGACAACATTGCCGAGATCGCACGCGCGGGCGCTGACACCTTCGTGGCCGGCTCGGCGATCTTCGGGACGCCCGACTATCGCGCGACCATCGGCGCCATGCGCGCCGAGCTCGCCAAGGCCCGCGCGTGAAGCGAGGCCGCACCGGCCGCCTGCCCTCGTGACGTTGCGCTTCGCGGTGCGCGCGGTAGCGTTCGACCTCGACGGTACGCTGCTGCACACGCTTCCCGATATCGCGGCGGCGTCCGAGCGTATGCTGCGCGAGCTGGGCAGGCCGGCGGCGGGCGAGGCGCGCGTGCGCAGCTACATCGGAAACGGGATCGCGCGGCTGGTCAAGCGGCTGCTCAGCGGCGAGATGCAGGCCGAACCTCCCGCCGAGATCTTCGAGCCGGCGTTCGATGCCTTCCTGCGCCACTACCGCGACACCTTCCTCGCGTCGCCCACACCCTATCCCGGCGTGCTGGAGGGTCTGGAGGGCATGCGCGGCGCCGGCCTGCGGCTGGCCTGCGTGACCAACAAGGCGCGCGCATTTACCGAGCCCATGCTCGAGGCGACCGGCTTGGCGGACTTCTTCGAGGTCGTGCTCTCCGGCGACAGCCTGCCAGCCAGGAAGCCCGACCCGGCACCGCTGCTGCACGTCGCGGAGCGCTTCGGGGTTGCACCGGCGAAGCTCCTGATGGTCGGCGATTCGGCCAACGACACGGCTGCAGCGCGGGCCGCCGGATGCCCGGTGGTGTGCGTGCCCTACGGCTATCGCGGCGCGATGTCGCTGCGGGATCTGGACTGCGATGCTATAGTCGACGACCTCGTGCAAGTGCTGCGGCTCGTCGATGCCGCGGACTGAGACCCGGTCATGACACCTGCGATTTCAGGAAGGACTTCGGAACACGGCAAGGCGCTTTCGACCTCGCGCCTGTGCTGGCGCTGGCGGCGCCGCTGACACGCGGCCGATCCGCTCGCCAACCGCTTTCCGCGTTCCTCGCTGGAGTCGTAGCATGACCGAATCCGAGTTCAAGCAGTTCACTGCACAGGGCTACAACCGCATTCCCCTGGTGCTCGAGACCTTCGCGGATCTCGACACACCGCTCTCCGTCTACCTCAAGCTGGCCAACCGCCCGTGGTCCTACCTGCTCGAATCGGTGCAGGGCGGCGAGCGCTTCGGCCGCTACTCCTTCATCGGCCTGCCTGCGCAGACACGCTTCGAGATCCGCGGTCATCTCTGCACCGAGTACCGGGGCGAGCGAATCGTCGATCAGGGCGAGCACGCCGATCCGCTCGACTACGTGCGCGCCTGCCAGGCCCGGTACAAGGCGGCGCTGCCCAAGGGGCTGCCGCGCTTTTGCGGCGGTCTGGTCGGTATCTTCGGCTACGACACGGTGCGCTACATCGAGCCACGGCTCGCCGGGACGACCAAGCCGGATCCGCTCGGCACACCGGACATTCTGCTGCTGCTGTCGGAAGAGCTGGCAGTGGTGGACAACCTGTCGGGCAAGCTCTTCCTGATCGTGTTCGCCGACCCGGCGCAGGCGAGCGCCTACGAGCGCGCGCTCCAGCGGTTGCAGGAACTGGCGCGCGAGCTGCGGCGTCCCTTCTCGATGCCGGAGGAGGTGCCGATGCCGGCGGGGCAGGTGCAACTGGAGTTTCCCGAGGAGGCGTTCAAGCACGCGGTCGAGCGCGCGAAGCGCTACATCTACGATGGCGACATCATGCAGGTGGTGCTGTCGCAGCGTGTCAGCCATCCCTATCCCGCATCGCCGCTTTCGCTCTATCGTGCGCTGCGGGCGCTCAATCCCTCGCCTTACATGTTCTATTACGACATGGGCGGATTCCAGGTCGTGGGCGCCTCCCCCGAGATCCTGGTGCGACTGGAGGGCGACACCGTCACGCTGCGTCCGATCGCCGGCACCCGCGCCCGGGGTGCGACGCGGGAGGAGGATCTCGCCCTCGAACAGGATCTGCTCGCCGATCCGAAGGAGCGCGCCGAGCACGTGATGCTGATGGATCTGGGCCGCAACGACGTGGGACGCGTGGCGGCAGCGGGCAGCGTACGGGTGACCGAGAACATGGTGGTGGAACGTTACTCCCACGTCATGCACATCGTGTCGAACGTCGACGGCAAGCTGAAGCCGGGCCTGGACGCCGTCGCGGTGCTGAAGGCGACCTTCCCGGCGGGAACGGTGAGCGGTGCCCCGAAAGTCCGCGCGATGGAGATCATCGACGAACTCGAGCCGACCCGACGGGGCGTATATGCCGGCGCGGTCGGCTATCTCGGTTTCAACGGCGACATGGATCTCGCCATTGCCATTCGCACTGCAGTGATCAAGGACGGCAGGCTGTACGTTCAGGCCGGCGCAGGCATCGTCGCCGATTCGGTTCCCGCCAGCGAGTGGCAGGAGACGCAGAACAAGGCGCGCGCGGTCCTGCGCGCTGCCGAGATGGCGCAGGCAGGACTCAACGTCGCGAAGCCGGCGTGACCAGCGCGCGCGTGAAAAAGTTTGAAATGCCGGACTGTTTCGGGCGCGACTGAAGGAATCGCACGCTCGGTCGATAACCGGGACGTACACAATGGTGCGCTCCCATGCTGCGATCGGGTACCTCCCAGAATTCCTCTGAACACCTGGCCCGGTGGGAGCGCGATCAGGCGCCCTCTGCCGCGACCGTGGTCCGCCTGCTCAACATGATCAAGTCGGACGCCGATCTGATCGAGGTCGAGCGCGAACTCAAGCGCGAGCCGGTGCTCTCGTATCGCCTGCTGCGCTTCGTGAACTCGGCCTCGGCCGGATTCCACAAGTCCATCTCTTCGTTCCGCCAGGCCGTCGTCATTCTCGGCTATCACCAGCTGCATCGCTGGCTGGCGGTCCTGCTGGTCACCACCGCCAAGAACGGTGCGCGCACCGAGGTGGTGCGCTCCTCGCTGGTGCGCGCCTCGTTCATGGAGACGCTCGCCATGAGCCAGTCGATCACGCTCACGCTGGCGGATCAGTGCTTCATCGTAGGTGTGTTCTCGCGCCTGGACGAACTGATGGGACAGCCGTTGGCCTCCGCCCTGGCGCCGCTCAACCTTGCGGCGGAGATCCGGGCGGCCCTGCTGGAACGAAGTGGCGAGGGCGGAAGCCTGCTCGATCTTGCCGTTGCCATGGAGGCCGGCGACAAGCTGCGCGCCGGCGAACTGCTGGGGCGGATCAAGATCTCGCCGCTGCTGGCCGAGCAGAGCTACGAATCCGCCCTGACCTGGGCCGACAGTCTGCCGCTGTAGCCCCATTCGCCGCCGGCTTCCCCGCCGGCGCCTTCTCAGAATCGACCGATCTTCGCGGGCCGCATTTCGCGGACGTCGCGTTCTTCGCTCGATGGCTTCGTCGACCGCTCCTGCTGCGGGTCGATCCCGACATTGAGGTGCTGGATCGAGGTCCCCCCTGCGATGCTTGCGCGCTGGGCAATGCTGCCGATCGAGGTGTCCGACCGCGCAGGGCTGCACAGCAGGCTCTCGGCCATGACCAGCATGATGCAGGCGTAGCGGTTCATCTTCTCGTACTCCTTTGGGCTGCCGACGGCAGGAAGGGTCACCGGCCGGTTGATCAGTTGAGGACGCGGAACTCGACGCGCCGGTTCTCCGGAGCGTGCGGGTTGCTCGGGTCGATCGGGGCCGACTCCCCGGCTGCGCTGACGCGGAGCAGGTCCGCCTCGAACCCGGCGTGCTCGACGAGGTAGGCCTTCACTGCCTGGGCGCGGCGATACGAGAGGAGCAGGTTGTAGTCTTCCTCGCCGGTGGCGTCCGTGTGCCCCTCGATGACCAGCTTGAACTGCGCGCCGGCCAGGCGGATGCCGCGTGCCAGTGCGTCGAGCTGAGCGTGGGCGCTCGGCGCCAGGGATACCGAGTCGGCGCCGAATTGCAGCACCAGCGCGACCGCACCGGGGGCGGGGGCGGGCGCGGGAAGCGTGGGGGCGGCAATCGCTTCCACCGGGGCCTCGATCGCAGCGGCGATGAGGGCGGGCGCGCAGTCGGGCTCGCCTACCGTCGCGACTGCCGCGGCGGCGGTCACGTTCGCCACGCGGATGCCGCGGATCTTGAGCGGCGTCCCGTTCGTACCGGCGATCGTCGCGGCCTGGCGGGTGACCACGCCGGGATTGAGCTGGCCGGCGCGCTGCGCACAGTCCACGCGCGGTGCGGCGGGCTGGGGCTGCTGCGGCGTCGCCGCGGCAGTTGCGGTCTCAGGGGTCGCGCCGGCGGGCTGGCTCAGCCGGACGCCGCGCAGACGCAGGGGAGCGGGGGCCGAGGCGGGGTTGAGAATCGCCGCAATCGCGCGGGCATCGGGGATCTGGTCCGCTGCGTAGATCGCGAGAGGCTCCGCCTGGCTGGTCGTCGCGCCGGCGATTCCCGCCGCCAGCATGCCGATGGTGAACAATTTGTTGAACATGAGCTTCTCCTCGAGTGTTGGGGCGCTGTGCCCGTCGTACGCCCCATGGGTCGTGGATCGCGGCAGATCGGTTCAAGAAACATGCAGCGGGTCGCGCTGCGTGCGATTGTCATGGCGGCCATGGTGGACTATGCACCGGGGGCAGGATGACACAGATGGATGTGAGGGCGCCTGAGGAGGGCGGCACCTGCGCGGTGTCATGTCGAGCGCAGCGAGACATCCTCGTCGTGGACGCTGCAGAGCGAGGATCCCTCTCTTCGTTCGGGATGACACCGGCGGGGATGACACCGAGGCGGGGATGACACCGAGGCGGGGATGGCACCGAGGCGGGGATGGCACCACCGAAATGTCCACGGGCGCCAGCGAATTCACATGAACCGTCTCTCCCGTGGCTTCGACTCAGAGTACGGATACGGCACAACGCCGGTCCCCGAACCCCAACCCGATC
>CAYLTE010000146.1:0-10940 GCA_964386195.1 uncultured Burkholderiales bacterium | reverse complement strand
TGCCGAAGATCTCCCTGACCTTCTCCTGCACCTTCGGCATGCGCGTCATGCCGCCGACCAGGATCACGTCGTCGATGTCGCCCACCTTGACGCCCGCGTCCTTGATCGCGATGCGGCACGGTTCGGCGCTCTTCTCGATGAGGTCCTCCACCAGGCTCTCGAACTTCGCGCGCGTGACCTTCATCGCAAGGTGCTTCGGCCCCGACTGGTCCATCGTGATGTAGGGCAGGTTGATCTCGGTCTGTTGCGTGGACGACAGCTCGATCTTCGCCTTCTCCGCCGCCTCCTTGAGCCGCTGCAGGGCGAGGATGTCCTTGCGCAGGTCGACGCCCTGCTCCTTCTTGAATTCGTCGGCGATGTAGTCCATCAGGCGCTGATCGAAATCCTCGCCACCCAGGAAGGTATCGCCATTGGTCGCCAGCACTTCGAACTGGTGCTCGCCCTCGACTTCGGCGATCTCGATGATCGACACGTCGAAGGTCCCCCCGCCCAGGTCGTACACGGCGATCTTGCGGTCGCCCTTCTTCTTGTCGAGGCCGTAGGCGAGCGCCGCCGCCGTCGGCTCGTTGATGATGCGCTTGACCTCGAGGCCGGCAATGCGGCCCGCGTCCTTGGTCGCCTGCCGCTGCGAGTCGTTGAAGTAGGCGGGAACCGTGATCACCGCTTCGGTGACCGTCTCGCCCAGATAGTCCTCGGCTGTCTTCTTCATCTTCATCAGCGTCTGCGCGGAGACCTCCGGGGGCGCGATCTTCTTGCCCCGAACCTCCACCCACGCATCCCCGTTCGGGGCCTGCACGATGCTGAAGGGCGCCAGCTTCACCGCCTTCTGCACTTCCTGATCGGTGAACCGTCGTCCGATGAGCCGCTTCACTGCGTACAGGGTGTTCTTGGGATTGGTCACCGCCTGGCGCTTGGCTGGAGCGCCGACGAGGATCTCACCCTCCTCGGTGTAGGCGACGATGGACGGCGTCGTGCGCGCGCCCTCGGAGTTCTCGACCACCTTGGGCTGCCCGTTCTCCATGATGCAGACGCAGGAGTTCGTGGTCCCCAGGTCGATACCGATGATCTTTCCCATGCGATTCCTCGTTAATCAGGAAGTTGACTGCGATTGGAGGCTAGGTGTGGGCCGGTCCCTGCGTTTCAAGCGCCGCCTTCGCCCTGCGGTTTGGCGACGGCCACCAGGGCCGGGCGAAGCACCCTGTCGTGCAGCAGGTAGCCCTTCTGCAGGACGTGCACGATGGTGTTGGGCGCCTGGTCGGACGCCACGGTGGTCATCGCCTGGTGGCGATGCGGATCGAACTTCTCTCCGAGCGGGTGCACTTCCCGGATTGCAGACTTCTCGAACACGCTGTTGATCTGCTTGAGCGTGAGTTCCACACCCTGGCGTAAGGACTCGAGCGTGCTGCTGTCAGCGGCGAGCGCCGCTTCGAGGGCATCCCGCACCGGGAGCAGGTCGCTGGCGAATCCCTCCAGGGCGTACTTGTGCGCACTGGCGATGTCGGCCTGGGCGCGCTTGCGGATGTTGTCCGCCTCGGCCTTCGCCCTCAACCAGGCATCGTGGTGTTCCTGGGCCTGCAGCTCGAGCTTGCGGATGACTTCCTGGTCGCTCGGCATCGTGTCCTGCCGTGATTCGGTGCTGTCCGATCCGGCGGTTCCCTCGCCCTGCCCGTGGCCGTTCAGGTCGCGTTCCTCTTCTTGCATGTTCCAGTCTCCCAGCTAGACCCCATGCGAAGTGGGGGCGCAGGTCGACCTTTCAAGCGCCGGCCGGTCGGGAGGTGCTGAACTTTTTTCGCGACGCTCAGCGCTGGGCGCCGAGAGCCAATGCCCGCTCGCGGGAGGCCGCTGCCGCGCCAGGGTCCGGCTCTGCCATCCATCCCTGCAGGTTGGACAGCGCGATGCCGGCCAGGGCCTCGATCCAGTCGGGCCGCTCGTTGAGGCACGCAACATAGTGGAACTGCTCGCCACCGGCTGCCAAAAAGGCGGCGCGGTTCTCCATCGCGATCTCTTCCAGGGTCTCGAGGCAGTCGGCGACGAACCCGGGGCAGACGACGTCCAGGCTACGCACGCCTTGGCGGGCGAGTTGTTCGATCGTGTCCTGAGTGTAGGGCTGCAGCCACTCCGCGCGGCCGAATCGCGACTGGAAGGTCACGACGTATTCGTCGGCGGCCAGGCTTAGTGCCTCCCCGAGCAGGCGGCCCGTCTTGTGGCATTCGCAGTGGTAGGGGTCGCCGCGATCGAGCGAGAAGCGGGGCAGTCCGTGGAAGCTCATGAGCAGTCGCTCGCCGCGGCCGTGACGTTCCCAGTGCTCGCGTACGCTTCGGGCGAGCGCCTCGATATAGCCGGGGTCGTCGTGGAAGTGCTTGACCAGGCGCAATGCCGGCGTGTTGCGACGCTCGCTCAGCGCGGCGAACACCGCGTCGTAGGTGCTCGCGGTCGTGCTCGCCGCGTACTGCGGATACATCGGCAGCACCAGGACCCGATCGCAGCCCGCCACCGCCAACTGGTTCATCCCTGCGGCGACCGACGGGGACCCGTAGCGCATCGCCCAGGCGACCTCGATCGGCACCGCCACCCGCTCGCGCAGCGCCTGCTGCAGCATGACAGCCTGCTTCTGGGTGTGCACCTTGAGCGGCGAGCCTTCGTCGGTCCAGATGGAAGCGTACTTCTCGGCCGACTTGCCCGGCCGCACGTTCAGGACGATGACGTTCAGGATCAGCCACCAGATCGGCCGCGGAATCTCGACGACGCGGGGATCGGAAAGGAACTGCTTCAGATAGGGGCGCAGCGCCGCCGCCGTTGGCGCCTCCGGCGTGCCGAGGTTGACCAGCAGCACGCCGATGCGGGCGTGGCTGCCGTGGGTGTAGGAAGGTTCCGACTGGAAGCGCATACCGGCAGGGGACGGGGAAGCCTCGACAGGACGGGCCGCGAGGCGGGCGAAACCGCGACGGTATCATCAACGACGGCCACTGCCCAGGCACTGCGCGTGTCCAGCCGCGGCAATCCCGGCTTGCGGTCGTTGGAAACGCCCGCTGCGGGCCAGTGCGCCGATGCGCGGGTCAGCTGCGCGCGCGTTGCGCCATCGCGTTCGAAAGCAGCTTCGCGGTGATCTCGACGATCGGGATGACGCGCTCGTAGGCCATGCGGGTCGGACCGATCACCCCCACCGTCCCGAGCACCTGGCCGTCGACTTCGTAGGGGGCGGTGACGACGCTGCATTCGTCGAGCGGCACCAGCCCGGACTCCCCGCCGATGTAGATCTGCACGCCCTGCGCACGGCTGCCCATCTCCAGCAGCTGCAGCAGCGATGTGCGCTGCTCGAACAGGTCGAACAGGCGGCGCAGGCTGATCACGTTGGAGGAGAGGTCCTGCACGTGCAGAAGGTTGTGCTCGCCCGAGAGGACGTACTCGTCGGATTTCTCCGACAGGGCCTCGTTGCCCACCTCGACCGCCTTGGTGAGCAGCTGCGTCATGTCGTCGCGCAGGCGCTTCAACTCGTCGCGCAGGCGGTCCTTGACCTGCTCGAAGTCGCAACCGACGCAGTGCTGATTGATGAAGTTGGCCGCCTCCGTCAACTCCGACGGCGAATAGGCGCGCTCGGTGAAGAGAATGCGGTTCTGGACGTCGCCCTCTGGCGTGACGATGATGAGCAGGATGCGCCGTTCGGACAGGCGCAGGAATTCGAGGTGACGGAAGGCAGTCGAACGCCGCCTCGGCACCATGACCACGCCGGCGAAGCGGGTGAGATCGGACAACAGATGCGACGCCGACTGCATCAGGCGTTGCGGCTGATCGCCGCTTAGCTGGTTGACGACCTGCTCGATCTCCGCCCGGTCCAGCGTCTTGACCGTGAGCAGCGAATCGACGAAGAAGCGGTACCCGCGCGGCGTGGGCACCCGTCCTGCGGAGGTGTGCGGGCTGGCGACGAAGCCCATTTCCTCCAGGTCCGCCATGACGTTGCGGATGCTCGCGGGAGACAGGTCGAGCCCGGAGTAGCGCGACAGGGTGCGCGAGCCGACCGGCTGGCCCTCGGCAATGTAGCGCTCGACCAGGGTCTTCAGGAGAATCTGTGCACGTTCGCTGAGCATGTTTCGATTCTAGCGCAAGCGTTTACCGGCTGACGCGGCAAGCTGACCCGGTGCGGGCGGTTCCGCGATTTCTTGTGTTCTAATGCGGCCATGACGGAGATCTTCAAGACCATCTCCCTGATCGGCAAATACAAGAGCCCCGAGATAGCGGAGCCGTTGATGGCGCTTGCACGCTTCCTCGAGGGCCGCGGCGTGCGTGTGTTGCTGGACCCGCTGACTGCCTCGCACATGGCGCGCAACCACCTCGAGGTGATGCCGCTGGACGAGGCCGGTCCGCTGTCCGATCTGGCCATCGTGGTGGGCGGAGACGGCACCATGCTCAACGTCGCGCGCACGCTCGCCCCCTTCGACGTGTCGCTGGTGGGCGTGAACCAGGGCAGGCTCGGCTTCCTGACCGACATTTCCGTCGGAAACATGCTGCACACCATCGGCGAGATCCTCGACGGCAAGTACGTCACCGAGGAGCGCATGCTGCTCTCGGCCAAGGTGTTCCGCGCCGGCGGCGAGATTTTCGCGGTACGCGCCTTCAACGACGTGTGCATCGCGAAGGGTGCGGACGGCGGGCTGATCGAGCTCGAGGTTCGGATCGACGGGCGCTTCGTCTACCTGCTTCGTGCGGACGGATTGATCGTGTCCACGCCCACCGGATCCACCGCCTATGCGCTGTCTGCCGGAGGGCCGATTCTGCATCCGGCCCTGTCGGTGTTCGCCATCGTCCCGGTGTGCCCGCACACCCTGTCTAACCGGCCGATCGCGGTGAACAGCGACGTGCGCATCGAGGTTCTGATGCACCGCTGCGCGGACGCGCGCGTGCACTTCGACAGTCATTCGCACTGCGAACTGCAGCCCGACGATCGGGTGATGGTCGAGCGCTTCCAGCGATCGATGCGGCTGCTGCATCCGGTCGGCCACAACTACTATCACATGCTGCGCGAGAAGCTCCACTGGAGCGAGGCGTTGTAGGTCGTTCGCCCTCCATGCTGCGCGCCCTGACCATCCGCGACTTCGTCATCGTCGACCGCCTCGACCTGGAGTTCGCACCCGGTTTCACCGCATTGACCGGGGAGACCGGCGCGGGCAAGTCCATACTGATCGACGCGCTCACGCTGCTGCTCGGTGAGCGCGGAGAAGCCGCGCTGGTGCGCGAAGGCTGCGCGCGGGCCGAGCTGTCGGCTGAGTTCGACCTGGACAACGTGCCGGCTGCGCGGGACTGGCTGCGCGAGGCCGAACTGGCGGACGAGAACGGCCAGTGTCTGTTACGCCGGGTGCTCGAGGTCAATGGCCGTTCGCGCGCGTTCATCAACGGCCGTCCATCGACCCTGCAGCAGGTCAAGGAGCTGGGAGAACTGCTCGTGGACATCCACGGCCAGCACGAGCACCAGTCGCTGATGCGTCCTGCGCTGCAGCGCGAGCTGCTCGACCGCTATGGCGAGAGCACGCAGCTGGCGCAATCCGTCGCAGACGCCTGGCGTGCGTGGCAGGAGCGCAGGCGCCAGCGCGAGAACTGGGAGCGCGACGCCGAGGCGATCGAGGCCGAGCGCGAGCGCCTGCAGTGGCAGCGCACCGAGCTCGAGGGGCTGGAGTTTTCCGTATCGGAATGGGATGCGCTGCAGGCGGATCATCGCCGCCTCGCCAACGCGGCGAGTCTGCGCGAGGCCGTGGAGGCAGGCCTCGACGTCTTGTCGGAGGCTGAAGGCGCAGTGCTCGGAAACCTCGACGCGACGATCCAGCGTCTGGATCACGCGCGCGAATTCGACGCCGGACTGGCAGAGACACTCGAAGTGCTCGAGCCGGCGCGCATCCAGGTGCAGGAGGCGGTGTACGCGCTGCGCCGTTACCGCGACCGCGTCGACCTCGACCCGCAGCGTCTGCGCGAGATCGAGCAGCGTCTGGAAGCGGTGCACACTGCCGCCCGCAAGTATCGCGTCGCGCCCGAGCAACTGCCGCATGTCCTGGAACGGGCGCGTCAGCGACTTGCCGAACTCGGAGGGGCGGAGGGCATCGACGAGTTGATTCGCGCCGAGCAGGCCGCGCACGAAACCTACGTCGATCTTGCCAGCGAGCTGTCGGCGCGACGCGCGCAGGCGGCTGCGCGCCTGGGCGAGCAGGTCACGCAACTCATGCAGGGACTGGCGATGTCAGGTGGCCGGTTCCAGGTGCAGATCGCCGCGCTCGCGCAGGGGGCGGTGCATGGCATGGAAGCGGTGGAATTCATGGTCGCCGCCAACCCCGGCACGCCGCTGCGCGCCCTGGCGAAGGTCGCTTCCGGCGGCGAGCTCTCCCGCATCAGCCTGGCGATTCAGGTCTCGACGACGGCGTATTCGCGCGTCCCAACGCTCGTGTTCGACGAGGTCGATGCCGGCATCGGCGGGCGCATCGCAGAGATCGTCGGCGGCATGCTCGCTCAACTCGGTGCGCAGCACCAGGTGATGTGCATCACGCACCTGCCACAGGTGGCGGCGGCGGCGACTCATCAGTGGCAGGTCAGCAAGGCAGGCGGAAGCGATGGGACGGTGCGCAGCCAGGTGCGTGCGCTGGGTCCCGATGAACGTGTGGAAGAGATCGCGCGCATGCTCGGCGGGGTGCGCATCACCGAAACGACGCGCAGGCACGCCGCCGAAATGCTCGGCGAGAAAACCTGATTCGCTGCAGGCAATACCGCTAGCGCGTCCGGTGCGGACAGTCCTGTTTGGTACAGTCGGCGTAGATCTGCAGGGAGTGGTCCTGGATGTTGAATCCGCGCTCCTTGGCGATCTTCACCTGTCGCCGCTCGATCTCCGGGTCGTAGAACTCCTCGACGTGGCCGCATTGCATGCACACCAGGTGATCGTGATGCGCGCCCTGATTGAGCTCGAACACTGCCTTGCCGGCTTCGAAGTGATGGCGCATCAGGATGCCGGCCTGTTCGAACTGGGTGAGCACCCGATAGATCGTCGCCAGGCCGATATCCATCCCCTCCCTGAGGAGAACTTTGTACACGTCCTCGGCGGTCATGTGACGCTGTTCGCTGCTCTCGAACAGGTTGAGGATCTTGAGGCGGGGCAGCGTCGCCTTCAGGCCGATGGTCTTGAGATCGTGGGGTTTGCTCATCGAGATCCCTGCGCGAGGCGAACGGCGGTGAATCGGCCATGTATCATAGCGGCTTCGCGTCGCACTGGAAACCTTGCGGGCCGCTCCCGGTCCGCTGTCGGGCATGCTTCTTCGAACCGTCCTGCTGGCCGTCACTCTCGCGCTCTCGTCGTGCTTCCTCACGCCCCACCGGATCGATGTCCAGCAGGGCAACTACTTCGATCCCGAAGCGGTGGCTAAGCTCAAGCCCGGCATGACGCGTTCCCAGGTGCGCTTCCTGTTGGGTACGCCGCTGGTTGCGGACCCCTTCCATCCTGATCGGTGGGACTACCTGTTCATCCAGCGCCCCGAGGGCAAGCTCAAGCACGAGCGGCGGCTGACGGTGTGGTTCGATGGCGACCGCCTGGTGCGCGCGGTCACCGACGTTCCCGAGGCGGCCGCTGCGCCTGCTGCGCAGGGCGGCGCGCGCGATGCCCAGAGCGCACTCGACCCACGCTGACGACGATCGACCGATGGCACTTCTACACGTGGTGATCGCAGGCAGCGCCGGGCGCATGGGACGCGCGCTGCTCGAAGCTGTCTTCCAATCTCCCGACATGCGCCTGCATGCCGCACTCGAGCGCCCCGACAGCGACCTGATCGGGCGCGATGCAGGAGAACTCCTCGGCAGTCCCTGCGGTGTGCGCATCGGCGCCGACGTGCCGGCGGCCCTTCGCGGTGCCCACGTGCTCGTGGATTTCACGCGGCCCGAGGGGACCATGCAGCACCTGGACGCCTGCGTGGGGGCCGGTGTGAAGATGGTCATCGGCACCACGGGGCTCAGTGCCGAACAGCGTGCGCGCATTGCCGAGGCGTCCGCTGGCGTGGCCATCGTGCAGGCGCCGAACATGAGCGTGGGCGTCACGCTGCTGCTGAACCTGCTTCAGACCGCCACGCAGGTGCTGAATCCAGGGTACGACATCGAGATCATCGAGGCCCATCACCGGCACAAGGTCGACGCGCCGTCGGGCACCGCCCTGCGGATGGGCGAGGTCATCGCGCAGACCCTCGGCCGCAACCTCGACGAGGTGGCGGTCTACGGACGCGAAGGCAACACCGGAGAGCGCAGGGACACCACGATCGGCTTCGCCACCGTACGCGGCGGTGACATCGTGGGCGACCATACCGCGCTGTTCGCGGGCACCGGCGAGCGTATCGAGATCACGCACAAGGCGAGCAGCCGCGCAACCTTTGCGCTCGGCGCACTGCGGGCAGCGCGCTTTCTCGCCAGCAGGCGGTGCGGGCTGTTCGACATGCGCGATGTGCTCGGGCTGAATCGCTGACCGCTCCCGCAGCGGAGACACTTCCTTGCCCGGAAGGGGGGCGAGCCATATAATGCCGGGTTAACGAAGCGGGAGGCGGTGCTGGTGCGCGCTCCCGCTTTTCTACGTCCGCTGTTTGCCCGGGGGACCCCTGATTGTGGGGGTCCGCTGTTTGCCCGGGTTCAGTGTCTGTCAGATCCGTTGGCTGCACGGCGCTGCCCAGGAGTTTCTCGTGAACGACTTTCCGCCCGCCATCCTCGTCCTTCAGGATGGAACCGTATTCCGCGGGCAGTCCATCGGTGCCGACGGCGTATCGGTGGGGGAGGTGGTGTTCAACACCTCGATGACCGGCTATCAGGAAATCCTCACCGATCCCTCCTACTGCCGTCAGATCGTCACGCTCACCTATCCCCACATCGGCAACACGGGGATCAATGACGAGGATGTCGAGTCCGATCGCATCTACGCCTCGGGTCTGGTGATCCGCGACCTGCCCCTGCGCCTGTCCAACTGGCGCAGCCAGCGCGATCTGCCCGACTATCTGCGCGCGCAGGGCGTGCTCGCGATCGCCGGCATCGACACACGCAAGCTCACCCGTATCCTGCGCGAGAAGGGCGCGCAGTCGGGATGCCTGATGGCCGGCAACGTCGACGAAGCGCACGCACTTGCCCAAGCGCGTGCCTTTCCCGGCCTGTCGGGTATGGACCTGGCGAAGGTGGTGAGCTGCACCCAGGGCTATGAGTGGACGCAGTCGCAGTGGGCTCTGGGCAAGGGATACGGCGTCGCGAGCGAGACGCGTCACCACGTCGTCGCGTTCGACTACGGCGTCAAGCGCAACATCCTGCGCATGCTCGCGCAGCGCGGCTGTCGCCTCACCGTGCTGCCCGCGCAGACCAGCGCGCGCGATGTGCTCGCGCTGCGACCCGACGGGGTATTCCTGTCCAACGGCCCGGGCGACCCGGCGCCGTGCGACTATGCCATCGGGGCGATTCGCGAACTGCTCGACGCCGCCGTGCCGATGTTCGGCATCTGTCTTGGCCACCAGTTGATGGCGCTGGCGAGCGGGGCGCGGACCGTGAAGATGAAGTTCGGTCATCACGGCGCGAATCATCCCGTCCAGGACCTGCAGACCGGGCGCGTGATGATCACCAGCCAGAACCATGGTTTCGCGGTGGACACCGCGACACTGCCCGACAACTGCCTGGTCACGCACAAGTCGCTGTTCGACGGTACGCTGCAGGGCTTCCAGCGCACCGACCGCCCCGCGTTCTGCTTCCAGGGCCATCCTGAGGCGAGCCCCGGGCCGCACGACGTGGACTATCTGTTCGATCGTTTCATCTCGCTGATGCAGAAGGAGCACAGATAGGGGCTGGGGGTTAGGGGCTGGGGGCTGGGGAGAGGCATCACGCAGCGGCGAGGTGCCCTCCAGTCCCCAATCCCCAGTCCCCAGTCCCTGCTTCCCGAACATGCCAAAACGCACCGACCTCAAATCCATTCTGATCATCGGCGCCGGCCCGATCGTCATCGGCCAGGCATGCGAGTTCGACTACTCCGGCGCGCAGGCGTGCAAGGCGCTGCGCGAGGAAGGCTACCGGGTGATCCTGGTGAATTCGAACC
Source organism: uncultured Burkholderiales bacterium (assembly GCA_964386195.1). GTDB lineage: Bacteria > Pseudomonadota > Gammaproteobacteria > Burkholderiales > SHXO01 > SHXO01. Next base: position 868 of record CAYLTE010000146.1, on the reverse strand, counting down.
CCGCCACGATCATGACCGACCCCGAGATGGCGGACGCCACCTACATCGAGCCCATCAACTGGCAGATGGTCGAGAAGGTGATCGCCATCGAACGTCCGGACGCGGTCCTGCCCACCATGGGTGGGCAGACGGCGCTCAACTGCGCGCTCGATCTGGCCAAGCATGGCGTACTGGAGAAGTACGGCGTGCAGTTGATCGGCGCGAGCAAGGAGGCCATCGATAAGGCCGAGGATCGCGAGAAGTTCAAGGGCGCGATGACGCGCATCGGGCTGGCCAGCCCGCGTTCCAGCCTCGCCCACAGCATGGAAGAGGCGATGCAGGTGCAGGCAGCGCTCGGCTTTCCCGTGGTGATCCGGCCTTCCTTCACGCTGGGCGGAAGCGGCGGCGGCATCGCCTACAACCGCGAGGAGTTCATCACCATCTGCGAACGCGGCTTCGAGGCATCGCCGACCAAGGAACTCCTGGTCGAGGAGTCGGTGATCGGCTGGAAAGAGTTCGAGATGGAGGTGGTGAGGGACCGCAAGGACAACTGCATCATCGTCTGCTCGATCGAGAACCTCGACCCGATGGGCGTGCACACCGGCGACTCGATCACGGTCGCGCCGGCGCAGACGCTGACCGACAAGGAATACCAGCTGCTGCGCAACGCCTCCATCGCGATCCTGCGCGAGATCGGCGTCGACACCGGCGGCAGCAACGTGCAGTTCGCGATCGACCCGGCCAGCGGGCGCATGATCGTCATCGAGATGAACCCGCGCGTCAGCCGCTCGTCGGCGCTGGCGTCGAAGGCCACGGGGTTCCCGATCGCGAAGATCGCGGCCAAGCTGGCGGTGGGCTACACGCTCGACGAGCTGCGCAACGACATCAC
>CAYLTE010000145.1:0-10988 GCA_964386195.1 uncultured Burkholderiales bacterium | reverse complement strand
CACTACCCGATCGCGCTCGAAGGCGCGCTGAAGCTCAAGGAGATCTCCTACATCCACGCGGAGGCCTACCCGGCCGGCGAACTCAAGCACGGCCCGCTGGCGCTGGTGGACAACGACATGCCCGTGGTCGCCATCGCGCCGAACGACACGCTGCTGGAAAAGCTCAAGTCCAACCTCCAGGAGGTGCGCGCGCGCGGCGGTGTCCTGTACGTGTTCGCCGACGCCGACAGCCACGTGCCGGAATCCGAGGGCGTCCACATCCTGCGCCTGCCGGAGAATCGCGGATATGTCAGCCCGATCCTCCACGTGGTGCCGCTGCAGCTTTTGGCCTATCATGCGGCGCTGGCACGAGGCACGGATGTGGACAAGCCGCGAAATCTGGCGAAGTCAGTCACGGTGGAGTAACCGAGCGCAACGGCGGGCGGTCCCTCCCGCCCGCCATGCCTGCCCGCCTGCCAGCACCGCCCGGTACGCCGAACGGCGCGCCGACGGCGGGTACCACGATGCCCGGTCCGGGCGATGAGCATCGTCGCCGTATTCAATCAGAAGGGCGGGGTCGGCAAGACCACCACCACCCTCAACCTCGCCGCCGCGCTGAGTGTGCGCGAGCGACATCCCCTCGTCATCGACCTCGATCCGCAGGCCAGCCTCACGCTGGCCATGGGCCTGCGCAACGTCGCCCGCGAAGCCAGCCTGTATGCGTTCTTCAAGGACGGCACACCGCTCGCCGACCTGATCCGGCAGCACCCCTCGGGCGCCGAACTCGTTCCAGGTTCCTTCGACCTGTCCAAGATCGAGGCGCTGCACGGCAACGACATGACGATCTCACGCCGGTTGAAGGAGGGGCTGGCCGCGCTGGCCGTCTCGCGGCCGGTGTTGCTCGACTGCTCGCCCGCGTTGGGCGTGCTATCGTTGAATGCGCTGCTTGCCGCCGATCGGGTGCTGTTGCCGGTCGCGGCGGATTTCCTCTCGCTCGAAGGCGCGAACAAGCTCACGGCTGCGCTCGACGTGCTCGAGACGCGGCTGGGCAAGCGCTTCGAACGGCGGGTCGTGGTGACGCGCTACGATGCACGGCGGCGCCTGACGGCAGAGATCCACCGCACCCTGCAGCAGCGCTTCGGCGATCGCCTGTGCAGGACGGTGATCAAGGAGAACGTGGCGCTGGCGGAGAGTCCGATGCACGGCAAGGACATCTTCGCCTTCTCCTCGTCGAGCCAAGGCGCGCAGGACTACCGCGCGCTCACGGACGAGCTGGAGGCGGCGGGGTTCTTCGGCGCCACGACGCGGCAGACTACAACCTGACGAGGCAGATGCCATGCGCGCACACAAACTGACCCTGATCCTCGCGCTCTGCGCGGGGCTTGCCCATGCCAACATGGGCGATGTGGACGTCGAGGCGAGCGACAACGCCGACCTCAAGGCGGGAAGGGAAGCCATCGACAAGCAGGACTGGAACGCCGCCGTGGATCACCTGAGCAAGGCGGCGGCGGCCGAACCGAACAATGCCGACGCACGCAACTGGCTCGGCTTCGCCAACCGCAAGCTCGGCAACATGGAAGCCGCCTTCGCCGCCTACGACGAGGCCCTCAGGCTCGATCCCGCCAACAGGCACGCCCACGAGTACGTCGGCGAGGCCTACCTGATGGTGGGCGATCTGGACAAGGCAGAACTGCACCTCGCCGAGCTGCAGAAGCTGTGCACGCCCATCCCGTGCGAGGAGCACAAGGAGCTCAAGCGCGCGATCGACCGGTACAAGAAGACGAAGCCGTAGCGGGACTGAAACACGTTGGCGAACGATGCCATCCGCGCCGTGCTGTGGGACTTCGGCGGGGTGCTGACGGACAGTCCCTTCGATGCCTTTCGGGAGTACGAGCGCGCGCGCGGGCTGCCTGAGGATCTCATCCGCTCGCTCAACGCGCGCAACCCCGACACCAATGCCTGGGCGCGGTTCGAGCGCAGCGAGATCGATCTCGATGCGTTCGACAGCGCGTTCGCGGCCGAAGCGCGCGCCGTCGGACACGCGGTGAGCGGGCGCGAGGTCGTGAAACTTCTCTATGGACGCATCCGACCCGAGATGGTCGAAGCGCTGAAGCGCTGCGGACGCGTCTACCGCAACGCCTGCCTCACCAACAACGTCAATGCGGGCAGCGGACACGGGCTTCCCACCAGCGACGAACGCGCCGCGGAGGTGGCCGAGGTGCTGCGCCTGTTCGACGTGGTGATCGAGTCGCGCAAGATCGGAGTGCGCAAGCCGGACCCGGACTTCTACCGCATCGCTCTGGAAACGCTGGGGATCGAAGCGCGGCAGGCTGTCTATCTGGACGATCTCGGGATCAATCTGAAGCCGGCGCGCGCCCTGGGCATGCACACGATCAAGGTCGGCGCGCCCGAACCAGCCCTGCGCGCCCTCGAGGAGATCCTGCAGATGCCGCTGCGCTGAACCGGCTCAGCTGGATGCGCGCCTGGGCTTGTGCGGGGCGCGGGCGAACAGCCGGTCGTAGAGCCAGCGCGGCAGCGCACGCAATCCCAGCGCGACCAGGCCCATCTGCCAGGGAACGACCGTATACGACCGGCCACGGTCGATGGCATCGACCATGCGGCTGGCGGCCACATCGGCCGGCAGGATGAAGGGCATGGGATACGGATTGGCGTGCGTCATCGGCGTGGCGATGTAGCCGGGTGCGATGGTCAGCACCCGCACCCCGCTCCCATGGCACTCCACGCGAAGGCTCTCGAGGTACGCGATGGCCGCGCTCTTCGACGCCGAGTACGCTCCTGCACCCGGAAGCCCGCGAATCCCGGCTACGCTCGCAATCCCGACCAGGGTCCCCGCCCGGGCAGCGCGCATCGCCGCCAGGAACGGCGCGAACGTGTGCACCATGCCGAGCACGTTGATCTCCATGATCTCTCGGAACACCGCCAGGTCCTCGCCGTGCTCGGTAAGAGTACCGGCCGACACGCCGGCGTTGGCGATCACCACGTCGGCACCGCCGTGCTCGGCGACGAAGCGCTCGGCCACCCGCTTCATGCTGTCGGCATCGCGTACGTCGGCCTGGTAGGTCGCGCACCCGCCGGGCAGCGCCTCGGCGAGCGCCGCGAGCCGGTCGGATCGCCGTGCCACCAAGCCGACACGCGCGCCGCGCCTTGCGTACTCGCGCGCCAGCGCCTCGCCGATTCCGCTCGATGCGCCAGTGATGAGCACCCGCGGCGGGCTCACCGGCCGGGTGCGCCCTTGCGCGCCTCGCGCACCTGCCGCACGAGCGCCTCCACCACCTCCATCATCTGGACGACGCCACCGGCCATGCCGCTGCTCGTGAGGTAGCGCCCGTCGACCGCCATCGACGGGGTCGACTCGACGCCGTAGGCGTAGGTCGCTTCACGCGCGCGCTGCACCTTGGCCATGATCTCGTCCGAGGCGAGCAGCTGTTCGAAGGGCTTGAGTTCGATGCCCTGCTTGAGGGCCCACCCGGTGAGCACCGCCTCGTCTTCGACGTTGACGTCGTCCCGGTGATAGGCGCGATAGAGGGCAGTGTGCAGGCGCGGTAGTTCTCCGAGCGCCTGCAGCACGAAGAACGCCTTGGTCAGGACCAGCCAGCGCGTGTTTCGGATCGCGGGCTGATAGCGGAAGTCGACGTCCGAGGGCTTGCGCCCGAGCCATTCGTCCACGTACGGCTGCGCCTCGTAACACCACTTGCACCCGTAGTAGAAGAACTCGACGACCTCGATGCGGCCGGGATTCGGGGTCGGCTGCGGGGAGATCGCGCGGAAATCGACGCCCTCGAAGGGCTCGAACGCGTCCGCGGCGCGCGCGGCGAGCGGCAAGGCCGCTGCCGCGAGAACCAGCCGGCGGCGCTTGGACTGCATGCGCCCCCCTGCCGGTTCAGCGTTTCGCCGACTTCGCCTTCGCCCGCTCCTGCTCGACCAGCTGGTCGAGAACGAAGAAGAAGCGGTCGATGTCCTTGGCGCCGGCTTTGAACACCAGGCTCGGACTGGTCCAGTACTTTCCGTTCACGCCGATTGCGGGCGTCCCGTTGATGCCGTACTGCTTGCCCAGGTGGGTGGCCGCGCCCACCTTGCTGTCGACGCCAGGCGAGTTGTAGATGCTCTTGAACTTCGCCACGTCCACGCCCTGCTTCCCGATCCAGTCGGACACCTGCTTGTCGGTGTCGAGCTGCACGCCCTGCTTGTGGATCGCATCGAAGATGCGGGTGTGGTACTTGTCCTGCAGTCCCATGATCTTGAGCGTGAAGAACATCTTCGCGAGCGGCACCCAGGTGTCGCGGAACGCCATCGGCACCGCCTGGTATTCGACGTCGGCGGGCTTGCGCTTCACCCACTGCTGCAGGTAGGGCTCGAAATTGGCGCACGCCGGGCAGGCGTAGGAGAAGAACTCGACGACGAGGATCTTGTCGGTGTCGGTCGGACGCGGCTGGCTGAGGACCTGATACTCCTTTCCCGAGACCGGTTGCTGGGCCTGTACCGCCGGGGCGCACAGGATCGCCAGGATGGAGAACCAGGCCGCAGCGACGAATTTGCTCAGTTGCATGTCCACTCCTCTTCGTTATGGGCGCTGGGCGCCCTGCGCCGAATTGCGCAGTTGCTCCTCGGTCATGGTGATGACCGTGGATTCGATGCGATGGTCGCGCAGCAGTGCCCGTGCACTCTGCAACGAGCCCTGATCGGTGAAGGGGCCGATCCGAACCCGGTGCCACACCCCCCTGTCGGGGACGCTCGCCGCGACGATCGTCGCCTCCAGACCGGTTAACGCAAGTTGCGCCTTCAGGTTGTCAGCATCTTCCGCGCGCTGGAAGGATCCGGCCTGCAGGAAGTAGACCGGCCTGCTCATGGCGGTCGGTGCCTCGCGCCCGGCGCGCTGAGGATCCGAGCGGGGCAGGATGTCGTCCACGCCCCTGGGAGGGTCGATCGGTACCGGCCGGCTCTGGACCGGTGGAGGCGCCGGAGGCAGTTCGCCGGTGGGCATTCCGAACGGTGGGGGCTTGGGCTTCTCGGAACCGGCAGGAATCCTGGGCATCGGTTCCTCGGACGTTCGGGAAAACGGACTGACTTTGTAGAGATACACGGCCAGCGCGAGCGCGAGCGCCAGTCCTAGCAGCAGACCGATGCTCATTCCGGTCAGTAGCGGATGGCCGCTTCCACGCCTGCGCGCATGTGCCATCGTCGTCGTCCGTCGCGCTACATCTTCTCCGGCGCACGCACGCCGAGAAGGGTGAGGCCATTGCGCAGCACGTGCCGGATACCCAGCACGAGCGCGAGGCGGGCGTGGCGGACCGCATCGTCCTCGACGAGGAAGCGAACGCAGTTGTAGTAGCTGTGGAATGCGCCGGCTAGGTCCTTGAGGTAGAAGGCCACCGCGTGTGGCGCGAGATCCCGTGCTGCGTCCTCGACGACCTGCGGAAACTCCATCAGCTGGCGCAGCAGCGCGAGTTCTGCCGCGCTCTCCAGGACGTCGAGCGGAACCGCCTCGAGATCGCCAGCCGCACCCCCCCACTCCTCGAGCACACTGCAGATGCGCGCATGGGCGTACTGGATGTAGTACACCGGGTTCTCGTTGCTCTGCGACTTCGCCAAGTCGAGGTCGAAGTCCAGATGCTGATCGCTCTTGCGCAGGATATAGAAGAAGCGCGCGGCATCGTTTCCGACTTCGCCGCGCAACTGGCGAAGCGTGACGAACTCTCCCGAGCGCGTCGACATCGACGCCTTCTTGCCATCGCGATACAGCACGGCGAACTGCACCAGGGCCACGGTCAGGCGCCGTGCGTCCACGCCCAGGGCCTGCAATGCGCCCTGCACCCGCGGAATGTAGCCGTGGTGATCCGCACCCCACACATCGATGACCCGCTCGAAACCGCGCTCGAACTTGTTCAGGTGATACGCGATGTCCGAGGCAAAGTAGGTGTACTGGCCATTCTCGCGCTGGACCACCCGATCCTTCTCGTCGCCGAAGGACGTGGAGCGAAACCAGCGCGCACCGTCCTGGACGTAGAGATGTCCCGCCTGGTCGAGCTTCTCCAGCGCATGCGCGACGTGGCCGGATTCGTACAGCGACCGCTCGGAAAACCAGTGGTCGAAGCGCACGCCGAACTCCTGCAGATCGTTGCGGCAGTCGCCCAGCTGTTCGGTCAATGCGTACTGGTGCACGTACTCGTAGTCTTCGCCCAGTGCCCGCTTGGCATTCTCGATCAGGGCATCGAGGTGCCCCTCGGCGTCCTCGTCCACGGCAGGAACGCCGGCGAGAACCGCGTCGGCACTGCGCACGTAGCGGCTGCCGTGCGCCGCGGCTACACCGGCGGCCATCTCGCGGACGTATTCGCCCTGATATGCATTCGGTGGGAAGGCGACGATCACGCCCTGCATCTCCAGGTAGCGCAACCACGTGGACAAGGCGAGGATGTCCATCTGTCGCCCGGCATCGTTGACGTAGAACTCCCGTTCGACGGCGAACCCGGCGAACTCCAGCACGTTCGCCAGACTGGCGCCATACGCCGCACCGCGACCGTGACCCCCGTGCAGGGGGCCGGTGGGGTTGGCCGACACGAACTCGACCTGCACCCGCGCTCCCTGGCCATGCCCGATACGACCGTAGGCGTGCTTGCGCGCGAGCACGTCGGAGAGCACTGCGCGCTTCGCAGCACCGGTGACGAACACGTTCACGAAGCCTGCGCCGGCGATCTCGGTGCGTTCGATCGCGGGCGATGCGGGAAGTGCAGCGACCAGCGCCTGTGCCAGCTCGCGCGGGTTGCGCTTGAGCGGCTTGGCGAGCTGCAGCGCCAGGTTGCAGGCGAAATCTCCGTGCTCGGCAACTTTGGGCCGCTCGAGGGCGAACACCGCAGCCGCGTGATCGGGCGCGACCTGACCGAGCGCCTGCGCGAACAGGGACGTGAGATGGGCCTTGAGATCCTGCGCGGAGGGGGATGCCATGCGGTGCGTCGGAAAATGATGAATTATAAAGCCTTGCCTCGACCCCAGGAGGCGAATGCCTCAGTAGTCGACCGGATCGACGTCCAGCGACCAGCGCACGGAACGGTCCGGCAGACTGGGCACCCACTCGTCGAGGAAGCGCTGCAACGCGACGCGCGAGCCGGCCTGCACGAGCAGCTGCGCGCGTTCACGCCCGGCCACGCGTGCGATCGGCGGAGCGACCGGGTCGAAGATTTCCACCTCATGCCCCAGCGCCGCTCCGTGCGCAGCGGCCCGCTGCAGATAGCCCTCGACCGCCTCGCGGCGCGTCGCCTCCGCGCGCAGCAGAGCCTGGTGCGCGAAGGGCGGAAAGCGCATCTCGCGCCGCTCCTGCAGCGCCTCTTCCGCAAAGGCGTGGAAGTCCTGCCGGCAGACGTGGGCATAGAGTGGATGATCCGGGAAGGCAGTCTGGATGATCACCTCGCCGGGCAACTCGGCACGGCCTGCGCGGCCGGCGACCTGCGTCAGCTGCGCGTACAGCCGCTCCGCGGCGCGGAAGTCGCTGCTGTACAGGCTGCTGTCGGCGTTGATCACGCCGACCAGGGTCAATCGGGGGAAGTCGTGGCCCTTGGCCATCATCTGGGTGCCGACGAGCACGTCGACCTCAAGGTCGCGGATACGGGCATGCAGCGCCGAGAACGCCTCGCGCCCGCGCGTGGTGTCGCGATCCACGCGCAGCACGCGCGCGTTCGGCAGCGCTTCCTGCAGCGCCTGCTCGATGCGCTGCGTGCCGTGACCGGCGGGAAGCAGATCCTGGTTGCCGCAATCCGGACATGCGCGCACCACCGGCTGCACGTGCCCGCAATAGTGGCAGCGCAGCTGCTGCGCCTTGAGGTGGACGACCAGGCGGGCGGAGCAGCGCGTGCACGGACACGTCCAGCCGCACGCGGCACACACGAGCGCGGGCGCGAATCCGCGACGGTTGACGAACACCAGGCTCTGCTCGCCGCGTTCCAGGCGAGCGCGCAGGGCATCGAGCAGGTGCACGGAAAGCCCGTGCCGCAGCTGCATGCGACGGGTGTCGACGCAGTGGATGTGCGGAGGCCGGGCGTCCGCACGCTCCGGCAGTTCGAGCAGACGGTACCTGCCAGCACGGACATTCGCGTAGGACTCGAGCGAAGGCGTCGCCGATCCCAGCACCACGGGCACGCTGCGCATCTTCCCGCGCAGAAGGGCGAGATCGCGCGCGGAGTAACGCAGTCCCTCCTGCTGCTTGTAGGACAGGTCGTGCTCCTCGTCGACCACGACGAGGCCGAGCCCGGGCAGAGGCGTGAACACCGCCAGTCGCGTTCCAATCACCACGCAGGGGCGTCCCGACTGCGCCGCGCGCCAGCGCTGCAGGCGCTGCCCCTCGGACAGATCGCTGTGCAGCACGATCAGCTCCGCCGCCGGAAAGCGCGCCTCGAAGCGCTGCAGAAGCTGGGGTGTGAGCCCGATCTCGGGCACCAGCACCAGCGCCTGGCGTCCCGACGCTAGGCAGGATGCCGCGAGATGGAGGTAGACCTCGGTCTTCCCGCTGCCGGTCACGCCGCGCAGCAGGAAAGGCGCGAACTGCGCGGGCGCTGCGAGCACGGCTTGCACCGCGCCCAACTGCGCGGACGTGAGAGTCGGCACGACCTCGGGCGGTTGCGCAGCCGATGGAGACGCGACTGACATTTCCAGCGCGCACGCCTCGATCCAGCCGCATTGCACCCAGTCGCGCAGGACTTTTCGCGCGCTGGCGCCAATTTGCTGCAACCGCTCGATCGGTACCGGCGCGCGCGCCGCGAGTGCATCCAGGAGACGGCGCTGCAGCACCGCCTTTTTCGATACGGCACCGGGTGCGAGCAGATGGCCCGACTCGGTCAGGCGCAGCGCCTCGGCCCTGGGTGAAGTAGAGCGAGCGCCATCGCGAAGACGCCGGGGCAGCGCGGTGAAGACCGACCCGCCGATGGGATGGTGGTAGTAGCGGGTGGCGAACTGCAGCAGGTCTAGCACGTCCGCATCGAGTGCCGGCTCGTCGTGGAACACTTCGAGCACGGACTTGAGGCGATCGACGGGGAGGCTGGACTGCGCAACGGCCTCGAGGATGATGCCGATGCGGCTGCCGCGCCCGAACGGTACGCGCACCCGCCGCCCGATGAGCGGCGCTGCGCGCAGTTCTGCGGCAGAAGGCAGCAGGTAATCGAACAGTGTCGGCAGCGGGACGTCGAGCGCGACGCGCGCGACGGCGGGCGCGGTCGAACTACCTTGCACGTGGGGGCGCTCCACGTCGTGGCGCAGCCCGTCCGGAACGGGCTGCGCGCCCTCTCCGGCATGCGCGGACGCGCTCACGCCGCGTGCAGCGGCCGACTCAGCTCGTGAACGGCATCCACCAGCGCGGCGACGTGTTCAGGCGGCGTGAACTGCGACACGCCGTGCCCGAGGTTGAACACGTGTCCCGGGCCGTTGCCGAAGGACTGCAGGACCTTGCCCGCTTCCGCCCGCACCACCTCGGCGGGCGCGAACAATACCGATGGATCGAGATTGCCCTGCAGGGCGACGCGCTGACCCACGCGCCGCCGCGCCTCGCCGATGTCGATGGTCCAGTCGAGCCCGAGCGCATCGGCGCCGATCTGCGCCATCGCTTCCAACCACAGGCCACCACCCTTGGTGAAGACGATGCGGGGCACCACCTGCCCGTCGCGGGTCCGTACGAGGCCGTCCATGATCTGTTGCATGTACGACAGCGAGAACTCGCGGTAGGCCGCATGCGAGAGCATCCCGCCCCAGGTGTCGAACACCATGACCGCCTGTGCGCCGGCCTCGATCTGCGCGTTGAGGTAGGCGATCACCGAGCGGGCGTTGACCTCGAGGATTCGGTGCAGCAGATCCGGACGTGTGTACAGCATGCGCTTGGTCTGCGCGAACTCGGTCTTGCCGCGTCCCTCGATCATGTAGCAGGCGAGCGTGAACGGACTGCCGGAGAAGCCGATCAGCGGCACCTCGCCGTCGAGCGCACGGCGAATCTGCCCGACGGCGTCGAGCACGTAGCGCAGATGCACCGAGGGGTCGGGCACGCTCAGATCGCGGATCTCCCATTCCTCGCGCAGCGGCCGCTCGAAGCGCGGTCCCTCTCCCTCCGCGAAGTACAGACCCAGCCCCATGGCGTCGGGGATGGTGAGGATGTCGGAGAACAGGATCGCCGCGTCGAGCGGAAAACGCGCGAGCGGCTGGAGGGTCACCTCGGTCGCCAGGTCCGGGCTCTTGCACAGCTCGAGAAAGCTGCCGGCACGCGCGCGCGTCTGGTTGTACTCGGCCAGATAGCGCCCGGCCTGGCGCATGATCCAGATCGGCGTATAGGGCGTGGGCTGGCGCAGCAGCGCGCGCAGGAACGTGTCGTTCTTCGGTCGGGACATCATCTCTGCGCGCGCCTGGCGGTCAACGCGGCAGCGTCGACGACCCCATCAGGAACTCGTCCACCGCACGGGCACACTGCCGGCCCTCGCGGATCGCCCAGACCACCAGCGACTGTCCGCGGCGCATGTCCCCGGCGGCGAAGACCTTGTCCACCGACGTGCAGTAGGCGCCCGCGCCCTCCGTGGGGGCGGAAACGTTTCCGCGCGGATCGTAGGCGACGCCGATCTCGTCGAGCAGCCCCTGGTGCACCGGATTCACGAATCCCATCGCGAGCAGGACCAGATCGGCGGGCAGTTCGAACTCCGAACCCTCGACCTCGATCATCTTCATCTGGCCTGTCGCCGCATCCTTTTTCCACTCGACGCGTGCCGCCACCAGCGCCGTGACCTTGCCGTTCTCTCCCTTGAAGCGCTTGGTGGTCACCGCCCAGTCGCGATTGGCACCCTCCTCGTGCGACGAAGAGGTCCGCAGCTTGGCCGGCCAGTACGGCCACACCGGGTTGCCCTGCTCGATCTGCGGTGGCATGGGCAGCAGTTCGAACTGGGTGACCGACTGCGCCCCGTGCCGGTTGGAAGTGCCCACGCAGTCGGAGCCGGTATCGCCGCCGCCGATGACGACGACGTGCTTGCCGC
>CAYLTE010000144.1:0-11021 GCA_964386195.1 uncultured Burkholderiales bacterium | reverse complement strand
CGGGCCGCCGAACTCGAGCAGGCGCGCGAGGAGGGCCGCCGCGCCGGCGCGGCGGCGGTGCGGGCCGAGCTCGACAGCGTGCTCGAGCGCGACCGCGAGGCCCTGCGGCGCACCTTGGAGGGTCTCCAGGCGCTCATGCGCGATGTCGAACAACGCTTGGCCGACGACGTGCTGGGCGTGAGCCTAGAACTGGCCAAGCTGGTGCTGCGCGAGAACCTGCGGGTCAGGCCCGATGCCATCCTGGGAGCGCTGCGCGAAGGCGTGGCCAGTCTGCCTTCGCTGTCCGAGCAGGTCACCCTGGTCGTGCATCCGGCCGATGCGCGCATGCTGCGCGAGTTGTCGGGCGACGAGCACGTGCTGCCGGTGCCGTGGAAGATCGTGGAGGACGCGCAATTGACGCGGGGCGGTTTCAAGCTCGAAACCTCGTCCACCGAGGTGGATGCGAGCATGGAGACGCGCTGGCAGCGGGTGATCGCGGCGCTCGGGCGCGACGACGCCTGGGACTGATCGCTCCTCCCGCCAAGCACTCGTGGACCATCGACCGCGCTGGGATCGCTACCTCGAGGACTGCAGACGCGCGCTGCGCACGACGCAGCCGTTCATGGTGTGCGGGCGACTCACGCGGGTGGCCGGCCTGGTCATGGAGGCGGTGGGCCTCAAGCTCCCGGTGGGCAACAGCTGCTACGTCATGACGCCCAGTGGCCAGCGCGTCGATGCCGAGGTGGTGGGTTTCAACGGCGAGCGCCTGTTTCTCATGCCCTCGACCGACGTCTACGGCCTCAAGCCCGGTGCGCTGGTGGTGCCGGTGGATCCGGCCGTCGCCCGCGCCCCGCGCCTGGGCGAGAACTTCATCCCGCGCCGGCGCGCGCAGGACCGCGCCAAGCAGGTGCCCGTCGGGTGGGGCATGCTCGGCCGTGTCGTCGACGGTGCCGGGCGCCCGCTCGACGAGCGCGGGCCCCTCGCCCTCGACCGGCACGTCCCGCTGCACAGCCGCACCTCCAATCCCCTCGACCGGGCGCCCATCCGTCAGGTGCTCGACGTGGGGGTGCGTGCCATCAACGCCCTGCTCACCGTTGGGCGCGGGCAGCGGCTGGGATTGTTCGCCGGCAGCGGCGTGGGCAAGAGCGTGCTGCTCGGAATGATGGCGCGGTACACCACCGCAGACGTGGTGGTGGTGGGTCTCATCGGCGAGCGGGGGCGCGAAGTGCGCGAGTTCATCGAGAGCATCCTCGGCGAGGAGGGCAGGCGGCGCGCCGTGGTCGTGGCGGCCCCTGCGGACAGCCCGCCGCTGCTGCGCCTGCACGGCGCGGCCTACGCCACGGCGGTGGCCGAATACTTCCGCGATCAGGGCAAGCACGTGCTGCTGATCATGGATTCGCTCACCCGCTACGCGATGGCACAGCGCGAGATCAGCCTGGCGATCGGCGAACCACCCGCAACCCGGGGCTACACGCCTTCGGTATTCGCGAAGCTGCCGCAACTGGTGGAGCGCGCCGGCAACGGACAGGACGGTCGCGGCTCGATCACCGGCTTCTACACGGTGCTCACGGAGGGCGACGACCAGCAGGATCCGGTGGCCGATGCCGCCCGGGCGATTCTCGACGGCCATGTCGTGCTCACGCGCGACCTCGCCGAGCAGGGGCACTATCCGGCCATCGACATCGAGGCATCGATCAGCCGGGTGATGACCGACCTGCTCCAGCCGGTCGAGCTGGACGAAGCGCGCCGCTTCAAGCAGCTGTTCTCCGCGTATCGCCGCTCCCGGGACTTGATTGCCGTAGGCGCCTATGTGCGCGGTAACGACCCGCTGCTCGATCGTGCCGTGGCGATGTACCCGCAACTCGCAGCCTTCCTCCAGCAGGACCTGCTCGAGGCAGCACCGTACGCGGCAAGCCGCCAGCGCCTGGGTGAACTGGTGGGTGGCTGACGTGGCGCGCGGCTTTCGTCTGGAACCGGTGCTCGAGCTGGCTCGCCGACGTCTGGACAGCGCCACCGTCGAACTGCAGAAGCTCGCGCAGCGGCGCGCCGATGCCCAGGATCGACTGGATCAGTTGAACCGATTCCTCGCCGACTACCGCGAACAGTTCCGTGTGGCGCTGCAGGCCGGCCTCGATCAGGCACGCCACCAGGACTTCCGCGCCTTCCTCGCGAAGCTCGAACGCGCGATCGAACTGCAGGCAGCAGAAGTTCAGCGCAGCCAGGATGCGTGGGCGGCGCAGCACAAGGAGTGGCTCGACCTGTGCAAGCGCGAGCAGGCGATGGATGTGCTGAAGGCGCGCCACCTCGCTGACGAGGCGGTGCGCGACGGCAAACGAGAGCAGAAGCAACAGGATGAATTTGCCGGTCGCCGTGCGCGCGGCGATGAAGCAAGTCGATGAAATAGCGAGAAGTATGGTCCGGGACGCGATGGCACGGGCATTGCAAAGACGGCCCCGACACTCGCTATTGAACCGCTGCAAATGCCCGAATCGCTGACCCTTCGTACGCTTCAGCTTCCCGTCTCCGGCAACGAGGCCGGCGTCGCCGCCGGCCTGACCGGCAACGGCGACGCCGGTCTGGACTTCCAGGCCGTACTGGCGCGGCAACTCGGCGGATCCGCTTCTGAAGCGATCTCGTTCGGCCGTTCCGATGCGGCGGCGGACAGCGACACCGCAGAGCAGGAGGCGGACGACCGGCATGCCATCGCCGCGGATCCCGCTGCGCTGGCACTTCAGGCTGCCGTCCCCCACGTATCGGCGCCATCCACCGGGGACGCCAACCCGGCACGTGCGGTTCGCACAGCGCCTGCCGATGGTGCAGTCGAAAGCGCCGTCATCGAGGAAGCGCCAAACGGGCGTTCGGCTGGTGCGCTGCCCAGCGGAACCGAAAGCACGCTGGCCCGCGCGGCAGACGTTGCCCGCCATGACAGTCGGTTCACGTGGGAACTGGGCGGCGAGCGCCAGAGCGGCGACCGTCGCAGCGGCGAGGTGCCGGCGACGGCTTCTCCGCAGGCCGAGCTCTCGCTGCACAACGCCCTCGAGCGCAAACCCGAATCCTTCGCGCCGCCGGCGCAAGCCGCCGCGGCGCATCCCCTGGACGAACCGGTCACGTTCGGCCGCCGCGCCTTTGCGAACGACCTCGGCGAACGCGTGTTGTGGATGGCGTCCAACAACCGTCAGGTCGCCGAATTGCGCGTCGATCCCCCACACCTCGGGCCCGTCGAGGTCCGGCTCAGCATCGAGGGCGAGCAGGCGAGCGTCACGCTGATCGCCGCGCACGCGGGCGTGCGCGAAGCGCTGCAGTCGAGCATTCCGCGCCTGCAGGACATGATCCACGCCATCGGCCTCGAACTGGGCAACGTGACCGTGGGTGGCGAAACCCACCCCGGACACCAGGAGCAGACAGGCGATCGATCGCAACGGCATGGCCCGGAGCGGCACGAGGCCGAACACCCCCTGGCTGCATCCGGGCCGCGTGCTTGGACTCCCCGACACGCCGGCATCGGCCTGGTCGACACCTACGCCTGAGCGCATCGCGTGTCGATCGACGCGCATGCACGCGCCCGGTCCCGGGCGAGCCTTGCTTTGCCTCTAGAAAGCACCTAAACTGCATCGCAAAGCGTCTTGTTTTTTCTCTGGTTTGGACTGCCCGCCCTCACATTGAAGGGATCCGGGCCGTAAATGCGGATGTGGCGGCACCACGCCGCGTTCACCGGACCTGAGAGGAGTCGACAATGTCGGACAAGACGGAAGCCAAGAGCGAAGGCGAGGGCAGCGGAAAGAAGAAGAAGGGCCTTCTGATCGCCATCATCGGAGTGGTGGTGGTGTTGCTGGTGGGAGGCGGCGGGGCGGCGTGGTTCTTCCTGTCCAAGGGCGATGCGGAGCACGCGGCGGAAGCCGAAAAGCCGAAGCCCAAGCATCCTCCGGTGTTCGTGACGCTCGAGCCGTTCGTGGTCAATCTGGCTGGTGAAGTGCAGCACTACCTGCAAGTGGGGATCGACCTCAAGGTGTCGGAAGCGGGAATCGGGGACCAGATCAAGGCGCACCTGCCGGAGATCCGCAACGGCGTGCTCCTGCTGCTGTCCAGCAAGAACGTCGAGGACCTCGGCACGCTGGAGGGGAAGAACCAGTTGCGCCATGAAATCCGTGCGGCGGTGAATGGACCTCTGGGTATCGAAACCAAGTCCGGCGGCGGCGACGCGCATGCCGCCGACAGCCATGGCGACGATGAGAGCGAGGGGGTGCAGGAAGTGCTGCTGACCTCGTTCGTCATCCAGTAGGTGAGATGGCCGACGACATCCTCTCCCAGGAAGAAGTCGATGCGCTGCTGCGAGGCGTAAGCGGCGAGCAGGAAGAGTCGGCCCCGCCCGAGGGCGAGCAGGGTGTCCGCCCCTACGACATCGGACGCCAGGAAAGGATCGTGCGTGGGCGCATGCCCACGCTGGAGCTCATCAACGAGCGCTTCTCGCGGCTCCTGCGCATCGAACTGTTCAACTTCACGCGCAGGAACACCGAGATCTCCGTCGGCCCCGTCCGGGTGCTGAAGTATTCGGAGTTCGTCCGCAATCTGGTCGTACCGACCAATCTCAACGTCGTCCAGGCGCGCCCGCTGCGCGGATACATGCTGATGGTGATCGAGCCGACGCTGGTCTTCCAGGTCATCGATCACCTGTTCGGCGGTCAGGGCCGCTTCCACACGCGCGTCGAGGGGCGCGACTTCACCCCCACGGAGATGCGCGTCGTCCGCCGGCTGCTCGATATCGTGTTCGACTGCTATGGCAAGGCGTGGCAGCCGGTGCACGGGCTCGAGTTCGAGTACGTGCGCTCGGAAATGAACACGCAGTTCGCCAACATCGCCACTCCTTCGGAAGTGGTGGTGGCTGTCAGCTTCAGCATCGATCTCGGTAGCGGGGGCGGCGATTTTCACGTCTGCATCCCCTATGCTATGCTCGAACCGATCCGCAACGTGATCTACAGCGGTGTGCAGGCCGACCGCAGCGAGACCGACGATCGATGGACGGCGCTGCTCTCCGCGCACGTCTACGACGCGGAAGTCCAGGTCAAGGCGATGCTGGCGACAGCGACGGTGACCCTGCGACAGCTGATGTCGCTCCAGCCGGGAGACGTGATCGCGCTCGACCTCCCCGATTCCATCAGTGCCGAGGTCGATGGCGTTCCGGTCGTGCAGGGTCGCTACGGCGTGGTGAACGGGCACTACGCACTCAAGGTGGAGCGCCCGCTGGGAAACCCTGGCGCGGACGGTTAGAAGCGGGACGGGTGGGCCATGGCCGAGAGTGAAGCAGAAGGCGACATCAGCGCGGACGACTGGGCCGCGGCAATGGCCGAACAGTCAGCGGCGAGTGGCGCCGCCGACGCGAACGCAGAGTCGGCGCACGCACAGGTGTTTCCCGAGTTGCGTTCCGACGGACCGGTCAACGTCGCGCCCGAGCGGCTCGAACTCATCCTCGACATCCCCGTTCACCTCACCGTCGAGCTCGGTCGCACCAAGCTCGCAATCCGCAACCTCGTGCAGCTCGCGCAGGGTTCCATCGTCGAGCTCGACCGCCTCGCTGGCGAACCGCTCGATGTTCTGGTCAACGGCTGCCTCATCGCCCAGGGCGAGGTCGTCGTCGTCAACGACAAGTTCGGCATCCGCTTGACGGACGTCATCGCGCCCGAAGAGCGCGTGCGGCGACTGCAGCGGTGACGCCGCTGTCATGAACAGGGCCGGACGGGCACGCATCCTGTGCCTGACCGTCGCCGCCGCCGGATTCGCCGTCACATCCCTTGCCGCGGATACGCCCGTGGCCCCTTCGTACGGTTCCGTCTTTGGCCTGCTGCAGGTCGTGTTCGCACTGCTCCTGGTGCTGGGTGCGATCGCGCTCTTCGCCTGGATCCTGCGACGCCTGGCGCCGGGACATGCGGGCGCGGGCGGCGCGCTCAAGGTGATCGGCGGCGTGATGGTGGGGCCGCGGGAGCGCCTGGTCGTGGTCGAGATCCAGGACACCTGGCTGCTGCTCGGCGTCGCCTCCGGCCACGTCACCCTGGTGCACAGCATGCCTCGCCCGCCCGGGGAGACAGTGTTGCCCACGCAGCCGTCCGGGTTTGCGCGCGTGCTCTCCCAGATGCGGCACGGCCGCAGCGAGAGGGGCTGAATGCGGATGGTGCCGCGCCTGGCATCGGTGGCGGCGATCGCCGGCCTGTTCGCCGGCGAGGCGGCTGCCCAGGCGGCGCTGCCCGCCATCACCAGCACGCCGGCGCCCGGCGGCGGGCAGACGTTCTCGCTCACGCTGCAGACGCTGCTCTTCCTCACCTCGCTTACTTTCCTGCCTGCGATCCTGCTGATGATGACGTCGTTCACGCGCATCGTCATCGTGCTCTCCCTCCTGCGTCAGGCCCTCGGCACGACCCAGGCACCGCCGAATCAGGTCCTGATCGGTCTCTCCTTGTTCCTCACCTTCTTCATCATGGGGCCGGTGTTCGAGCGCGTGTATCAGGAAGCCTACGTGCCGTTCTCCGAGCAGCGGATGGAGTTCCCGCAGGCAATCGAGCGCGCCTCGATTCCGCTCAGGCAGTTCATGCTTCGGCAAACGCGGCAATCGGATCTCGCCCTGTTCGCGCGCCTCGCGGGCCAGCCCGAACTGCAGAGCCCGGACGACGTCCCGATGCGCGTGCTGGTGCCCGCGTTCGCCATCAGCGAACTGAAGACGGCATTCCAGATCGGCTTCATCGTGTTCATCCCGTTTCTCATCATCGACCTGGTCGTGGCGTGCGTGCTGATGTCGATGGGCATGATGTTGCTCTCGCCGGTGATCATCTCCCTTCCGTTCAAGCTCATGCTGTTCGTGCTGGTCGACGGATGGAACCTGTTGATCGGATCGCTGGTACAGACCTTCTACACCGGACCGTGAGCGCATGAACCCCGAGATCGTATTGAACCTCGTTCAGCAGGCCCTCGAGGTCACCCTGCTGGTCTCCGCGCCGCTACTTCTCACTGCGCTCGGCACCGGGTTGCTGGTGAGCGTGTTCCAGGCGGCCACGCAGATCAACGAGATGACCTTGTCGTTCATACCGAAGCTGATCGCGATCTTCGCCGTCACAGTCCTTGCCGGCCCCTGGATGATCGGCCTGATGGTCGATTTCACCCGCCGGCTGTTGGTGTCGCTTCCGTCGGTGATCGGGTAGGAGCAAGGTGGCGGCGCCCGATGCTCGAGATCTCCACCGCACAGTGGTACGCATGGATCGCCGCATTCCTGTTTCCGTTCCTGCGCGTGCTGGGCGTGCTGATCGCCGATCCGCTGTTCGGCAACAACGCCACGCCCATCTCGGCGAAGGTGGGACTCGCGATCTTCATCACCCTGCTGCTTGCGCCGGTGCTGCCGCCCATGCCGAACGTCGAGCCGGCCTCCGCGGAGGGTGTCCTCATCGGCGTGCAGCAGCTGCTGATCGGACTCGCCATGGGTTTCGCCGTGCGCATCGCGCTCACCGCGGCGGAGACCGCGGGGCAGCTGGCCGGGCTGCAGATGGGCCTGGGTTTCGCCGTGTTCTTCGATCCGCAGACCAGCGCGCAGACGGCGGTCGTGGGCCAGGTCGTGGGCTTGTTCGCGATTCTCGTGTTCCTGTCGATCAACGGTCATTTCGTCGTGCTGACCGCGTTGAGCGAGAGCTTCCGCATGCTGCCGGTGGAAGTGGGCCCGGTGCGTGCGCTCGGCTGGCGCACGCTCGTCGACTGGGGCAGCGTGATCTTCAGCGCAGGGGTGCTCATCTCCCTGCCGATCGTGGGCGCCGTCCTGGTCGCGAACGTCGCGGTAGGCGTGATGTCTCGCGCGGCGCCGCAGTTGAACGTCTTCGCCATCGGCTTCCCCATCACGCTGGTGACCGGCTTCGTGGCGCTGTACCTCGCGGCGCCTTACATCGGCCCCGCACTGGCGGGTCTGTTCGAGCAGGCGATGTTCGCGATTGACCGCCTCCTGCGTGCGCTGGCAATGGGCTGAGACGATGAACGGGGCCACGTCGCCATCCCGATGGGTCGAGCGCTTCGCCCGGCTCGTTCCGCAGACGCTGCCGGTGCTCGACGTCGCCTGCGGCTTCGGCCGGCACGCGCGCTTGCTTGCGCTTGCCGGCCGCGACGTGGTCGCGGTGGATCGTGACGCCGATGCGCTTGCCTCGCTTGCCGACATCGCTGGCGTGCGCCCCGTCTGCGCCGATCTCGAGAACGGCGCCTGGCCGTTCGCGCCGGGCGGGTTCGGCGCCGTGGTGGTGACCAACTACCTGCACCGACCGCTGTTTCCGGTCCTGCGTGCAGCGCTGGCGCCAGGCGGCGTGCTGATCTACGAGACGTTCGCCGCCGGAAACGAGCGTTATGGGCGGCCGGCCAATCCGGATTTCCTGCTCCAGCCCGGGGAACTCCTGCGTGCCGCCGAGGGATTGCGCGTACTGGCCTACGAGGATTGCTACACGATGCGTCCCAAGCCGGCGCTGGTGCAGCGCATCTGCGCGATCGCCGCGTCGGAGGTGCCCGCGCACGCTGTCGACGAGTGAACCTCCAGGTGGCTTCGGTTAAACTAGCGCCCTTGCGAGTGCGCCGAGGACGGCGCATCCATCGGAGGAAATCATGTTGAGAGGCAGCCTGGTCGCGATCGTGACGCCGATGCACGAGGACGGAAGCCTCGACCTCGAGGCGTTCCGCCGACTCGTCGACTGGCACGTCGAGGAGGGCACGAACGGCATCGTGGTGGTCGGCACCACAGGCGAATCTCCGAGCGTCGATTTCGAGGAGCACTGTCTCCTGATCAAGACGGCCGTGGAGCAGGTGCGCGGCCGGGTGCCGGTCGTCGCGGGCACCGGCGCCAATTCGACGCGGGAGGCGATCGAGTTGCAGGCCTTCGCCAAGAAGTCGGGCGCGGACATGACCCTTTCGGTGGTTCCCTATTACAACAAGCCGACGCAGGAGGGGTTGTACCGGCATTTCAAGGCGATCGCCGAAGCGGTGGACATTCCGATGATCGTCTACAACGTGCCGGGACGGACGGTGTGCGACATGCACAACGACACCGCGATTCGTCTCGCGCAGGTACCGAACGTGGTGGGCATCAAGGACGCGACGGGAAACATGGAGCGCGGCTCGGACCTCATCCGTCGCGCATCGAAGGACTTCGCCATCTACAGCGGAGACGACGCAACCTGCCTCGCTCTGACCCTGCTGGGTGGAGATGGTGTGATCTCCGTGACGGCGAACGTGGCCCCCCGGGCGATGGCGCAGATGTGCAAGGCGGCCTTCGCTGGAGATCTCGCGCTCGCCCGTTCGCTCAACAACAGCCTGCTGGGGTTGCACCGCCACCTGTTCGTGGAGGCGAACCCGATTCCGGTGAAATGGGTGCTGCAGCAGATGGGCCGCATCCCGCCCGGCATCCGACTCCCGCTCACGCCCCTGTCGTCTTCGTTCCACGACCTGTTGCGCTCGGCGATGGAGCAGGCCCAGGTCGGCGCGCGGACGCAGCCAGCGTGATCGCCGGCCCGATGACTATTCCCTGGATCACATGACGCGTAGACCTGCAGTTGCCTGGCTGTTGCTGGGCGTGCTCCTCGCAGCTGGATGCTCGAGGACGATCGTTCCCACCAAGAAGGTCGATTACAAGACGGCGCGCCAGACCGCACCCCTAGAGATTCCCCCTGAGTTGCCCGCGCCCAGCGCGAGCGACCGCTTCGCGCTGCCCAACGCCCCGGTGCGCGGTGCCGCCACGTATTCCGAGTACCAGCAGGACCGGCCAAGGGCGCAGACGTCCGATGTCCTGCAGCCTGTCGAAGGGGCGCGCATCGAACGCGCCGGAACGCAGCGCTGGCTGGTGGTGGACGCGACCGCCGAAACGGTGTGGCCGGTGCTGCGGGAGTTCTGGCAGGAGCAGGGCTTCCTGCTCGCACTCGAGGACCAGGGCCTGGGCATCATGGAGACGGACTGGGCGGAGAATCGCGCCAAGATCCCGCAATCGTTCCTGCGCGACATCATCGGAAAGGTCGTCGATCAAGCCTACTCCAGCCCGGAGATGGACCGCTTCAAGACGCGCATCGAGCGTAGTCGGGACGGACAGGGAACCGAGATCTTCATCACGCATCGCGGCGCGTACGAAATGTACGTGGCCGATGCAAACGTGCGTCAGTCCGGGCGAACGGTGTGGCAGCCGCGCGCACCGGATCCTGACCTAGAGGCGGAGATGTTGACGCGCCTGATGGTGCGGCTGGGAACACCGGCGGAAAGCGCGCAGGAGAACGTGAAGACCGCCTCGATCGAACCGCGCGCCACCCTGCGCCAGTCGGCCGATGGTGCAACGGTGCTCGTACTCAAGGACGACTTCGACCGCGCCTGGCGGCGGGTCGGGCTGTCTCTGGACCGCCTCGGCTTCTCCGTTCAGGACCGGGACCGGGCAGCAGGCGTTTTCTTCGTCCGTTATCTGGAACCGCCGTCTCCGAACAAGGAGGAGCCCGGTCTGCTCTCGCGTCTGGCGTTCTGGAAGAAGGACGAGCAGCAACCCAACAAGCCGGCCGATTACCGCGTCGCCGTAGCGCAGGCGGGGAGCGGGTCGCAGGTCACGGTGCTCGGCGCCGACGGCAAGGCGAACGAGTCCGATGCAGCCGATCGGATGCTGGCGATTCTCCAGGAAGACCTGCGCTAGGTGGGCTTCCGGGGGCGATAGCGCGCACACCGGCTGACCTCGACTTGACTGTCATGCGCTTCGCCCTGCTGGGCAGCGGAAGCCAGGGCAACGGTCTGCTCGTGCAGAACGGCGACACGCTCCTGTTGCTCGACTGCGGGTTCGGTCTCAACGAGACCGTACGGCGGCTTGCCAGACTAGGGGTCGAGCCTCATCAACTCACTGCGATCCTCGTCACCCACGAGCACGACGATCACGTCGGCGGCGTGCCCCGACTGGCTCGCAAGTTCGGGATTCCGGCCTGGCTCACGCGAGGTACCCTGCGCGGGATCGAGCCGCTGTTCCAGGACGCCTCGTTGCACTTTTTCGAGTCCTATGCCGCGGTGTGCATCGG
>CAYLTE010000143.1:0-11079 GCA_964386195.1 uncultured Burkholderiales bacterium | reverse complement strand
TCACACGGTCGACGCCGTAGGGCTCGAACACCACGGCCTCGCTCAAGCTCAACGTCACCTCTCCAATCGCGTTCGCTCCCATCGTCCGTGCGGCAAGGTGTGCGCCGGTATCCACGTCTACGCAGTACTTTATCGACGTGACCGTAGCAGTGACTTCCTTGGTGTGGATCTTCAACAGATAGGGTCTACCTACAAGAAGCGGCTCCTCGTTCAACCACAGCAAACGTGCCTCAAACTGATCGGCGCACCCGGGCGCATCTGCGCCCGCCGCCAAGACGTCGCCGCGCCCCACGTCCACTTCGTCGCACAGCGTGACGGTGATCGAATGGCCGGCCTTTGCGCAGGCAAGGCCGCCGCCCCAAGTCACGATCTCTTTCACCGTGGATCGTCTGCCGGATGGCAATATCGAAACGACGTCGCCCGCCTGAACTTCGCCAGCGACTACTTGTCCGGCAAAGCCCCGGAAGTTTGCGTTCGGCCGAAGCACCATCTGCACGGGCATGCGAAAGGACCGGCTACCCGGTGGCTCGCAGACCTCGATCGACTCGAGCAGCGAAAGCAGGGGTGGTCCGACATACCATTGCGTGTGCACGCTGTGGCGGCAGACGTTGTCTCCTTCCAGGGCGGAAAGCGGGAGTGCATGGACGCATCGAAAGCCTAGCTTCTCGGTTCGTCTGCGAAAGTCCGCGCTGATCGTACGAAAGCGCTCCTCGGCGTAATCGACCAGATCCATCTTGTTGACGGCCAGCACCACCGTCTGAAGCCCCATCATGGACACGATCCGGCTGTGCCGCAGCGTCTGGGGCAGGACACCCTTCCTGGCATCGACGATGATCAGAGCCACCTCCGAGGTCGAGGCAGCGGTTGCCATGTTCCGTGTGTACTGCTCGTGCCCGGGAGTGTCTGCAATGATGAAACGCCGCCGAGGGCTGCGAAAGTACCGATAGGCGACGTCGATCGTGATGCCCTGCTCGCGCTCCGCCTGCAGTCCGTCGACCAACAGCGCCAGATCGGCCCGCGCGCCTTGCGTCCCATACTTCTTCGAGTCTCGCTCGATCGCTTGCAACTGGTCGGAGAAGATTGCCCCTGCCTCGTAGAGCAGTCGACCGATGAGCGTGGACTTGCCATCGTCCACGCTTCCACAAGTCATGAGGCGCATGGGCGTTTCGATCGCCGACGAGCCTGAATTCGGCTGTATGCCGTCGAGCTGCGTGCCCATCAGAAGTACCCGTCGCGCTTCTTCTTCTCCATGGAGCTCGCCTGGTCGCTGTCGATCAGACGTCCCTGTCTCTCGGAGAACGACGTCCCGGCCGTCTCGGCGATCACCTGGTCCAGAGTGGCAGCGTCGCTCTCCAGCGCGGCAGTCAGCGGATAGCACCCGAGCGTACGGAAGCGCACGCAGCGCTTCTCCACCTCCTCATCCGGTTTCATCCGAAACCGTTCGTCATCCACCATCACCCAGCCTCCCTCACGGCGCACGACGGGACGCGGCTTTGCAAAGTACAAAGGGACGACTTCGATGGCCTCGCGTCGGATGTAGTGCCACACGTCGAGCTCCGTCCAGTTGGAGAGGGGAAACACCCGCATCGTCTCCCCCGATGCGAGGTGCGTGTTGTACAAGTGCCACATCTCGGGGCGTTGCGCCTTGGGATTCCACTGGTGTGCTGCGGATCGAAGCGAGAATACGCGTTCCTTGGCTCGGGACTTCTCCTCGTCTCGCCTCGCTCCGCCGATGATCATGTCGAATCCGTGCCGGTCAAGTGCCTGCCTCAGCGCTTCGGTCTTCATGACCTGTGTGTAGTGGGCCGAACCGTGTGTGAACGGATTGATTCCCGCCGTCAATCCCGATTCGTTGGTGTGTACGATGAGCCGCATTCCTGCTGCTCGGGCAGCGCGGTCGCGATGAGCGTACATCTCACGGAACTTCCAGGTCGTATCCACGTGAAGTAGCGGTAGCGGTGGCGCCGCTGGGAAGAACGCCTTGCGCAGGAGGTGCAGGAGAACGGACGAGTCCTTTCCCACCGAGTAGAGCAGCACGGGACTCTGCGCGGCGGCGATCGCCTCGCGCAGGATGTAGATGCTCTCGTTCTCGAGTTCGTCGAGTGCCACCTTGCATCACCGGTCAGTTGTTAGCGACACTTCCCGCGGATCGGCGCAGCACCTCCTCGAACAGCGCGGAAGTCTCCTCTGCTGCCCGCCGCCAGCGGAATCGTCCTGCGTTTGCGCGCCCCGCACGCACTGCCGACGAACGCACCGCTTCGTCTCGAACGAGTTGTAAGATGCGACCGCTCAGCGCCTCTGCCGATCCGACATCGAAGTACAGCGCCGCGGCTCCGCAAACCTCGCGCAGCACGCGGATGTCGCTCGCGACGACCGGACATCCCAGTTCCATCGCTTCTGCCGCCGGCAACCCAAAGCCCTCGTAGCGGGAAGCTTGAATGAGGCAGGATGCATGTGCATACAGGGTTGCGAGCGTACCGTCATCCACGCAAGCGAGCAACTCGACGTCTCCGGATGCCGGCCGTGATTCCCGCCAGCGCCGAAGCACCTCGTTTGGGTCCGACCCCGCGACCACCAGTCGGCAGTTCGCACCACGGGCCGCAAGCAGCGCGAATGCCTCCAGAACAGTCGCGACGTCCTTGTTCGGTGTGAGATTTCCAACCAGGAGGCAGTAGGGCGTAGAGGCTGCAGGCGCTGTCTGCGCTGCAGGCAGCGAGTCCGCTCCCGGGTGAATCGCCCGGAGCTTGCCTTCGGCCCAGGGATAGGCCACAGCGATGTCAGTTCGCGTACAGTCGGACACCGCGATCGCAGCGTCCACCCTTCTCAGGCTCGAGGGAACCATGATCTTCCAGTAGCGCCGTTGCCAGGGGCGTACGAAGTCCGGAAACAGGCGGT
This sequence comes from uncultured Burkholderiales bacterium, assembly GCA_964386195.1. Classification (GTDB taxonomy): domain Bacteria; phylum Pseudomonadota; class Gammaproteobacteria; order Burkholderiales; family SHXO01; genus SHXO01. The sequence continues at coordinate 8,184 of CAYLTE010000143.1, read as the reverse complement.
AGTACATATCGTGGATAGTGGCCACCTTGCGGAAGGCACCCCAAAGCGGCGACACGAATCCCGGCGAGAACAGCAGGTCGACGGCATGCCCTCGGGCGACCATCGGCAGGATCGCGTGCTCGTAGATCACCCTGCCGAGCAGCCCGCCTACTACCCTCTGCTCCACCACGCTCACGCCCTGCAGCTGCGGATCGCCCATGGGCACGACACCTGGCTGGGCGAATGCAATCAGATGGAACCTGCCGAGAGCTTGCATGTGGCGCAGCAGTTCGATCGCATAGCGTACGGTTCCGCCGACATAGCCCGGGCGGATGTACATCAGGTTGAAGCCCACCAGGGGCACGCCGTGCTTCACTGCCTCGACTGCAGCTCGTGAGGAAATACGAACGGCGACCCGAAGAGTATCCCGTCGCAGATGCGGTCGAGACCGGCATCGCTGCCCGCCTCGAGGTCCGCGAGACTCGAGATCCGAACTCTGAACGGCGGCCAGCCCGCGGTCTCTTCCATGCAACGCAATGGAATCATCCTTCGGAAGAAGAAATGATAGGCGTACTTGAGCGCGCGCTCCTGGACAGCCGATTCCAGACGGGAGGGTAGCGGGAGTCGATTCAGCAGCTGAAAGTAGTGCTCGCGCGACGCCGCGTCGAGAGTCAGACCCTTGCCCCTCACCCACGCCTCGCCCGCCACGATGACCGGCATTCCGGCTGCCGCCAACTCGACTCCGGTCTTCGTGCCATAGATGAGCACCGCGTTGCAGTGACTCATCGCCACATAGGTGCTCACGCGGCTGTCTGGCGCGATTACGAAGACGTTCTGCGGCATGTCTGGAAATACCTTTCGCAGCTCATCCAGAACAGGCTGGCGCGAGGGCAGGTTTCCGGTCACTTCGGCAGGATGAATGCGGATCAGCAGTTGGAGCGACGGGCGGCTCTGGAAATATCGGACCGTCTCCATCAACCACTCGAGCATGTCGGCGAAGGCGTTGGTCGGGTAGTGCAACTGCGCGTCCCACGCGACGTTGGTGAGCAGACCGATCGTCGGTCGACTCAGATCGATACCGACCTCGCTCTGGATAGCCTCGGGCTGCAACTGCGGACTGGAGTGAAACCGTATCCAGTCGCCCGTACCCACCCACCTGCTGCGCAGGTAGCCCTCGATCTCGCCTCGGCGCTCATCGTCCCACTCTATGTCTTCCCATTGCGAAGTGGGTTCGGTTCGCAGGCTGTGATGATAGGTCTCGTGGTGACTGAAGATGAAACAGCCGCGCCGGTAGGCAGGATGCCAGGTGATCACGCGCACTCCCAGCTGGCGCGCAGTCTCCGCGATGATGCCCTGTGGCACGTAGATGCCATGGTTCAGGACCATTGCGTCCCAATGCTCGGCGGTGAGGAGCCGACGCACGGCGAAATGCGTCAGGAGCGCCGCCTCCAGATACCTGCGAAGCACTCGCTCGCCGGCATTCGAACTCTCCAGTTGCGCGCGCGCAAAGAAACGCAGCGCGCCAGCCATTGCGTGCTCTCCGACGCCGACTCCGTCTACCGACAATCGTCCGATTTCCCCGATCGGCGTAGACGCTGCGACCTGCTCCGCGGCACGACGTTCCGGCCTCGTCAGGTGCGCACCGAGCCGACGCACACCCAATCCGGTCTGCTGCATCAGTTCGGCGGCGGGCGTGAAGCAGTGACGGCACCGGTCCCGGGGCCCGCTCTGCGCGAAGCGCTCGGTGTCGTGGTACCAGTTGACCTCGGCCATCATGCATGCGGGCAGCGCCTCGTCGCAAAGCAGCACTTCGCTGCGCGCGCCGCGCAGCGTGAGTCCCATGCACAGCAGACTCTCCATCGTCATCGATGGCAGGTGCCCGCCAGCGCCCGTGGCCACCAGCACACGTGCGTCCGCGCCTGCGCTCCGGGCGAGAATCTCGCGCCACCTGTTCCAGTCATTGCGAAGAAGGTCCGGCCAGCGCGGCAATCCGACGTGGCGCGCACGCCAACCCGTGTACGCCAGGTGCAGCGGTCTATACCACGCGTACGCCTGAAGTCTGTGCTTCAGACGCTGTGTATCCAAGCTCGCTATGGGCACTCCCGCTTACCGCTCCGAGAACGCGTCCAGAATTCGCCGCGCCAGAGATTGCTCGTCCAGGCCGTGGCGATGCAGAACCTCTGAATTCGACCCGCAGACGGGAATGTCGGTCAACCCCAGGCCGCACAGCTTCGGCATGGCGCGCGGCGGATGTTCGAGCAGAGCCGCACGAACGCGCTCCCCCTGCCCGCCCATCAGATAGTGATTGTCGAGCGTGAAGACGTATCGAAAGCGGCCCGCAAGTGCAGCCAGCCAGGGTCCGTCGAGGCAATTGAGCCAGGGCAGGTTCACCACCTCCACGGAGGGACCGCCCTGCGCTTCGAGCAGATCAGCAGCGCGGAAGGCGGAGGAAAGCATCACGGGACCGTACCCGATGAGGAGGACATCGCGACCCTCCCGCAGCGTCACGCCGCGCCCTGGTTCGAGACGGTAGTGTTCTGGCAACCGGTAAGGGATCTCCCAAGGCAGGGAGACGAGCCGGATGTAACTGCACCCCGCGTGGCGATTGACACAATATTCGACGATCGGCGCCACCTCCTCTTCGCAGCACGGCTCGAGCATCAGCATCCCGGGTATTGCAGCAAGCGCGGCAATGTCGCGCACCGCCTGATGGGAGTGGCCGGGCCCTCCAGGAACTACGCCGGCGAGCGAGCCGACGTAGACGATGCGGGTTCGTTCCGTGGCATTGTTGTAGATCTGCTCGTTGGGTCGCGCCGACAGGAAGCACGCGAAGGAATGCACCACAGGCACGGCCCCGCCAAGCGCCATGCCGCCCGCCATCGAGACCATGTCCTGTTCCGCGATTCCGCATTCGATGAAGCGCTCGGGATAGCGTTCCTTGAATGGAATCAGCCCGGTGTCAAGGACAAGATCGGCATCGAGGGCGACGAGTGCGCTGTTGCGGGCTGCTTCGGTCAGCAGTGCGCGGGTATAGGCAGGCACGAGACGCTGCACCGACGCCGGGGGCGGTGCAGCTTCGCGCTGGGAACACTGCGGTGGCTCCAGATCGATGCGGAGTTCTCGCGCCCGCGCCAGCACACGTTCGGTTATCTCGGCCGCCGCGCTCCGATACGCGTCCACATCCGGCGCCCCGCTGTGGAATCGGTACATGGCCACGTCCGAATCCAACGAAGTGTGCTCCATGAAGGAGACTCCACGCCCCTTGACCGTATCCGCCACCAGGACCTTGGGTCGGTCGGACGAGCACGCAAGCCGACTGAACGCCCCACTCAGCGCACGGACGTCGTGACCGTCACAGCGCTCGACCGCCCAACCGAATGCCCTCAGTTTTCCTTCGAGGTCGCCCAGATCGGAGACCGTGCGCACGAAGGTGTCAGACTGAAGCTTGTTGTGGTCGATCACTACGGTGAGTTCACCCATGGCCAGATTGGCGGCAGAAATCAACGACTCCCAGAACTGGCCCTCCTGCAGTTCGCCGTCACCGGTCATCACGATGATCCGTCCTTGCCGACCCAGCAATCGGTTCGCCAACACCATGCCTTTCGCCTTGGAGACGCCCATGCCGAGGGAGCCGGTGTTGGTGACGATGCCCGGCGTCGAAACGTCGGGATGACCCGGCAGACCATCGAGGCGCCGCAACCGGTGCAACAGGTCGAACGGCAGGCGGCCAGTGGCGATGAGAGCAGCGTAGTACCCCGGAGCGTCGTGACCCTTGGAGCTGAAGAACAGATCGCCCGATGAGCGAGGATCAGGGGCGAGCTCGAGTTCTTCGAGCAGCAGCCAGCTCACGATGTCGAGACTGCTGAAACTGCTGCCGATGTGTCCCGAGCCTGCACGGGCAATCATGTAAAGCGCGTTGAGCCGGCACATGTCGGCAAACAGCGCGACTCGTTCGGGGGTGCGCGCGTCTCCGACCCGCTCGAATGACTCAAGGGGAAAGTAATACAGACGCCCCGATACTGCATGTCCGGCTTGATCACCCATGCAACGCTCCCAGATCCGGAGTCGGATACGGTTCCCGGTCGATGCACGGCAGCACCGCGTCTCCCCTCGCCACCAGCCGCTCGGCAATCCACCAGTCCTCCGGGTCGTTGATATCCAACCCCTCCAGACCACGACTCACGAAGGGCACGATCGACTCCCCGGCAATGCTGTCCGATTCGAGGGCGACCCGGGACCACGCCATCTCCAGGCTCGCGTCCTGCACGTAGATCTCGGGAAGATTCGCATACTGGCTGCTGTGCCATGGCGTTCCCTCGATCGTGAACGGCATCACTGGCAGCATGCGCCTGCCACGGATCACCCACATCTTTCCCGGATGCTGCCGACATTTCGCAACGGCCCGCAGAGAGTCCGCTCCGGGGTCGGCCGAGAATGCACTCCAGGCGCGTCGAATGGTATCGGGCTGACGAAACGGACTCGTAGGCCGCAGAATGCTGAAGACATCGTAGGTTCGACCCGATTCCCGCAATGCGCGCAGCATCCAAGCGACCCATTCGATGTCCGGCGACTTGTCTCCGGAGATCTCTGCCGGCCGGAGGAAGGGAACTTCGGCACCATAGTGGCGGGCTATATCTGCATAGAGCGCGCTATCCGTCGCGCAGACGACGGCGTCGAACACGCCGCTGTCCAACGCCGCACGGATCGAGTACGCGAGCATCGGATGCCCGTTCAGGGGAAGGATGTTCTTGTGCGGAACGCGCTTCGAACCGGAACGCGCGGGTATGAACGCTACTGTGCTGTGCTTCATGGCTGGATCAGTGTGTCGCGAACGAGGGCGGTCGATGCGCATCGACTTCGCCCCCCGGCCTCAGATTGCAGTCCAGCCTCCGTCAACAACGAGGTTCGCGCCAGTCATGTAACGGGACGCCGGACTCGCCAGAAATAGGATCGCACCGTTGTAGGCATCGGGTTCGGCCATCCGTCCCACAGGAATACGGGCGCAGTAGGCATCGAGGAATGCCTGCTCCTGGTCGTTGAATACGCCTGCGATGGTCAATGTGTTCACGCGAACCCCAGCCTTGGCCCAGTAGACAGCGAGGTAGCGAGTCAGGTTGAGCAAGGCAGACTTCGAAACTGAGTACGCCACGGGCTTGAAGAACGTCTCACCACGCTGCCTCCGGTAGTCGTACAGGCTCTGATCCGGCGCGACCACGCCGTAGATCGAGGCGATGTTGACGATCGACCCCCCACCGGCTGCCGCCATCGCCTGACCGAACACCTGACAGCACAGATGCACGCCCTTCACGTTGACGTCCATTATCCGATCCCACGACGCATCGGGATACTGTTCGTAGGGACCGTTCTCGGACGGGGGGGAGGAAGGGGGCGCATCGATGGCGGCGTTATTAACCAGCACCGTCGGGCTGCCAAACCTCTCGCGCACAACCTCGAGCGCCGCCTGCAAAGAGCCACGATCGGTAACGTCCGCCGCGACGAACGCGAAGCGCTCCGCCTGCGTGGCGAGCAGATGGCTACACGCTTCGGAGGACTCGATATCCAACCCCACGACCCGCGCTCCCGCCGTCAGGAGTGCGCGTGCGTACTGGGCGCCCAATTGTCCGGACACGCCGGTGACGATCGCCACTGCGCTACTAACGTCGAACACATCATGGGAGGGCATGGGGCACCTCGACGGGCATAGCGGGGGCACCGCGCTTGGCGCGGTAGATCAGATCGCACACTTCACGCACGGCACCCCGCCCACCCGGATTTCGCGTTCGATAGCGCACGTACGGATGCACTTCTGGATACGCGTCGGCGACGCAGATGGGGAATCCTACCGCCTCGAATGCAGGTATGTCGTTGATGTCGTTGCCGACAAAGGCAACGTGCGCAGTGCTCACACCGTGTTCGGCGCAGAGATCGACAACGGCCCGCGCTTTGTCCGCCAGCCCCTGCCTGCAGTCAACCTCGAGCTTGCGGGCGCGTACGGTGACCACCGGGTTGGCTTCAGTGGACAAGATCATCGCACGCACCGATACGCTACGCAGGCGAGAGAGTCCCAGTCCGTCGCTACGCCAGCAGCGTACGCTTTCGACGCCATCCTGGCTCACGTAGACGGTGTTGTCGGTGAACACACCGTCGAAGTCGAAGAACACGATTCGCAAGCCGAGAAGCGACGCCAGCATTTCATCGAGCGATCCCGCTCCATCGTTCATGCAGCTTCGCCCTTGGGCAATGCCTCGCGCAGATCGTCATCCGAGAACGCATGATCCTCGGCCACGGGCCGACGCAGGGTACAGCCGATGAGGTCGTCGAGACGGTAAGGAGGCAGACCGCCGCCGGGGGACTTCATGCAGATGTCCGCAGAGACCAGCACATGCCCCTCGGGCAGAGCCCGCGAAGCGACTAGGCTCTTGCCCATCTTGGCGATCGGCGCCCTTTCGCTTGGGAAGGCGGATTTGCACCCGTCCCCCAACGCAGACTTCAGGCGCTTGAGGTCGCGCACCATCTTCGTCATGCCCACGGGTTCGAGGGAGAAGGCGTGGTCGGTGCCTTTCGACGCCCGATTCAGGGTGAAGTGCTTTTCGACGACGCGAGCACCCAGCATGTAGCCGGCGACTGCCATTGCAATGCCACTGTCGTGGCTCGAGAAGCCGATCACGACGTCCTGGAAGGCTTCACGGAAAGTTGCGATCACCTTCAAGTTGAGCTCCTCCCATGCAGGCGGATAGCCGGCCGTGCACTGCATGATGCACAGCTTGGGGTTGATGGGCATGATTGCATCGTAGGCGCGACGCACATCGTCCATGGTGGCGCCTCCGGTGCTGATGATCATCGGCTTTCCCAATCGCGCCACGTGCTTCAGCAATGGTGTGGACTTGATGTCTCCGGAGGCGATCTTGAATGCCGGCACATCCAGTCTGTCGAGGAAGTCGGCGCTGGGTACGTCGAACGCGGTGGAGAAGAAATCTAGTTCCAGCTCCCGCGCATAATTCTGCAGTTCGACATACTCGTGCCACCCGAACTCCAGATACTCGCGGTGCTCGCCATAGGTTCCGCCATAGCTGTTGGGGTTGTCGTACGGTTTGTCGTACGCCTCGCGGGTGAACAGCGTTCGGTTGTCGCGCTTTTGCAGCTTCACGGCGTTCACACCCGCCGCCTTGGCGGCCTTGAACATCTCTCGGCAGATCTCGAGACTGCCCTGGTGGTTATGGCCGATCTCTGCGATCACGTAGCAGCCGCTGTCGTCGTTGACAAGGTTGTTGCCAATCACTAACTCTCGCCGTACGGACATCGAATAGCCTCCTCGGTCAATGCTGCTGCGATTTCAGTCCTGCGCTCCGTTGGACTACATCGGCGACGGGCATCAACGAAGCGCCGACGAACAAACATCCCACGCGTGGTGGGACGCCTGGTCTCCACCCTTCAGTGTGTCGACAAGAACAGTCATCACGCACCGTCATGGCTCACCTGCTCCCGCGCTGCACCCGCTCCGGTCTTCGCTGAAGAGCCTGCCGCCTTGTAACCAGGGGTCAGGGTCGAAAGCGCCGATCTCACTTCTGCGTCTGTCCTCGGCGCGCCGCGCAGAAACGCAACCAGTGCATTCACGAAGTCCTCGTGCTGGCTCGACGCCCGCGCGATGCGCAGCTTCGGATGTGGGGTAGGCAATGTCGTCTCATCGTCAGCAAGCACTTCCTCGTACAGCTTTTCGCCCGGCCGGAGTCCGGTGAAGACAATGGGAACGTCCTTCTCCGTGTATCCCGAGAGCCGGATCATGTCGCGAGCGAGGTCAACGATCTTCACCGGGTCGCCCATGTCCAGGACGAATATCTCCCCGCCCCGGCCCATCGCACCGGCCTGAAGGACGAGTTGCGCCGCCTCGGGGATCGACATGAAGAACCGGGTGATGTCCGGGTGCGTCACGGTGACAGGTCCTCCGGCCGCGATCTGTTGCTGAAACTTCGGTATCACGCTGCCGGCGCTGCCCAGGACATTGCCGAACCGCACCATGATGTATCGGGTTGTGCTTCCGCTCTGCAATCCCTGACACACCATCTCCGCGAGCCGCTTGCTTGCACCCATGACGTTCACGGGGTTCACGGCCTTGTCGGTCGAGATGAGGACGAACGTCTCGACAGCGTGCGCGCGCGCTGCCATGGCGAGCACATAGGTACCGAAGACGTTGTTCTGCAGGGCCTC
>CAYLTE010000142.1:0-11110 GCA_964386195.1 uncultured Burkholderiales bacterium | reverse complement strand
CGGCTCAGCATGAGCTGGCGCCCGAGCACCGACACCGCACTCTCTCGTGCCCGGCATCCGCCGCGGCGCCGCAGGTTTCGACATCACCTTCCTGCATCCGAAGGGCAACGACGAATTCCCGATCGGCGGCGAGGGCGTGCTGGTCGAGCTGGTGCAGGCGCCGCCCGAGGTGGTGGAGGCCTTCGCCCGCCTGGCCGGCTGATCGCCCGGTATCGAATCGGCAAGCGCGGCATGCAGCGGCGTTATACGGCCGGCATCAATGTGTCGGCATTTTTTACACCCTGAGCAATTCGCAATCCAGGGCAATACATTAAATCGCCTGAAATCAGATGGTTGCATTATTGGCACCTTTATTGCTTCGTGAGGACAAAGAAGTACCCTCATCCGGCACGAATTTCGCCAGATTCGATCTCTCAACCGGTTCGAATACCCATCAAACGGACTCAGACGATGAAGAAATACGCCCTACTCGCCGCGACTGCCGCCCTTGCCACCGTCTCGACGACCGCCTCCGCTGCCTATGTCAGCGAGGTTCAATCGCTTGCGGGCAACTTCGCCATCACCGGCTTCGCACCCGACGCCACCGATAGCAACCCGCTCACCTACAGCCTCGCGCTCACCAACCTCGCTGGCAGCCTTTCGCTCACCGCGGGGCCCTCGGGCAACTACACCATCAGCGTCGGCCCCGGCAGCAGCGGTCCCACCGGCGTCGCGCAAGCCACCTTCTTCGCAGGCCCCGGCGGCACCGTCGGCGGCAGCATCAGTTCCACCGTCCCGGTGTTCTCCGGCAACCTGTCAGCCACCGGCCTGACCCCCGGCAGCTACAACTTTGGCTTTGGCCCGGCCGTCCCAGCCTTCTCGGTCGGCTTCGGCTTCACCGGCAGCTATGACGGCGCCACCACCATGGGCGTGCTCAGCTTCCTCAACGGCCTGCTCGGCACCTCGTTCGCCGATCCCTCCGGCAAGGGCACGGTCGCCATCAGCGGCACCATCACCAACACCAGCGTGACGATGAACATCACCGAGACGGCCGAACTCTGGCCCGGCGCCGGCGCACTGCTGGCTGCGGCCGACTACGCAGCCTTCCTGCAGGGACGGCCGGATTCGCAGGCCGAGCGAATCGCCTACGCCACCAGCCCCACCTACAACGTGACCGACGGCAGCTTCGCCATGCGCAACATCGCCGTCACCGCGGTGCCCGAGCCCGCCTCGCTGGCACTGCTCGGCATCGGCCTGGCTGGCCTCGGCGCCATGCGCCGCCGCAAGCAGGCTGCCTGACCTCCGGGTTACACCGCATCAGCCGACGCCCTCGCAAGGGGGCGTCGGCTTTTTCTTATAATCCGGGCATGTTCGAAAAGATCCTCACCCTCTGCACCGGCAACATCTGTCGCAGCCCGTTTGCCGCGGCCATCTTGAGCCAACGCCTGGCGGAACGTGGCCGCGCCGTCACCGTCGCCTCCGCCGGCACCGGCGCCCTCGTCGGCCACCCCGCCGACGCCGACACCCAGGCCGTCGCCCTCGCCCGCGGCATCGACCTCTCTGCCCACCGCGCGCGGCAGCTCACCCCCGAGATCACGCGCTGGGCCGACGTCATCCTGGTGATGGAAAAGCACCACCTCGACTACGCCGCCCGCCTCGACCCCACCGCCCGCGGCAAGCTCTTTCTCCTCGGCCATTGGAGCAAGACCGAAGTCCCGGACCCCTACCGCCTCAGCCAGGACCACCACGCGCTCGCCTGCGACATCATCTCCGCCGCTGCCGACGAATGGATCGCCCGCCTCTGAAACCGGGGCCAACCAACCGATTCCCCTGCGTCTGCCCAGTCGTCCAGCTAAGCCCCCGCCAGCATCTCCTGATACACCCCCATCGTCCGCTCGATCACGATCCGCTCATCGAACTCCCGCAATGCCGTCTCGCGCGCCGCGGACCCCAGGCGTGCGCGCAGCGCCGGGTCATCGTGCAGGCGCGCAATCGCGCGTGCCAGCGCCTTGGAATCGCGCGCCGGCACAAGCAGACCGTCCACCCCGTTGGTCACCACCTCACGACAACCGGGCACATCGGTCGTCACCAGCGGCAAACCGCTCGCTCCAGCCTCGATCAAGCCCTTGGGCAAGCCCTCGCGGTAGCTGGGCAGGATCACAGCGTCCACGCTCGCAAACAGCCCGGGCATGTCGTCGACGTGTCCCAGCCACTGCACCAGGCCGTCGCGCTCCCAGCCGCGCACGTCGGCCTCGGGCACCGCGGCGGGGTTGCCGGGATCGGGGTCGCCGGCGAGCAGGAAAACGATGTCGCGCTTCTCGGCGCGCAACATGCGCGCGGCGTCCACGTATTCGGCCACGCCCTTGTCCCACAGCAAGCGGGCGGGCAGCACCACCCGCATCGGGCCGGTCTGCGGACGCTCGGCGGGCGGGGCGAAGCGGCTGCAGTTGACCCCCGAGCCCGCAATCAGCCGGATGCGCGACGGATCAACCAAGCCGGCCTGCTCGAACAGCGCCACGTCATCCGGGTTCTGCAGAATCAGCCGCGCCTTCGGGCCATCCAGCGCCAAGCGCATCAGGCCACGCACGATCGGACGCAACAAGCGCGCCTTAGCATCCTGGCTGGTGAAGACGTAGCCCATCCCCGCCACAGCATTCACCCGCGCCGGCACGCCCGCCAGGCGCGATGCTAGCGAGCCGTACACCGCGCATTTGATGGTAAAGCCGTGCACAAGATCGACCTTCTCGCGCTGAATCAGCCTCTTCAGCCACAGCACCAGCGCCGCCTCGCGCAGCGGGTTGAGGCTGCGCCGCTCCATCGGCGCGGCCACCCAGCGGAAGCCCAGATCCTGCAGGCGCTGGCCATACGGCCCGGGCGGCGACACCAGCAGAACGTCGTAACCCGCGTCGCGCAGCGCGATCGCGAGCGAGCGGCGGAAGTTGTAGAGGTACCACTCGGTGTTGGCAAACAACAGCACTTTCACAGCAGAACGCTCCCGCTCAATAACCGACGTTGCGCCCCAGCGCCCGCTTTGCCATCCGAACCACCTGTTCCTCACCGTTCAACCGGCCCTGAACCCGATCCTCGAACCAGCGCATCCCGTCGCTACGCCGGATCGGCACTCGCGGAATCGCATAGCGCGTGCTATTCCGCGGGGTCGCAATCTGCCCATTGGTCGTGCATGCGCTCGCGCAATGGGGCGCGATCGCATCCCGCACCCGGGCATCCCAGATCCCGCGCGGATAGGCGAAGTGCTCCGGCACGAAGCCCAGCTCCTGCTGGAACCGCTCCGCCGCAATCCGCATCTCGTCGGCGATCTCCGCCTCGCTGAGCGTCACCAGCTCCGGATGATTGTGGGTATGCGCACCGATGGTGATCAGCGGATCGGCCGCAACCTCACGCAACTGGTCCCAGCTCATCGGCCGGATCTTCTGCTCGGCATCGGCCGGCTTGCGCGACAAAGGAATATGCCCAGGCTCGTCCATGAAGCGCGTCGGCACGAAGAGCGTCGCGGGCAGGCGAAATTCGCGCAGCACCGGAAGCGCCCGCGTGTAGAAATCCTCATACGCGTCATCAAAGGTGATCGCGTACTTCATCGTCGTGGGCGGTGGCCCAACCACCAGCAGGCTCACGGCCTCGGCATAGGACACCACCCCGCCGCGCTCGCTCAGCCAGGCCATCTGCTCACGAAAAGTCTCGAAAGGCAGATCCAGCTCCAACGCCAGATCGCCCACCACCCGGTGGTACATCAGTACCGACACGCCATCACTCGGCGGGCCGCCAAACACACGCCCGTGCAAAGCCGCAGCGCGCTTGATCAGGTCTCGCATCGACAAGCTCGTTCTCCCGGTTCAAAACAGCTCAAGATCGCCAAGAGACAAATCCCAGCCAGTCATCGAAAACACATCAGCGGGCAGCGGCTTGCCCAGCCCACGTGCAAAAAGGCGCATCTTCTGCTGGCGCACCGGCAGGAAGAAGCAGCGCCGAATGGCCGCCAGTTCCACACTGCCCGCCGCAAAGTGCGCCATCACATGGTCGCAGTCGGTCGCCGCACACACGCCCTGCACAACCTGCTTCAGGCGCACAGAATCTGCGCCCTCGGCCCAGAGCTCGGTCAGCACCAGTTCCTTCAACCCCAGCCGCACATTCGCCCGCAGCACCGCCGCGCCCGCCAGGCGCCCCGCCTCGCGGTGCAGATAAACGCGGTATTCGGCCTGCGGATGGGCGCCATAGCGCCAGGCCAGGTACTCCGCCGTCCGCGGCGTGCGCAGCCCGGTCGCAGGACGCGCCGCCTCATGGCTACGCACAAGCGCAAGCACCGCGTCCAGATCGGGCACATCCCGCCACAGCGGAAGCCCCTTGAACTCGCTTGCAGACCAGGTCGGCGCAGGGGCCGATTTTCGCCGCAGCACACGCAGCGCCATACGCAAGGGCCGAACCGGGCGAATGAACAAGGGAACCGCGCCGACACACTGCCAGCCCATCTTCAGGTAGCCCGGTGCGCTGTTCTGGTTAGGCGTGTTGAAGATTAGGTCCACACCTTCGCGCTCGAGGTCTTCGATTGCAGCGAACGTCAGCCGTTTGAATATCCCCTTGCCGCGCCAGGCATCATTGGTCACCGTGTCGACCGCCCGCACCGCGCCAAGCGTTCCGGTCCCCGCGCCCGGTGTTGGGCGCGAGAGCGTCCAGCGCATGAAGCTGCGCACCCCCACAACTTCCTCGCCTACATCGCTCAGCGCCACTGTGCCGGTGCTGCGCCCAAACGGCGTGTTCACATGCTTCCAGCGCCAGTAGTCGCCGGTCTTCCGCGTCACTTCGTTGCCCGGCAGCGAGTCGCTCACCGCCGCCAGCACCCCCGCAGACTCCAGACGATCCGCCAGCGGCGCAGCCCTCCATGTAGATTCCGCCATTCCTCCCCCTCAAACGCGGCGCCAAAAACTGCTCTGCAGCAAACCCGAACTCTACAAACCGCCTCAAGCCCGCTTGCGCGCCACCTCGCGACACACTTCCAGATAGCGGTCGGCAATCCGGTCAAGGTTGTAGTTCTCTTCCACGCGTCGGCGCGCCTTGCGCCCCAGCTCGGCGCGCGCCTCGGGCGTCAGCGCGCACATCGCCGCCATTGCCTCCCGGAGGGCAGAAACGTCGTCGGGCCTCACCACCCGGCCGCTATCACCCACGATGTCGCGGCAATCACCCAGATCGGTCGATATGCACGGCACCTGGGTCGCCATCGCCTCGCCGAGTACGAGCGGGAACGACTCACCCCATTTCGACGCCGACACATACACGTCCATGCCATTCATCAGCCGCGTCATATCGCTGCGCTCACCAAGCAGGATCACCCGATCCTTGAGTCCGCGAGCGTCGATCATGCGTTTTAGCTCGTCATTGTTACCGTCGACCTCGCGACCGACCATCAACAACACGGCATTCGGTGCCGACAACCCGCCCAGCGCCTCGACCAGCCCTACTTGGTTCTTGTTCGAGTTGAACCGAGCTGCCGAACCAAAAACGATCTGATCTTCGCGAATACCAAGCTCCGTACGCACCTCAGCGCGCAGACGCTCATCGCGGCAAAACCGATCGATATCAAAGCCGTTCGGAATCACTTCCGCATTCTGGCGTGGATAGCCAACCGCAAAATGATGCTGCGCGCTGGTTTTCGAAACATAAACGTAGTGGGACACCTTGCGCTTGAGGTACGGCCCAGCCTTGATGAGAAGGCGAGTCAGGAGCTTCTCTTCGCTGAGCTTCGACAAGGCATGATGAATTCCCCACACAAGCGGAACACCACGCGGCGCAGCGAGACCCGCCGCAACGCAAGAATGGTAAAGCCAGCCAAAAATCACGTCCGGACTGCGCTGCGCAATCTGCTTCCTGATCTTGAGAAGCGCTCCAAGTGAAGGAACACCTTGCTTCATCCCGATATGCTCAACCGAAAAGCCAGCTTCGCGGAAACGGGACACGAGACTACCACCAGGGAGCAACGTCAAAAACTCTTGCTCCACGCCCTTGCCCCGAATTTTTAACGCTAGATTAAATAGCATCATCTCAGCGCCCGAGGCACCGAGTCTATTAATTATGTGCAATACTCTCAATTCCCTCTCCGGAAAACCATCAGAAAGCCTCGACCACTAAAGCCCCCTTAAACGCTACCCCCTTGAGGGAAACACCCTAACCAAAACCAGCACTACAACACAAATTATCAAATCAAAGTTTCCTGCAACAACGAGCTGGGGCTCCGCGTAAAAAACAGCCAAGACACCAATTTTTATGACTAGGTATGCTTCAAGAACAGCCCTAACTCCAGCATCTTGAATCGTCCTTAGAAAGTAGTCAGCTGCGCGCAAAAGACCTCCAAAAAGGAACCCGACGACCGCAACACCAACAACTGAGGCCTGCATTAAGCCTAGCGTCAAGAGATCGACTGGAACAGCACCAGTCACCCCAAGATCACCCTTTTTTGCCCCCATAATGACCGCAGTATTCACCTGACCAACAGTCTCAGTAAGCCCAACCCACCACGACGACGGCAGTACATAAAGCGGTGAAAACAAAAAGTCCTTAAACCCCCGCGTCAGGTTCTCACCCGCCGAAAGGTGCGCAAAAAACCCCCCAAAAGGGAATGACAACTCTTTTGCTATAAAGAAGGCAAAATTCTCTGAAGCCTTAATTTGCAGAAGCGAACTAAGCTCATACGCAAGAAAAACCATTCCTGCCAAGAGTCCGCCACCACCAACGATCAGCACAATAGGCCTCGCGCCCGCCTTCAGAAAGAAACTAAAAATTATCGTTGCGAAGTAGGTCAAGAAACCGATCCGCCCTTGCCACGACATCAATACATAAACAGAAAAAGTGAAAGACAAAAGGAAACCAACGACCACATTAATGCGCCTTAAGCCACTCATCAACAACCCCAGAAAAACAAAGGATGCAAAGAGTGCCAAGCCAGCAAAAGGCTGCAAGAAACTCAGGGGATTTTCGACAGCAAATACGCCAGCCCTCATCAAATTTGCGTACTCAAAGACACCCCACAGCCCTCCCAGTGCCTTCGTATAGAAAAACTGCATAAAAATAGCAAGTGCTAATAACCCCCACCCTGCAACCACCAACCTACGGTGGTAGGTCCGCTGGTCTAAATCCAATCTAGCTGATCTCGGCTCATGCGCTCCGCCAATCACCTTCCAACCGATTTGAGCACAAAGGAGAGCAATAAGAGCACAAAGCGTATGAATCAAATAGAGGTCAACACTCGGAACCAACCACTTTTCCCAGGCAGGATTTCTCCCATCCAAGGTGTAAATCATCACGAGCGTCCAAGCGCCACCATAGACCCCACCCATAGCTAGGGTGGACCAATCTATCAATCGGACTCGTCCATACTTCTCGCTTTGATACAAAGCGAGAAGTATGGACGTCAGCAAAAACAATATTGCCGCTGCGAAAGAAGAAAAAACCATGCTTAGCCAAGCCTTTCGGTTCTAAATCGGAGCGAGAATTGAAAGATAGCGATCTACAGATAGCTCCACATCAAAATCCCTTCCTCGTTCGCTCGCTCTCTCTACCCTAGAAACTGAAAACGCACGATTCATCGCTTCAGCTAGATCGGCTTCATCACCAACTTTTACCAACGCGCCCCACCGCCCTCCTTCTAGAATTTCGAAGGGACCACTTGGGCAGTCTGTACTGACCACCCTCGCACCACAGGCGAGCGCTTCAATCAAGACTGTTGGAAGTCCTTCCCAAGCCGAAGATAGTGCAAAGACATGACTCCTCCTCATCCAAGCGAAAGGATTATCGGAAAATCCCGGAAGCAGTACATCTGCACTTAAATCCAAATCGCGAATAAGCCCCTCTAAATCCGCACGCAATTCGCCTTCGCCAAGAATGACAAGTCGGCAATCACGCTGTTTTCGGACCTGGGCGAACGCCTTGATCAGCGTTGCAAAGTCTTTCTGAGGCGTAAGGCGCCCGACGCCAAGAACTACTGGCGGCTCGCCAGGCGCAAGCCAAGGGTGATCCAGTGGTGCCGCAGCGCGCTCGAAAAGTTTGGGGGTGACCACTGGGTTGTACACAACTTCAATCCGCGATCGCGGAAATCCAAGGGTTTCAGCGAGGTCGTCGGCCACGCCCTTCGAGACGGCAACCACGGCATCCGCCTTGGAGTAGGCCCAGTGCATGAGTGCCTGAACGACCTTACCACTCAGATCCTTGGGCCGTTTACGAGACTGCGACAGGTTGTTGTGCTCGCTAACAACTAACCGCGTCGGCACGCGGGCAATCACGCGGGCAATCACGGCGATCACATTCGCGTGATTGACCGCCGACAGCATCGACTTTGGCCTGGCCCTTCTGAGATAACGAACCAACCCAGGAAGGCTCGCGGCCACGCGTTTCGCCCCAAGATCAACAATGTTGACGGAAGGACTCACCTCCGTGCGGTACGGTCCCTGCGCGCTCGCTGCAACGAGATCGACTTTGTAACCACGCTCCGCGAGACCGTTGGCAAGCAGAACCATGACCCGTTCGGCGCCGCCGCCGCGCAGGGAAGAAACGTAAAGGGCAATATCAGTCATAAGTCCAGAGCGGCCGTCCAGCCATTTCAGTTTTTCTTACGGGTGCGCAACCTTGACAGCACACCCTCTCGCAGGCCGCCAATATCCAGGCAAATCGCTGCAAGGATCGCGAGAAGACCGCCGCTGCTGCCACCCACGACAATCTCTAATGTCGGAGCAAGCCCGGCAGACAAAACGACGGCCACACCGCCATACATGCAGCCAGCAACAATGGTGGCTTTGATGATCAGAGGGAGAACTGGCGGCATCGGGAAAATTTTCCGGCCGAGCAAGGCACTCGCGATGCACGCCACTGCAAATGCGGCGAGCGTGGCCCAAGCCGCACCCACGATCCCATAAGACGGAATCAGAAGAAAATTGAGCGCGACGTTTGCAAGCGCCGCGAGACTTGTCGTTATGACGAGCCAGCGCGACTGACGCATGAGATGAAAGGCAATATCGAAATGAAAGGCCTTTAGCCCGGCAACGGCTGCAGAAGCTGCAACCCACGGAAGCACAGCGAGCGCACCGTCCCGAAACGCGCTACCCACGACCAGATCAACCAACTGTGGCGCCAATGCCACCAGTGCCGCAGCACCTGTAAAGGCGAAAGTCGTGATCAGTTCACCATTACGGCGCATCTGCGCACCGGCAGCCTCCACGCCTTCATGCTCCAGACGCCGCGTTGCCAATGGATGCGCAGCCGTATTGATGATGGTGAGAACCAAGCCAAGGGTCTGCTGTGGAAGGTCGTAGCCCACTGCATATATCCCTGCAGCAGCCTCATCCAGTAACCAGACGATGATCATGCGATCCGAACTCGCGATCACCCAGCCGAGCGCGAAGGTCACGACAAGCGGCAAGCCATAAGTAACGTAGTCACGAAATTGCGTGGATTCGGGCCAGCGCGGCCTTACCCCCCTCCAGGCACGGAGCCCAAACAGGAGCCACGCGAGGACGGCACCAAAGATCAAACCGGACAATGGCCCATACGCCCCAAAGCCCAGCCACGCCAGCCAACCACCCACGATGATGGCGAGCACGCTCTTGCTCCCCATGAGGCGGCCATATCGGCCCGGTTGAAGTTGTGCGGACGCGAGCGTCAGGTCCAACTGCAACCAGGCCTGAACCAGCGTCAGCGACACGCCGATCGCAAGCAATCCGCGAAGGACAGGGTCAGGCCATGACAGTGCAACCACGCCTGCCGAAAGCAGCACAACGGCGGCGAGTGCCAGGAACAAGGCAAGAACGGTTTCCTGAACCACGCGGGGCTGGTTGCGGTGCGCCGGAATGAAGCGCCCCAAGACAAGCCGCAACCACTGAAAGACCATCACGTCCACGAGGCCGACGGTGGCGAGGACGAGCGAATAGCGGCCGAACTCCTCCGGCGCCATCAACCGCGTGTAAAGCGCCAAGGCGGCGAAGTTCACCAGCCCGGGCACACCACGCGCGAAGAGGTAATAGAAACTGTGGCGAAGCAGCATCGGGTCAATTGCCGGCAGGATCGCGGTCGGTCACTGCCGCGGCGCGGTCTCGGACGACGGAGAAGCCGACATACCAAGGCACCGCGGCGGCGATGCCGGCATTGATATCGAAACGCGGCGCATAGCCGAGCAGATTACGGGCCTTCTCGACATCAGCCTGGGAGTGGCGAACATCCCCCGCCCGAAAGTCTCTGTAAACGGGCGTTTTCTCGTACCTCACCCGTTGAGTGGCGAGCGCATTTTTGAGCGCACCGAAAAGCTGGTTCAGATTTGTGCGCCCGCCCACCGCCACGTTGTAAACCTGATTCCTCACCTCTTCCGATGTCGCGACGGCAGCCAGGAGATTGGCCTGAACGGCGTTATCGACGTAGCAAAAGTCACGGCTGGTTTCGCCATCACCGTTGATGAACACGTCTTCGCCTTTAATCATCGAGGCGGCCCACTTTGGCACCACGGCGGCATAGGCGCCGTCCGGGTCCTGGCGACGGCCGAAGACGTTGAAGTAGCGCAAGCCGATAGTGGTGAACCCGTAACTGCGGGCGAACACGTCCGCATAGAGTTCGTTCACGTACTTGGTCACCGCGTAGGGCGACAGCGGCTTGCCGATCACGTCCTCGACTTTTGG
This sequence comes from uncultured Burkholderiales bacterium, assembly GCA_964386195.1. Classification (GTDB taxonomy): domain Bacteria; phylum Pseudomonadota; class Gammaproteobacteria; order Burkholderiales; family SHXO01; genus SHXO01. The sequence continues at coordinate 467 of CAYLTE010000142.1, read as the reverse complement.
CAGGCCGGGGTGGTCGCCGTAGGTGGAGCTGCTGGCTGCGTAGGTGAAGCTGCTTACCTTGGCGTCGCGCGCTGCCACCAGCATGTTCAGAAAGCCGTCGATGTTGGTGGCGTTGCTGGTGATGGGGTCGTTGAGGCTGCGCGGCACCGAGCCCAATGCGGCCTGATGCAGCACGTAGTCCACGCCTTCGCAGGCAAGGCGGCAGTCGTCCAGGCGCCGGATGTCGCCTTCGATGAAGCTGAAGCGTGCCCACTGCTCGGCACTGACCAGGCCTTGCACCTCGTCGAGGTTGCGCTGGTGGCCGGTGGCGAAGTTGTCCAGCCCGACCACGCGCTGGTCGAGCTTGAGCAGCGTCTCGAGCAGGTTCGAGCCGATGAAGCCCGCGACGCCGGTGACGAGCCAGGTCTTTGGGTTCTTCGGGAGGTCGAGGCGGAGTTGGTCGTAGCGGGTCATGGGGTGGGTTGTGG
>CAYLTE010000141.1:0-11304 GCA_964386195.1 uncultured Burkholderiales bacterium | reverse complement strand
GCCGGTCAAATTCTCCAGTCCGAGCCCCGTCACCTGTGACCTCCTGTCATTCTGATGAGTACGTCCGCCCCGATTATCGCCAAACAGTCATCGTCGTACAGTGCCTGCTCCGCTCAATCGATACATCAGGAGAAGCTCATGGCACGATTCGATGGAAAGGTCGCACTCGTCACCGGCGCGACCTCTGGCATAGGCCGCGCAACCGCACTTGCCTTCGCCCGAGCCGGTGCGCGCGTCGTCATTGCCGGTCGCAGAGAGATCGAGGGGAAAGCGACGGCGGAGGCGATCGAACGACTCGGTGCGGAGGCGCTGTTCGTGAGAGCCGATGTCAGCCGCGAGGGCGACGTCGCTGCGCTGATCGAAACGACCGTTGCCAGGTTCGGCCGTCTCGACATCGCATGCAACAACGCCGGGACGGAAGGATCCGGCAAGCCCGTCGCAGACGAGAGCGAGGAAAACTTCGACGCGGTCTTCGCCATCAACGTGAAGGGGACACTGCTATCGATGAAGCACGAGATCCGTGCCATGACGCGCAGCGGAGGGGGCGCGATCGTGAACATGTCGTCCATCGTCGGTCACATTGCCTTTCCGGGCGCCAGCGTGTACACCGCCAGCAAGCACGCCGTCATCGGACTCACCCGGGCGGCGGCGCTCGAGCACGCGAAGTCCGGCATCCGCATCAACGCGGTGTCGCCGGCGGCAGTCGCGACCGACATGATGGAGCGATTCGTCGGTGGCAGCGAACAGATGAAGGCCGCCTTCGCCGCCATGCACCCGATGGGGCGAATCGGGGAGCCGAACGAGATCGCCGGGATGGTCCTGTTCCTCGCCTCACCCGAGGCTTCCTTCATCACCGGACAATCGTTCCTGGTCGACGGCGGCTTCACCGCCCAGTGATGCGCTTCGCGAGCCGGATACATCCGGCTCGCACCTGCCGCGCTGCTACACTTGCCTCCTCTCCAGGGAGGCAACCGGTTTGACCGACCACGTCCTCACGCATGCCCGCGCCCGCCTCTCCGAGGTGGTGATGCACTACGTCAGCGCGGGTGCCGGCGATCCGGTGGTCCTCCTGCACGGCTGGCCGCAGACCTGGCACGAGTGGCGCCGGGTGATTCCTCTCCTGACCGCGCGCCACCGCGTCATCGTCCCGGACCTGCGCGGACTGGGCGATTCGAGCCGTCCCCTCGAGGGCTACGATAGCCGCACATTGGGAGCGGACGTGGCCGAACTCGTGATCGGTCATCTCGGCATCTCGCGCTTCCACCTGGTCGGGCACGACTGGGGCGGGCCGACCGCCTTCGCCCTCGCCTGCCAGCATCCGGAGGCGGTGCGCTCGCTCGCCATCGTCGATGTCACCATTCCGGGCATCGGACCGGACCTCTCGCAGGGCGGAAAGCGCTGGCACCATGCCTTCCACATGACGCCGGACCTGCCGGAGCGATTGACCGCCGGGCGGGAGCGCGACTACCTGCAGTGGTTCTATCGCGAGTTCTCCTGGCAGCCGGAGGCCATCGGCGATGCCGACGTCGACGAGTACGTGCGGACGTACGCGCAGCCCGGCGCCATGCGCGCGGGTTTCGCCCTGTACCGCAACATCCCGCGCAACGTGGCCGACAACCGTGCGCTGCTCGAATCCGGCTTCCGGCTTCGCATGCCGGTCCTCGCCGTCGGGGGGGCACGGGTGGAGGCGCGCGGCCGCGCCCAGGAACCGGAGTTGTCGCTGCGCCAGATCGCCCAGGACGTCGAGGGCGTGGTCATCGACGAGTCCGGACATTTCATCCCCGAGGAGCAGCCGGAAGCGCTCGTGCAGCATCTTCTGCGGCTCTTCGATCGCGCACGCTGATGTCCGCAGCGCCGCGAATCCGGGCAGCCCCGGTCCCTGCCTCGATGCCTCCACCCAAACCATGGGAGCCGAACCGATGAGCGCCATCACGCCGAACGTCCCTGCCCACGCCACCCTCCCTGCGCTCGCTTCACGCTTCGTCGAAGTCGCCGCCTTGCCCTGGGTGGCAAGTACGCGCTATCCCGGGTGCGAGTCGAAGGTCCTGCTGCTCGAGCGCGACAGCGGACTGCTCACGATGCTGATGCGCATGGCGCCCGGCGCGCGACTTCCCGATCACGAGCACGTTCAGATCGAACAGACCTACGTGCTCGAAGGCAGCCTGGTGTGCGGTGAAGGCGAATGCAAGGCGGGCGACTTCGTCTGGCGCCCCGCCGGCAGTCGTCACGCAGCGTGGGCGGGGCCGGCAGGCACGCTCATCCTCGGGATCTTCCAGATCCCGAATCGCTTCTTCGATGCCGACGGCAACGTGCGGGACTTCACCGGCAACGACTGGGAGACGTCCTGGGGTGCGGCACACGCCCGTCGGGAGCAGGCGGCATTCGGCTGAGGCCTGCTACAGCGGCAGGTCGACCTCCTCCAGGTAGTCCGGCACCTCGCACGTCCAGCGAAGCTCTCGTTCGATGCGTTGGCGCAGCGCGTCGGCAGCGGCAGGTTCCCCGTGCGTGATGAAGGTCTGTCGCGGCGCGCGCTCGAAGCTGCCGAGCCACTCGAGGATCTCGGGCGCATCGGCATGCGCCGAGAGCATGTCGAGCATGTCCACCTCCGCATTCACCGGCACGTCCTGTCCATGGATGCGAACGGTGCGCGCGCCCGACAGCATGCTCGCGCCGCGCGTGCCACCGGCCTGATAGCCTGAGAACAGGATCGTGTTGCGCGCCCCGGGTGCGAGCGCCTTGAGGTGGTGCAGCACCCGGCCGCCGGTCGCCATGCCGCTGGCCGCCACGATGATCGCGGGCTCGCGCAGCGAGTTCAGCGCAATCGACTCCTCGATCGAGTTGACGAAGCGGGCGACGTGACAGGTCGCCTCGCACTCCTGCGGCGAGAGCCGATGCTCGCCCAGATGAGCCTGGAAGATGCGCGTGGCATCCACCGCCATCGGACTGTTCAGGAAGACCGGCAGATCCGGGATGCGACCGGCGGACTTGAGCTTCCAGATCAGATGGAGGAGGGTCTGTGTCCGGCCCACGGCAAAGGCCGGCACCAGCACGATCCCGCCGCGCGCGCTCGTGCGTTGCACGATGGCAGCAAGCGCTTCACCCGCATCCTCGGCGCTGTGCACGCGATCGCCATAGGTCGATTCCAGCACGAGGTAGTCGGCATGACGGCCGCGCTCGGGTGGGCGCATGAGCTCGTCGCGCGGCCTGCCGAGGTCGCCGCTGAAGAGGATCTCGGCGCCGGGCACGCGCAATCGGACCATCGCCGCACCGACGATGTGTCCCGCACGCTGGAACTCGAAGCCCAGACCTGCGCCGAGGTCGACGTACCGGTGATAGGGCACCGTCTGCAGGAGCTCGAGGCTGCGCCGGGCGTCGGCCTCCGTGTACAGGGGCAGCGCCGGCTTGTGTTTCGAGAAGCCCTGCTTGTTCGCATAGCGGGCATCCTCCTCCTGCAGGTAGCCGCTGTCGGGAAGCAGAATGCCGCACAGGTCACGCGTCGCCGCCGTGCAGTAGACCGGACCGCGAAATCCGTTGCGCGCGAGCAGCGGAAGGTAGCCGCTGTGGTCGAGGTGAGCGTGGGTCAGGACGACCGCGTCGATGGCAGCTGGATCGAGGGGCAGCTTCGCCCAGTTGCGCAAGCGAAGCTGCTTGAATCCCTGGAACAGGCCGCAGTCGATCAAGATGCGCCGATCCTGGCCGGTCAGCAGATACTTCGATCCCGTGACCGTGCCCGTCGCCCCTAGAAAACGCAGCCTCACTCCCGTTTCAGCCGTCATCGGCTCTCCCTCCCATTCCGGCAACTTTCCCCTCAGTCGGATTGGAATGCGGTTGGTTCCGCCACGACTTGATGTCGATCAAGTTGCAGCATCCACGTGCGCGCATCATGCCTTCATCCGGCTGCGCGCGCCGGGACGCGAACCGGAGGCGGGAATGAGAGCGAAGATCTGGGTGTGCGACGACGAGCCGAGCACGCGCTACCCGGTGTGGACGCGCGGCAACGTGGGCGAGGTCTTCGTCGAAGCGGTCTCGCCGCTCACCTGGAGCCTGCTGGGGCGCCACGCATTCGAACCCGGCTGGCGCGAGGGCTTCTACGAGATGGGCGTGTTCACGCCCGAGGACTTCCGGCCGGCGGGACAACCGGAGGTGACCGGCTGCTTTGGCGGCTACGTCTACATCAACATGTCGGTCACGCGGGTGATGGCGGTGCGCGTGCCCGGACTCACCGTCGAGGCGATGGATCGGTCGCTGTTCGGCGATTACGCGGGTGCACCGCCCTACCGACCCGATCCCCGCGACGAGAACAGCGAACGATCGGCCGCAGCGGCGGCATGGCTGCAGACCCTCTTCACCACCGATGCCAAGCCGGCAACCGACGCCGATCGCCGACGCCTGGATGCGCTGCTCGCGCGTCAACCCCAGCTGGGCATCCTGTCGGACGTGGACCTGCTCGACTACTTCCGCTCACTTGCCGGAGAAGTGCGGCTGGGGTTCAAGCGGCACGTGCTCAACACGTACGGTGCCAACGTGCTCGCCAGCGTCATCGCGCAGACGGCAGCGGCGACCGGGACCCCGGAGTTGACCTCGCAAGTGACCGCTGCGGTCGGCGAGGTCGATTCGGCGGATCAGTCCTTCGACCTGTGGCAGCTGTCGCGCACGGTACGCGCCATTCCCGCGGTGTCCGCGGCGTTCGACGCGGGCGTGGACGCGCTGATGGAGCGCCTGCACGCCTGGCACGACCCTTCGGTCTCGCTGTTCGTTTCCCAGTGGAACCGCTTCCTGCAGGACTGGGGATTCATCGGCCCCAGCGTCTGGGATTTCCGCTCGCCCACCTACCGCAGCGAGCCTGCCATCGCGCTGCGCATGCTCGATCGCCTGCGCACGGCGCCCGACAGCGCCGATCCCGCGCTGCGTACCGCGCACCTGCGCGCACAGCGCGCCGCGGCGATCGATCGCATCGCCGCCGCTCTTCCTGTCGATTCGACACCCCGGGCGCAGTTCCTCGCCGCCGCGCATCAGGCCGGCAGCTATCTTGCGGCCCGCGAGCGCAGCAAGATGCACTGCACGCTGATCATCGACCACATGCGCGACGTCATCCGCACGCTGGGGCAGCGCCTGGTACAGCGGCGGCAGCTTCAGCGCTGGGATCACGTGCTGCTGCTCAACGACCAGGAGCTCGACGCTTTCCTCGACGACCCGGCCGCGCACGCAGAACTGATCGCGCAGCGTGCGGCGCAGCTCGCCGCACTCATGTCGCGCGAACCACCGTTCGTCTTCGAAGGCGATCCGCCACCGATGTCCGCCTTCGTGCCCCGCACCTCCACTCCACCCGCTCAGCCCACGTCCGGGCGCGAACGCCTCACCGGCATGGGGGTATCGCCCGGGCTGCACACCGGACGTGCCCGGGTGATCCTCTCGCTCGACGACGAAAGCGAACTGGAACCCGGCGAGGTCATCGTCGCACCGATCACCGACTCGTCCTGGGGACCTCTGTTTCTCACCGCCGGCGCAGTGGTGGTCGAGACCGGCGCGACCGTCTCGCATGCCGCGATCGTCGCGCGCGAACTCGGCATTCCCGCAGTGGTGTCCGTGCGGGGCGCCACGCAGCGCATCGCACAGGGCGCAACCGTCACGGTCGACGGCCACACCGGCGTGGTGACAATCCAGTGAGGCTGGAGCACGTTCGCACGTGATGCAGGACGCCGCATCCGCTAAACCGCCGCTCGTCGTTGCGCTGGATGGCCGCACGCAACTGGGCAAGGACGTGCTCGGCTCGAAGGCCTGGGGCGTGAATCGCATGGCAGGCCTCGATCTGCCCGTGCCGCCCGCGCTCACGGTGACCACGCATGCCTGCCGCACGTTCTTCGCGCAGCATCACGTTCTCGACGACAGCCTGTGGGCGCTGATCGTCGCCCAGGTCCACACCCTCGAGGCACGCTGCGGTCGCCAGTTCGGCGCAGGACACCGTCCTCTGCTGGTCTCGGTCCGATCCGGCGCCGCGCACAGCATGCCGGGCATGATGGATACCGTCCTGAACCTGGGGATGAACGATGCGGTCGAGGCGTCGATGGCACGCGAACACGCGAATGAGGTGCACGCCCGCGACACGCGCGCACGTTTCGAGGATCAGTATCGAAAGGTGGTGCTGGGCGGTCGCCTGGATCCTGTTCCAGGCGATCCCTGGATCCAGCTTCGCGCGGCGGTCGCCGCGGTGTTCGGTTCCTGGCACTCCCCACGTGCGCAGGCCTACCGCCGCAGCCGAGGTCTGTCGGACGGCGACGGCACCGCGGTCACGATTCAGATGATGGTCTTCGGGAACGCCGACGCGCGTTCGGGTACCGGCGTCCTGTTCTCGCGCAGTCCCATCGACGGCGAACCTCCCGCGTGGGGAGAGTGGCTGCAGGGCGCACAAGGCGAGGATGTCGTATCCGGCGTGCGCACACCGGAGCCGCTCGATGCTCTGCGCAGGCAGATGCCCGCCGTGTTCGAGCAGCTCGTCCGGGCCGCAGCGGTGCTCGAGCGCGATGCGCGCGACATCCAGGACATCGAGTACACGGTGGAATCGGGGCACCTGTGGCTGCTGCAGACGCGCACGGCGAAGCGATCGCCGCAGGCGGCCCTGCGGGCAGCCGTCGCCTTCGCCGAGGAAGGCCTGCTGTCGCGCGAAGAGGCGGTAGGGCGGCTGAGCGCGGAACAGGTTCGTCAACTCCCGGCCCTGCAGCTCCTCCCATCCGCGGCAGCGCGAGCACCCGATGCGGCCGGGGAACCTGCGTGTCCGGGCGTGGCGACCGGTCTGGTGGTCATGGATCCGGCGGAGGCCGAGATGCGGGCGCAGCGAGGTGAAGCCATCCTGCTCGCGCGTCCCAACACGAGCCCGGAGGACCTGCCCGGCATTCTCGCGGCCGCAGGATTGATGACCGAAGAAGGCGGGACGACCTCGCACGCGGCGGTGGTGTGCCGCGAACTGGGCCGCCCCTGCGTGGTGGGCTGCGGTCGGGGCACGCTCGCTTCGCTGGCGGGCGCTCGAGCGACACTGGACGGTGCGAGCGGGCGCATCTGGCGCGGACAACTGGCCATCGACCGCAGCGACGAGGGCTCGAGCGAGGACGTGCACAAGCTCACGCAGTGGGGGATGCCGCTGGTGCCGGTGCAACTGCTGCGTTCCGGGGAAGCGCCGCCGGAAACCGTTAACCTCGACGCGCTCAACGACGGTTGGCGTGCGGCGCTGCGCCCGGGCATCGTGGTACGGGGCGCGGTGCTGGAAACCGACGAGGGGGTCTGGGCCGCGGTGGCCGCGGGCGTGCATGGACTGGTGGTGCGCCACCGCCTGCCCGCCCTGCTTGCCTGCCTGGCACTTCCTGCCGCGCCGTCGCGCACGTCGACATCGCCGCAGGAGTCCCTGCACCTGAATGGAGACGACCGCGAACTCACGCTCCTGCGCCTGATCGCGTTGAAGGGCCGCCCCGCGGTCGACGTTCTCGCCGATGCGCTCGCGCTCACGCCGCAGGCCGTCTCCGCGCATTGCCGGGAGCTATTCGACAAGGGTCTGTGCAGCGACCCGGCGCGTCCCCTGCGCCTGAGCCCCGCCGGCCGAGAACGGCTGCAGTCCCTGCTCGCAGCCGAACGCGCGCGCATCGACGCCGCTGCAGTGGTTCCCATCTACGATGAATTCCTGCCGCTCAACGCCGCGATCAAGCGCGTCATGACCGCGTGGCAGGTGAAGCAGGACGGCAGGGGCAACGACCACGGCGACCCTGAATACGATGCCGCGGTGCTGGCCGATCTCGTTCGCGTGCATGCACAGGCGAAGGCGCTGCTCCAGCGTCTCCCCTCACTGGCTGCGCGCCTGGTGCACTACGGCGTACGCCTCGAACGTGCGGCGGCACGTGTGGCTGCCGGCGACCACGGCTATGTCGCGCGAGTGATGACGGACAGCTACCACACGGTGTGGTTCGAACTGCACGAGGAGCTGATCGGGCTGCTGGGGCGCACGCGCGCCGACCTGGCGCAGGAAGGCGACGCGAACGTCGCCTAGGCAGACCGCGCGAGCGCCAGGATGATACGCGGTGGGCCGCGCCCTGCAGTGCTCAGGCGCTGCGACGTTGGCTTTCGCGCCCACCCGGCGGCACGAACAGCTGCGCTTCGAGCACCTGCCACTTCTCGCGCGCCTTCCGAACGTTGGCCAGTTTCACGTGTCCGAAGCCGCGCATCTGTTCGGGCACGCCGGCCAGAGCGACCGCCGTCTCGTAGTCGGCCTCCGAGAGGCGCTCGAGGAGGCGACCGATCGACGCGCGGTAGTCGGCGATCAGCTGGCGTTCCATGCGCCGTTCTTCAGTTCGGCCGAACACGTCGAGCGGTCCGCCGCGCAGAAACTTCAGCTTGGCGAGAACCCGGAAGGCACTCCACATCCACGGGCCGTAGCGCGACTTGACCAGGTTGCCCTGCGCATCGTGCTTCGCCAGCAGCGGTGGAGCGAGGTTGAAGCTCACCTTGAAGTCGCCCTCGAACGTCTCCTTCAGCTTCTGTTCGAAGTCGCCACTGGTATACAGCCGCGCCACCTCGTACTCGTCCTTGTATGCCATCAGCTTGAACAGGGACTTCGCCACCGCGCGCGCCAGCGCATCGCCCTTGCCCAGCTGCGCGTCGGCCTGCCGCACACGCTCGACGAACGCCTCGTACTCCCTGGCATAGGCCGCATTCTGATACTGAGACAGGAAGCCGCTGCGACGGCGCACCAGCGCGTCGAGCGTCTGCGGAATCTGTACCACCACCGCTTTCTCCGGCGTCGCGACGCGCTCCACCTGCGCCAGGTCCACTGCAGCGCGGCGTCCCCACAGGAAGGCCTGCTTGTTGGCCTCGATCGCCACGCCGTTCAGTTCGATGGCCCGCAGCAGCGCAGCCTCGCTCACCGGCACCAGGCTCTTCTGGAACGCGAAGCCGAGCATGAACAGGTTGGTCGCGATGGCATCGCCGAGAAGCGCCGTCGCGAGCCGCGTGGCATCGACGTAGTGCGCACGGCGCTCGACCGACTCGTCGATCAGTGCGCGCACCTGCGCGGCGGGGAACTGCCAGTCGGCATTGCGGGCGAATGCGCCGGTGGGCTGTTCGTGCGTGTTGATCACCGCCACCGTCATGCCCGGGCGGGTCTTGGCGATAGAGTCCGCCGCGCCCGCGGTGAGCATGTCGCAACCCAGGATCAGATCCGCCTCGCCGGTGGCGATGCGCTGCGCGTGGATGGACTTCGGCGTGGCGGCGATGCGCACGTGCGAAGTCACGGCGCCGTTCTTCTGCGACATCCCGGTCATGTCCAGCACCGACACGCCCTTACCTTCCAGGTGGGCCGCCATACCCAGCAGGGCGCCGATGGTGATCACCCCCGTGCCGCCGATGCCGGTGATGAGGATGTTGTACGGATTCTCGCCCACTTCCGGCCCCACCGGCTCGCTCAGTGCAGCGAAGGCGTCGTCCTTGGCCTTGGCCGCCGACTTCGACCGGCGCACCTTCGCACCCTCGACGGTCACGAAACTCGGGCAGAAGCCCTCGACGCAGGTGGTGTCCTGATTGCACGAGGACTGGTCGATGACGCGCTTGCGACCGAACTCGGTCTCTTGCGGCAGGATCGACACGCAGTTGGACTTCTCGCCACAGTCGCCGCAGCCCTCGCACACCTGTTCGTTGATGAACACGCGGGCCGGCGCCTGGGGATACTCGCCCTTCTTGCGACGGCGCCGCTTCTCCGCCGCGCAGGTCTGGTCGTAGATGAGGATGGACACGCCCTTGACCTCGCGCAGTTCGCGCTGTACCGCGTCCAGATCCTTGCGATCGTGCAGCGTGACCTGCTCCGGGAGTTGCGAGCGATCGGCGTAACGCGAGAGATCCTCGGTCACCAGCGCGATGCGCTGGATGCCTTCGTCTGCCATCTGGCGCGCGATCATGGGCACGGTCAGTGTGCCGTCGATGGGCTGCCCGCCGGTCATCGCGACCGCGTCGTTGTACAGGATTTTGTAGGTGATGTTCACCCCGGCGGCAACTGCCGCGCGGATCGCCAGGTGACCGGAGTGGAAGTACGTCCCGTCACCCAGATTGGCAAACACGTGCTCCATCTTGGAGAAGGGCGCCTGTCCGATCCAGGACACGCCCTCGCCCCCCATCTGCGCGGTGCTCGTCGTGTGCTCGGGATAAATGAAGGTGGCCATCACGTGGCAGCCGATGCCTGCCAGCGCCTTGCTGCCTTCCGGGAGCTTGGTGGAGCGGTTGTGCGGACAGCCGGAGCAGTAGTAGGCCGGGCGCGTGGGCGTGCTGACCGCCTTCTGCAGCACCGCCTCCTTCGCTTCCAGGAATGCCAGGCGCGCCTTGATGCGATCGCTCGGGTGGAAGCGCGCCACGCGCCCCGCGATCACGCGCGCGATCTGCGCCACCGAGAAATCGGCCTTGGCCGGCAGCAGCCACTGGCCCCGGCCGCCGACCCACTCACCCTTCTCGTCGAACTTGCCGATTACCCGCGGGCGCACGTTCGGATGCCAGTTGTACAGGTGCTCTTTGAGTTGGTACTCGACGACCTGGCGCTTCTCCTCGACCACGAGGATTTCCTCCAGCCCGCGCGCGAACTCGCGCACGCCTTCGGGCTCGAGCGGCCAGGGCATGCCGACCTTGAACAGGCGGATGCCGATCTCGCCAGCGTTCTGCTCGTCGATGCCCAGTTCCTCCAGCGCCTCGAGCACATCCATGTACGACTTGCCGGAGGCGACGATCCCCAGCCGCGCATGCGGCGAGTCGATGGTGACCCGGTTGATGCGGTTGGCCCGCGCGTAGGCGATCGCAGCGTAGATCTTGTAGTCCTGCATCAGCGCTTCCTGCTTGCGCGCCTGCACGCCCAGTGAATCGGTCAGAAGACGTGCATGGACGCCGCCCTCGGGCATCACGAAGTCCTCCGGGTAGAGGACTTGCAGCGCGAAGGGATCGGCTTCGATCGATGCGGAGGACTCGACCGTGTCCGCCAGAGCCTTGAAGGCGACGGCACAGCCGGAGAAGCGCGACATGGCGAAGCCGTGCAGCCCGAGTTCGATGTACTCCTGGACGTTGCACGGATACAGCACCGGGATCATCGACGCGGCGAACAGGTGGTCGCTCTGGTGCGGCAGTGTCGAGGAGTAGGCACCGTGATCGTCGCCCGCGACCAGCAGCACGCCGCCGTGCTTGGCCGTGCCGGCGAAATTCATGTGCTTGAAGACGTCGCCGCAGCGCTCCACGCCCGGGCCTTTGCCATACCACATGGCGAACACACCGTCGTAGTCGGTCGGTCCGACC
>CAYLTE010000140.1:0-11340 GCA_964386195.1 uncultured Burkholderiales bacterium | reverse complement strand
CCGGATAAACAGGCCCTCCACCCCAACACCTGCAAACATACAAGCCGGTGCCCAGGGTTGGCGGTTTCGTTGCGAGCTACTGCTGGATCCCGGCTTGCGCCGGGATGACGGTGTGTTCGCGTGACGGGTCGCACCCATGCTGAGCCGCACCGCCAATCACCTCTACTGGATGGCGCGCTACGTCGAGCGCGCCGAGAGCACCGCGCGCATCCTCGAGGTGACCTACCGCATGTCGCTGATGCCGCAGGCGCCCGAACTGGTCACGCAGGAGTGGTTCGCGCCGCTCAACATCACCGGCACGCTGTTCCCGTTCACCGGGCGCTACAGCACGGTGGGGGCGCACGACGTGCTGCGCTACATGGTGCTCGACCAGGACAATCCGTCCAGCATCTACTCCTGCGCCAAGGCAGCGCGCGAGAACGCGCGGGCGGTGCGCGGAAACATCACCTCAGAGATGTGGGAGGTGCTGAACTCGACCTGGCTGGAACTGCAGCGGATGAACGAGTCGCGCCTCGACTCCGAGGGCGTGGTGCAGTTCTTCGACTGGGTGAAGGAGCGCTCGCACCTGTTCCGCGGCGTCACCGTCGGCACCGCGCTGCGAGACCAGGCCTTCCACTTCAACCGGCTCGGCACCTTCCTCGAGCGCGCCGACAACACCGCGCGCATCCTCGACGTGAAGTACCACGTGCTGCTGCCCAGCATCGCAGACGTCGGCGGTGCGGTCGACTACTACCAGTGGGCGGCGGTGCTGCAGTCGGTCTCAGCGTTCGAGGCCTACCGCAAGGTCTACCGGGACGTTATCACGCCGCTGAAGGTGGCCGAGTTGATGATCCTGCGCGAGGACATGCCGCGCTCGCTGCACGCGTGCATGAACGAAGCCTACGAGATCCTGCGCGTGGTCGCCACGCCGCAGTCGGCGGAAGCAGTCCGCCTGGCCGGCGAAGTCCACGCGGGCCTGCACTTCGGGCGCATCCAGACCATCTTCAACGCAGGGCTGCACGAGTACCTGACGGATTTTCTGTCGCGCACGAACACGCTGGGGAGCGAGATCAATCGGGGGTTCTTTACGATATAGGGACTGGGGACGGGGGCCTGGGGGGATCGCGCTGGAGCATGTGCTTCTGCCCTACCCAACTCTTCTTAATAGTGTGCATGACAGCAGCGAATCCCCGCACTACTACCGCGCTCCCCAGTCCCTAGTCCCCAGTCCCCAGTCCCCCACTGCTATCATGCCCACACGCTCCCGCTCCCGCTCCCGCTTTCCACACACCCATAACAATGACTTACTGCGTCGCCCTGCGCCTGGACTCCGGCATCCTGTTCGCCTCCGACTCCCGCACCAATGCGGGGGTGGACCACATCGCGACCTTCTGCAAGATGAAGGTGTTCGAACACGCCAACGAGCGGTTGATCGTGATTCTGTCCGCCGGCAATCTCTCGATCACGCAGAGCGTGCTCAACATCCTGGAGCAGCACCGGCACGCCGATCAGAGCGGGCCCACGATCTGGAGCGTGAGCAGCATGTACGACGTCGCCTGTCTGGTGGGCGATGCGTTGCGCGAGGTGCAGCGGCGCGATGGTCCCTTCCTGGCCGCAGGGAACATCGATGCCAGTGCCAGCCTGCTCGTTGGAGGCCAGATCAAGGGCGAGGATCCACGCCTGTTCAACATCTATCCGCAGGGCAACTTCATCGAGGCCACCGCCGACACGCTCTACTTCCAGCTTGGCGAGGGGAAGTACGGCAAGCCGGTGTTGGACCGGGTGATCACGCCGGCGACCAATCCGGTCGACGCCATCAAGTGCGTGCTGGTCTCGTTCGATTCCACCATCCGCTCGAACATCTCCGTGGGATTGCCGATCGACGTGATGTGGTACTCGCGCGACTCCCTGCGCGTGGGCGTGCACAAGCGCATCGTCGAAGGGGATCCCTACTTCAGCATGCTGCGCCAGTCGTGGGGCACGGGCCTGCGCGGCGTGTTCGGCGAACTCGGCGGTCCCGACTGGATGTCCTGAATCCCGCCGGCGATCGCTTCGCTGCCGCGCGCACGCACCCGTCTTCCCGTATCCGTCCTGAGCGTCCGCGCGCATGACCATCCAAGTCGCCCTGCATCACCGCACCCGCTATTCGTTCGACCGGCCGGTGTCGGTCGCCCCGCACGAGATCAGGTTGCGGCCGGCGGCGCACTGCCGCACGCCGATCCTGGCTTATTCGCTCAAGGTCAAGCCGGCGGAGCACTTCGTCAACTGGCAGCAGGATCCGTACGGCAACTTTCTCGCGCGCTACGTGTTCCCCGAGCGCACGCGCGAGCTCAGCGTGGAAGTCGACCTGATCGCGGACATGACCGTGATCAATCCCTTCGACTTCTTCGTCGATGACGCCGCGGAGAGGTATCCCTTCGACTACGGCGATCGCCAGGCCGTCGAACTGGCGCCGTTCAGGCAGCCGGCACCTGCGGGGCCGCGGCTCGCGGCGTGGATCGAGCGGTTCCGGCGCGAGCACCTTCGCCCCGGCATGCTGACGGTCGACTTGCTGGTGGCGCTCAACCGCGAGGTGCAGCGCGACATCGCCTACATCGTGCGCATGGAGCCGGGCGTTCACGAACCGGAGGAATTGCTCGAGTTGGGACAGGGCTCCTGCCGCGATAGCGGCTGGCTGCTCGTGCAGATCCTGCGTCACCTCGGTTTCGCGGCGCGCTTCGTCTCCGGCTACCTGATCCAGCTCAAACCCGACGTGAAGGCGCTCGATGGACCGAGCGGCGCGGAAGAGGATTTCACGGACCTGCATGCCTGGGCCGAGGCGTTCGTCCCCGGCGCGGGCTGGATCGGCCTGGACGCCACCTCCGGGCTGCTGGCGGGAGAGGGACACATCCCGCTCGCGTGCACGGCCATGCCCGCAAGTGCCGCCCCCGTCTACGGTTTCACGGACGTGTGCGAGGTGCACTTCGACTTCAGCATGAAGGTGCAGCGCATCCACGAGGATCCGCGCGTCACCCGACCCTACAGCGAGGCGCAGTGGTCGGCCATCGACACGCTGGGCCGCGAAGTGGAGATGCAGCTTGCGGCCAACGACGTTCGCCTGACCATGGGTGGCGAGCCAACTTTCGTATCGGTGGACGACATCGACGGCGCGGAGTGGAACTTCACCGCGCTGGGCGCGCGCAAGCGTGAACTCGCCGGACAGCTGCTGCGGCGCCTGTACACACGCTTTGCACCGGGCGGACTGATCCACGTCGGACAGGGCAAGTGGTATCCGGGCGAACCACTGCCGCGCTGGGCGCTCACCTGCCTGTGGCGCAGCGACGGCAAGCCGCTGTGGCGCGATGCGCAGTTGCTCGCCGAGGCGTCGGATGAGGGCAGGCGCCGGGAAGGCGACTCACTCGCGTTCCTGCGCGTGCTCGCCGCGAAACTCGGCATCCATCGCGACCACGTCATTCCGGCATACGAGGATGTGTGGGACGTCCTGCGCGCGGAGCAAGGCAAGCCGGTGAACGTCGATCCGCTGGAGCGCGATCTCGCCGATCCTGCCGAGCGCAGCGTTCTTGCGCGTCTGCTCGAGGGAGCGGTGCGCGAGCCGGCCGGCTTCGTACTCCCGCTCAAGCCGGTGGTCGCCGAAGGCAGCGATGCCGATGTCCCGGTGCGCTGGGTGAGCAGCCGCTGGCCCTTGCGGCGCGAGCACCTGTATCTGATCCCCGGCGACTCACCCCTGGGATTGCGCCTGCCGCTGGATTCGCTGCCCTGGGTTGCACCCGAGGACAAGGACGAGCTCCATCCGCGCGATCCCTTCGCGCCGCTGAGCGCGCTTCCAGACGTGCACGCGGATGACGAGGCGGAGGCTTCCGCGCGCGAGCCGGAGTCGCCGCCATCGCCTGAGGCGGTGGCCGGCCGCTCGATGCGCGAGGTGGTGCACACCGCGTTGTGCGTCCAGGTGCGACGCGGCCACCTCTGCGTATTCCTGCCGCCGCTGCCCAGTGCTCGGGAGTTCGTCGCGCTCGTCTCGCTGATCGAAGCGAGCGCTGCGCAGTGCGGCGTGAGCCTCGTGCTCGAAGGCTATCTTCCTGCCGACGACACCCGGCTGCGCCGGTTCGCCATCACACCTGATCCAGGCGTGATCGAGGTGAACATCCATCCCGCGCGCGACTGGCCACAGCTTGTCGAGAACACGCGCACCTTGTACGAGGAGGCACGCAACGTCCGGCTGGGCACCGAGAAGTTCATGCTCGACGGCCGTCACACGGGTACCGGCGGCGGCAACCACGTCACCGTCGGCGGCGCCACACCGTCCGACAGCCCGCTGCTGCGTCGCCCGGATCTGCTGCGCAGTCTGATCGCCTACTGGCAGAACCATCCCGCGCTTTCCTATCTGTTCTCCGGCATGTTCATCGGTCCCACCAGCCAGGCGCCACGTGTGGACGAAGCGCGCGACGACAGCCTCTACGAGCTCGACATCGCTTTCCAGGAAATGGAGCGGCTGCAGAAGCCGGGCGAGGAGACGCTCACGCCCTGGCTGGTCGATCGCCTGTTGCGCAACCTGCTGGTCGATCTCACCGGCAACACGCATCGCGCGGAGTTCTCCATCGACAAACTGTACTCGCCGGACTCCCCCACCGGCCGGCTCGGGCTGCTGGAGTTTCGCGCCTTCGAGATGCCCCCGCACTGGCAGATGAGCGCGGTGCAGATGCTCCTGCTGCGCGCCCTGATCGCGCGCTTCTGGAAGCAGCCCTACCGCGGCCGCCTGATCCATTGGGGGACCAGTCTGCACGACCGCTTCATGCTGCCGCACTTCGTGGCGGAGGATCTGCGCGACGTCGTGCTCGATCTGCAGCGCGACGGCTACGGCTTCCAGTTCGAGTGGTTCGCGCCGTTCCTCGAGTTCCGCTTCCCGCGCTACGGCACCGTGAGCTACCAGGGTGTCCGGCTGGAATTGCGCCAGGCGCTCGAGCCCTGGCACGTGCTTGGCGAGGAAGTGCAGGCAGGGGCGACCGCGCGCTACGTGGATTCCTCGGTGGAGCGCATGCAGATCAAGGTCGACGGCATGATCCATTCGCGTCACGTGGTGACCTGTAACGGGCGCCCGCTCCCGCTGACCGCGACCGGCCGGCACGGCGAGTTCGTCGCCGGCGTGCGCTATCGCGCGTGGCAGCCGCCATCCGCCCTGCATCCCACCATCAAGGTGCACACCCCACTCACCTTCGACGTCGTCGACACCTGGAGCGGACGCTCGCTGGGGGGTTGCACCTACCACGTCGCCCATCCCGGTGGGCGCAACTACGAGCGCTTCCCGGTCAATGCGAACGAGGCGGAGGCGCGGCGGGTGGCGCGCTTCGCTGCGCACGGTCACACGCCCGGATCGGTGGAGGTGCGGGCGGAGCGGCCGAGCGACCAGTTTCCCTGCACGCTCGACCTGCGCCGCGCGCCGGCCCTGGATGGCGCCGCGCCCTTCGTCGTGCCCATCGCCGCGGATCAGGGGCACCAGCAACAACAACAGCAACAGTAGGGGCAACAGGTATCGGGCTTGCTGGTTCCCGCTGACTGAATGCCGGGAGGGGCGATGTTCGAGGGAACCGATGCGCAGCGCGAGCGGTACGACACTCCTGCGGGAGCGTGGATGTTCTTCCGACGCTTCCTGCGTCACCCGACGACCGTGGCGTCGGTGGTGCCCAGTTCGCGCTTCCTCACGCGCCGCCTCGCCGATGTCGCCTGCATGGGGCGGCCGCACACGGTGGTCGAACTCGGGCCGGGCACCGGCTGCACCACCCGGGCGCTGCTGCGCGTGCTGCCGCGCGACACCCGCCTGCTCGCGATCGATCTCGACGAGCAGTTCGTCGACAATCTGCGCGGCGAGCAGGATGAGCGTCTGATCGTGCATCACGGCAGCGCCGAGCGCCTGCACGACATTCTGCACATGCACGGCTTGCCCGCGCCGGACCTGGTGATGTCCGGCATTCCCTTCTCCACGATGCCACCCGAGTGCGCGCGGCGCATCGCTCACCAGGTGTGGACGGGGCTGGCGCCAGGCGGCCGCTTCCTGGCCTATCAGATGCGCGGTCATGTCGCACGCTTCGCTCGCGAGTGGATGGGACGTCCTCAGGTGCGCATCGAAGTGCGCAATGTGCCGCCCATGCGCATCTACTGCTGGAGCAAGCCCATTGCCTGCACCTGATCGCGGGTGCAACATGCGGCACATCATCCACCGATAGAGGAGAGATCAT
The DNA here is from genome assembly GCA_964386195.1 of uncultured Burkholderiales bacterium. Lineage (GTDB taxonomy): Bacteria > Pseudomonadota > Gammaproteobacteria > Burkholderiales > SHXO01 > SHXO01. The sequence continues at coordinate 5,131 of CAYLTE010000140.1, read as the reverse complement.
GTTTCGTGCACTCGCGATAGCCGTCGCGCTGACGCTGCCCTTGTGCGCCCAGGCCGAGGAGCAGCAATGGGTGGAAGTCGGCGCCGACACGGAAGCGAAGTACTACGTGGACCGATCCTCCATCGAGGTGGACGGTGAAACCATCCGCTTCCGCAAGCGCGGGGTGTACACCAATCCGCTCACCGACAACTTCAGCGGACGCCCGGTGCTGTTCAAGGAAAGCGTCGGCACCGTGGAAGTGGATTGCGGCCGGCGCATCAACCGCGTGACCTCCATCGAGATGCTGGACATGGACGGCGCGGTGGTGTGGTCATCGGGCAAGATGACCAAGCGCATGTGGGAGGAGGTACGCGACAACTCCCACGGCGGCCAGACCTTCGAGTACGTCTGTCGCAACGTCGGCAAGTCGTGATCCGGAGCCGCCCGGCCGGCAGGCCGGGCACGCGGCATGCCGTGCGGGCGGCATGCGCGGCAACACCGATCCCAGTTCCACCGGTCCCCGCGCCGCGGATCCGGGCGCGCCGCTGCGCGCCTACGAGACCAAGCGGCGCTTCGAGCGCACGCCCGAGCCTGCTCCGGCGCCGGTGGGCGGCCGGGGCGGGCCGTTGCTGTTCGTGGTGCAACAGCATGCGGCGCGGCGCATGCACTGGGACTTCCGCCTCGAACTCGATGGCGTGCTCAAGTCCTGGGCGGTCCCCAAGGCGCCGTCTCTCGATCCTGCCGACAAGCGCCTGGCGGTCCTGACCGAGGATCACCCTTTCGGCTACGCCTCCTTCGAGGGTGTCATCCCGCCCAAGCAATACGGCGCCGGGGAAGTGATCGTGTGGGATTGCGGCGTCTATTCCCCGGACGAGGAGGGCGAAACCAACTATCACGACCGCGACGCCGCGCAGTCGCGTCTGCGACGCGGCTTCGAGAACGGCAAGCTCAGCATCGAGCTGCGGGGCGAGAAGCTCAAGGGATCATGGACGCTCGTGCGTACCAAGCAGGCCGGGCAGTGGTTCCTGATCAAGCATCGCGACCGCTTCGTCTCACCGCAGCCTCCCGAGGGCTGGACGCGCTCGGTCCTGTCGGGCCTGGAGGTCGAGGCACTTCGCCGGCGTTCGGCCGCCCGCGCGCACGAAGCCATTAGCCTCACCCCAGAGGGGCCGCCGGAGGCGTTTCCGGCGCGGCTGATGCCGATGCTCGCCGAGCTGGGAGGCGCGCCGTTTTCACAGCCCGGCTGGCTGTACGAACCTAAGCTCGACGGCTACCGCGTGATGGCGTTCGTGCACGATGCGCGGGTGACGCTGCGCTCGCGGCGCGGCCTGGATCTGAGCAGGACTTTTCCGCGCATCGTCGAGGAGCTCTCGCGGCAGGGCGTGAGCATGGTGCTCGACGGCGAGGTCGTTGCGCTCGGGCGCGACGGACGTCCGTCGTTCAGCGCGCTGCAGGAGCGCGCGCAATTGAAGCATCCGCAGCAGATCGACGAGGCCGACCGCACGCATCCGGCACTGTTCTACTGCTTCGACCTGCTCCACTTCGCCGGCGTGAACCTGCGCGCAGCGCCCTACGAGGCGCGTCACCGCTATCTCGCGCAGTGCCTCTGGCCCGACATCCACGTCAAGCGCGTCGACGCACACGAGGATGGCGAGGCCCTGCTGCGGGCGGCCCTGTCCAGCGGCTTCGAAGGCGTGATGGCCAAGCGTCGAAGCGCGCGCTATCTCGTCGGCAAGCGCAGCGGCGACTGGCTCAAGATCAAGTCGACGTTGAGTGCCGAGTTTCTCGTCGGCGGCTTCAGCAAGGGAAAGGGCGCACGTGCCGCGCTCGGTGCGCTGCTGGTGGGCTATCGCGACGGGACCGCTCTGCGCTACGCCGGCCACGTCGGCACCGGCTTCGACGCGGCGATGCTCGAGCGGCTGCAGACCCTGTGCAACGAGCGACGGCGCAAGACCTCTCCATTCTCGGAAACACCGCCCCGCCACGGCGAGACGGTGTGGGTCGAGCCCGAGCTCGTGGCGGAAGTGCGCTTCGCCGAGTGGACGCCGGGCGGATCGCTGCGTGCGCCGGTATTCCTGCGACTGCGCGACGACGTCGACCCGGCAAAGGTGACGCGTCCCGCCAGCTCCGCATTGCGGCCCCCCGACACGCCGCCGCCGGCGGCCGAGCAGGTCGGGCAGGTGCTGGACCAGCTCGACGCCAAGGGCAAGACCCTCGAACTCGACGTGGGCGGCGAGCGGGTGCGCCTGACCAACCTGGATCGCGTCTACTGGCCAGCCGCGCCGGCCCTGCGCCAGCCGGCACTAACCAAGCGCGATCTGCTGCGCTATCTGGCCGCGGTGTCGCAGTACATGCTGCCGCACCTCGCGGATCGTCCGCTGACGATGATCCGCTTTCCGGAGGGGATTGCAGGCGAGCGCTTCTTCCAGAAGCACTGGGAGCAGAAGCGGCCCGACTTCGTTGAGTCGGTTCAGGTGTACTCGGAGAGCAAGGCGCAACGCGACGAATACCTGCTGTGCAACAACCTGCCGACGCTGCTGTGGCTTGCGCAGGCGGGCACGCTGGAATTCCACGTCTGGCACTCGCGTGCGCGTCCGGGGCCGGACACGGACAACGAGAACGTCGACTACTCCAGTTCGCTGGAGGCGATGGAGCGCTCGCTGCTCAATTTCCCCGATTACCTGGTGTTCGACATCGACCCCTACATCTACTCCGGGAAGGAGAAGGCGGGCGACGAACCGGAACTGAACGACGTCGCCTTCGAGAAGGGCAAGGAGGTGGCCTTCCACCTGCGGGCGCTGCTCCAGGAGATGAAGCTCGAGCCGATCGTGAAGACCTCCGGCAAGACCGGTCTGCACGTGTTCGTGCCGATCGAACGTCGCGTCGACTTCGACGCCACGCGTCGCATGTCGGAGGCGGTCGGGTTGCACCTGATGCGCGAACATCCACAGGACATCACCATGGAGTGGAGCGTGCGCAAGCGAACCGGCAAGATCTTCATGGACTACAACATGAACGTGCGCGGCAAGACGCTCAACGTCGCCTACTCGCCGCGCGCGCTGCCCGGCGCCGCGGTGTCGATGCCGCTCACCTGGGACGAACTGGCGGACGCGCACCCGCTGGATTTCCGCATGATGGAGGTGCCGGCGAGGCTCGCGCGCAGCGGCGACGTCTGGCACGACGCGCTGCGCTCCAAGCAGAGTCTCGAGCGGGCGTTGGGAACTTCGACAGAAAGGTGAGGAGGCAGGAATCATGGCGGCACGTTCGATCGCATCGCTGACCATCTCCTTCGGCCTGGTGGCCATTCCGGTGAAGCTGTACTCGGCCACGCAGGCGAGCGAGAAGATCTCGTTCAACCTCCTGCACGCGAAGGACGGCTCGCGTCTGCGCCAGCAGTACATCTGCATCGAGGAAGGAGTCGTGGTCGGGCGCGACGAGATGGTCAAGGGCTACGAGTTCGCCAAGGACCAGTACGTCGTGTTCAGCAACGACGAGCTGAAGGCGCTCGAGGAGACCGCCACGAACGCGGTGGACATCACCGAGTTTGTGCCGGTGCAGGCGGTCGATCCGGTCTACTTCGACAAGGCCTACTACCTGGCGCCGGACAAGGGGGGAGCCAAGCCCTCTGCGCTGCTCGCGCGGGCGCTGGAGGAGGCGGGGCTGTGCGCCCTGGGACGATGGGCGGCGCGAGGCAAGCAGTACATCGTGATGCTGCGCCCGGCCTCCGAGGGGCTGGTCATGCAGCAGCTGCTCTACGCCGATGAAGTCCGGTCGATGTCGATCCTCGAGATTCCCCGCGCCGAGGTCAAGGAGAGCGAGCTCAAGCTCGCGCGTCAGCTCGTCGAGCAGGGCGCGAGCGACACTTTCGATCCGAGCGCGTACACCGACGAGGTGAAGGCGCGCATCGAGGAGGCGATCCAGAAGAAGGTTGCCGGCCAGCAGATCACGGTGGCGGAGGCGCCCGCCGAGGGCGGCGCCAAGATCATCGATCTCATGGAGGCCTTGCGTGCGAGCCTGCAGCGCTCGCCGGCGCGGCCCAAGTCTGCGGAACCCTCCACTTCCGAGGCGCAACCGGCGCGCAAGCCTTCGCGGGCGAAGTCCGCGTCCAAGCGCCCAAAGTCCGCCAGTCCACCCCAGGAGGATGCGACGGTACGCAAGACCGCGCGCAGGAAGTAGACTGCCGGCTTGCCTGAAGAGGGGACGTCGGGTGAAGAGAGAAGCGGAGGAATCGCGCGACTTCGGTCTGCGCGACGTCGAGCGATTGTTGAACCTGTCGCGCTCGGTCGTCGTCGGTCTGGTGCGAAGCGGCTACGTGGCGCCCGCCCGCGGCCCGCGCGGCGCCTACCGGTTCAGTTTCCGCGATCTGATCGCCCTGCGTACGGCACGCTCGCTCACCTCGGCGCATCTGCCGCCGCGGCGCATCAGTCGCGTGCTGAAGGATCTGCGCCGGCGCCTGCCCGGCGCGGTGCCGGTGTCCGGCCTGGCGATTCGCGCGCAAGGCGATCGCATCGTGATCCAGGAAGGGACGCGGCGCTGGGACGCCGAGAGCGGTCAGTACGAACTCGATCTGGAAGTCCGCATCGAGCCGGGCGGTGAGCTTCGCGTGCTGGAGCGCGGCGCGGATGCGGCCGATGCATCGGCAGAGACCTGGTTCCAGCGCGCCTGGGAGGCGGAGCCACGCGATCCGGACGAGGCCATCGAGGGTTATCGCGAGGCGCTGCACGCCGAACCGGGGCACGCTTCGGCCAGCGTGAACCTCGGCCGGCTGCTGCACGAATCCGACCGTCTGCAGGCGGCAGAGGACATCTACCGCGAGGCGCTGCGCGTTCACCCCGAGGACGAATTGCTGCTGTTCAATCTGGGGGTCCTGCTCGAGGATCTCGGTCGCCTCGACGAGGCGGTCGCCGCCTATCGCTCGGCGCTGCACAGCCACCCGGCATTCGCCGACTGCCACTACAACCTCGCACTGCTGTGCGAGAGCACGGGCAACAAGCTCGGCGCCATCCGACACCTGCGCGAGTACCGCAGGCTGGTCGCGCGACAGGGCTGAGCGCTTCGCGCACACCCGGTGGGTGACAGGGAGCATTCGAAGCGAGGTCTGCTGGCCGCCGCCCTCGGCGTGCTCGCGGTCGGCTGCGCGCTGCTGGCAGGG
>CAYLTE010000139.1:0-11355 GCA_964386195.1 uncultured Burkholderiales bacterium | reverse complement strand
GGTCTCGCGACGGCCGCGCGGCTGGCCGAAGTAGATGTCGCCGGTGAGCTCGCGCAGGATCATGATGTCCAGTCCCGCGACGATCTCCGGCTTGAGCGACGAGGCCGAGGCCAGTTCCGGATAGAGCACCGCCGGGCGCAGGTTGGCGAACAACGACAGTTCCTTGCGCAGGCGCAGCAGTCCCTGCTCGGGACGCATCGCGCGCGGCAGGGTGTCGTACTGCGGCCCGCCCACGGCACCGAACAGGATCGCGTCGGCAGTGCGGGCGACCGCGAGCGTGCCCTCGGGCAGAGGGTCCTTGGCCGCATCGTAGCCCGCGCCGCCGACAGGCGCCGGCTCGGTCTCGATGTGCAGGCCGTCTTTGCGCAGCACCTCGAGCACCTTGATGGCCTGAGCCATGATCTCCGGGCCGATTCCGTCGCCCGCCAGAACTGCGATCTTCATGTCGTATTCCTGAATGAAAAGAACGACGCCGCGCCCGCCGGATCCGCAGCCGGCGCTGCGCGGCGCAGCAGTCGGCTACCGGACAACTAGCCGAACAGCCAGGGCTGTTCGGCCTTGCGTTTCGCCTCGAATGCGCGGATCTGATCGGCGTGCTGCAGGGTCAGGCCGATTTCGTCGAGGCCGTTGAGCAGGCAATGCTTGCGGAACGCGTCGATCGAGAACGCAAACGCCTGCCCGCGCGGAGTGAGGACCACCTGCTTGTCCAGATCCACCACGAGGCGGTAGCCCGGCGTTGCCTCCACTTCCCGGAACAACTGGTCGACCGCCCCGGCGTCGAGAATCACCGGCAGCAGGCCGTTCTTGAAGCAGTTGTTGAAGAAGATATCGGCATAGCTCGGTGCGATGATGCAGCGAAAGCCGTAGTCCAGCAGCGCCCACGGGGCGTGTTCCCGCGACGATCCGCAGCCGAAGTTCTCGCGCGCGAGCAGCACCTGCGCGCCCTTGTAGCGGGGATGGTTGAGCACGAACGACTGGTTGAGCGGCCGCCTGGAATTGTCCATGCCCGGCTCACCGGGATCCAGGTAGCGCCACGCATCGAACAGGTTCGGCCCGAAGCCGCTGCGCTTGATCGACTTCAGGAACTGCTTCGGGATGATCGCGTCGGTGTCCACGTTCGCCCTGTCCAGGGGCGCAACGAGCGCGTCGAGCCGTACGAACTTTTCCATCACGTGCTCTTCTTCGACGCGTACTCGAGCTCGTCGCCCGCCGTTTCGATGTCCTTGCCGTGGCCTTGCATGGTGTTGCATCCCTGCGTGAACAGGGCATCAGGCGCAGCCAGCAGCAGTGCCCGGATCGCTTTGGTCTTCATTTCGCCTCCAGCGAATCAGAAATCCGAACGAACGTCGACGAATCGCCCGGCCACCGCTGCCGCCGCCGCCATCGCCGGACTCACCAGGTGCGTTCGTCCGCCCGCCCCCTGGCGTCCCTCGAAGTTGCGGTTCGAGGTCGACGCACAGCGCTCACCGGGCTCCAGGCGGTCGTCATTCATTGCCAGGCACATCGAGCAGCCCGGCTCGCGCCAGTCGAAACCGGCCTCGCGAAACACGCGATCCAGTCCCTCGGCCTCCGCCTGCCGCTTCACCAGCCCTGAGCCCGGGACGACCATGGCGAGCTTGACATTGGACGCGACGCGCCTGCCCTTCACCACCGAGGCAGCGGCGCGCAGATCCTCGATGCGCGAATTGGTACAGGAGCCGATGAAGACCTTGTCGATGCGGATCTCGGCGATCGGCGTATTCGGCTGAAGGCCCATGTAGTCGAGGGCGCGTTCGATCGACTTGCGCTTGGTCGCATCGACGATCTGCATGGGATCGGGCACACGGCTGTCGATGGTGCCGACCATCTCGGGCGAGGTACCCCAGGTGACCTGCGGCTTGATGCTCGCGCCGTCGAGCTTGATCACCTTGTCGAAGTGCGCGCCAGGATCGGTTACCAGCGTGCGCCAATACGCACCAGCGCGCTCCCAGGCTTCGCCCTTGGGCGCGAAGCTGCGACCGCGCAGGTAGTCCAGCGTCACCTGGTCCACCGCGACCATGCCGGCGCGAGCGCCCGCCTCGATCGCCATGTTGCACAGGGTCATGCGCCCTTCCATGGACAGGCCGCGCACGGCGCTGCCGGCGAACTCGATCGCGCACCCGGTGCCCCCCGCCGTGCCGATCTCCCCGATGACGGCGAGCACGACGTCCTTTGCCGTCACGCCACGGCCGAGGGCGCCGTCGACCTGCACCAGCATGTTCTTCGCCTTCTTCATCACCAGGCACTGCGTGGCCAGGACGTGCTCCACCTCCGAGGTGCCGATGCCGAAAGCCAGGCAGGCGAAGGCGCCGTGGGTGCTGGTGTGCGAGTCGCCGCACACGACCGTCATGCCCGGAAGGGTCGCCCCCTGCTCCGGGCCGATCACGTGCACGATGCCCTGACGAGCGTCCAGGAACGGGAAGTAGGCCTTGGCGCCGAAGGCGCGGATATTGGCGTCGAGCGTCTCGACCTGGGTGCGCGAGATCGGATCGCGGATACCCTGGTCCCAGTTTCGGGTGGCGACGATGGAATCCACCCGCCACGGCTGGCGTCCCGCCAGGCGCAGTCCCTCGAAGGCCTGCGGGCTGGTCACCTCGTGCACGAGGTGACGGTCGATGTAGATCAGCGCGGTGCCGTCGTTCTCCTCACGCACCACATGGCTGGCCCACAGCTTGTCGTACAGGGTCTGCGCTTGCTTCATGGGGACGTCGCCGAAAGCCTCCGATTATGGCACAGGGGCGGCCATTGTCGGACCTCAGGTGCCGCTCGCCGCGACCGTCGCGGCGGGCGGCACCCTCAGCCAGGCGACCACCAGGATGAACGCGAGCACGGCGGCCGCCGATCCGCAGGCAAAGGTCAGCGCAGGACCGAGGTGGGTCCACGACCAGCCGCTCGCGAACATGCCCACGGCCCCGCCCGCGCCGAACCCGAGCGCGGAGTACAGCGCCTGCCCCCGTGCCTGGTAGCGGCCCTTGAAGAAGTGGTGCACCGCCGCCAGGGCGGCAGCGTGATGGGCGCCGAACGTCGCGGCGTGCAGCAGCTGCGCCAGCGCGATGGCGACGACGTGATCCACGGCCCAGGCGATCACGGCGAAGCGAAGCGCCGCGCACACCAGGCTGAAGCCGATGACGGCGCCGATGCTGAAGCGGCGCAGGATCGCCGGCATCCACAGGAACACCAGGATCTCGGCGATGACCGACACGGCCCAGAGAATGCCGACCACGCTCTTCGAGTAGCCGTTGTCAACCAGGTGGATCGAGTAGAACGCGTTGTACGGTCCGTGCGCCACCGACATCAGGAAGCAGGCGGCGAACAGCGCGATGACTTCCGGTCGCAGGAGGATTTTCCCGAGCGGTTCGGCGCTGGCGTGTGCGGCCGTGGGCGGGTCCGGCGGCAGCATCCACGCGCAGGCGGCCAGCAGTGCGAACATCGCCAGCAGCAGCGCGGGCAGCAGGCCGATGCCGGTCACGTCGAACAGTGGACCGAGCAGGGCGACCGCGAGAATGAAGCTGATCGAGCCCCAGACACGGATGCGGCCGTACTCCCCCAGCCGACCCCTGAGGTGGCCGAGCGTGGACGCCTCCACCAGCGGCAGGGATGCGCTCCAGAACAGGTTCAGGACGAGCAGAACCCCGAACAGCCACGCAAAGCTCTCGCCCAGCATCAGCCCGGCGCTCACCAGCGTCGCGGCGAATGTCGTGGCGATCACGAGCCGCCGACGCGTGCCGCGGTGGTCGGCGACCCAGGCCCACAGCCCAGGCACCACGATACGCACCACGGGCACCAGCCCGAGCAGCACGCCGATCTGCTGGGGCGTGAACTGCAGTGAACGCAGGTACAGGCCGAAATAGGGGGCGTACGCCCCCAGCATGGCGAAGTAGGCGAAATAGAACAGCGCGAGACGGAAAGAGGGCTGGGTCGTGCGCCCTGACCCCTGCGCCTGCACGCTGCGCCTCAGCGCGGCTGCGGCGCGTCGCCGTCGTCCGTGGCGCTTCGGGGCGCGGCGTCCGGAATGCGCGGGGTGCGGCTGTTCACGTCGGCGTTCTGCGCACGGTGGCGCAGGGCGTGGTCCATCAGCACGATCGCCAGCATCGCCTCGACGATCGGCGTGGCGCGAATCCCCACGCAGGGATCGTGGCGGCCATGGGTCTCGACTGTAACTGCCTCGCCGGCGCGGTTCACCGAACGCCGCGGAATGCGAATGCTCGAGGTGGGCTTCACGGCGACATTCACCAGGATGTCCTGCCCCGTGGAAATGCCGCCCAGGATGCCCCCCGCGTGATTGCTGAGGAATCCGGCGGGCGTCATCTCGTCGCCGTGCTCGCTGCCGCGCTGCGCGACGCTGGCGAAGCCGGCGCCGATCTCCACGCCCTTTACCGCGTTGATGTTCATCATCGCGTAGGCAAGGTCGGCGTCGAGCTTGTCGTATACCGGTTCGCCCCAGCCGGGCGGCACGCCGCTCGCCACCGCGCTGATGCGCGCGCCGACGGAATCCCCGGCCTTGCGCAACTCGTCCATGTAAGCCTCGAGCCGCGGCACCGCGCGCTCGTCGGCGACGAAGAAAGGATTGTTCGGCACCGCGTCCCAGCTCACGAACGGCACCTCGATCGGCCCGAGCTGCGAGAGGTAACCGCGGATCTCCACGCCGTGACGCGAGCGCAGCCACTTCTTCGCAATTGCGCCGGCCGCCACCCGCACCGCCGTCTCACGCGCCGACTGCCGGCCGCCGCCGCGGAAGTCGCGCACGCCGTACTTCTGCCAGTAGGTGTAATCGGCGTGGCCAGGACGGAAGGCGTCCTGGATGTTCGAGTAGTCCTTGCTGCGCGCATCCACGTTGCGGATGAGCAGGCCGATCGGCGTTCCGGTGGTGACGCCTTCGAATACGCCGGAGAGGATCTCCACGGTGTCCGGCTCCTGGCGCTGGGTGACGTGGCGCGAGGTACCCGGGCGTCTGCGGTCCAGTTCGGCCTGGATGTCGGCCTCGACGAGGGGGAGCCCGGGCGGGCAGCCGTCGACCACGCAGCCGATGGCCGGTCCGTGGCTCTCGCCGAAGGACGTCACGCAGTAGAGCTTGCCGAGGGTGTTGCCGGACATTGGAGGGGTCGCGGGCGGCCGATCCGGCCCGCCGGGAAAGGCAGGAAGGATAGCACAGGGGTCACTGGACCCACCGCGAACTCCGCGACGACACGACCGCCGTCACACCGCCATGCTGGCGGTCAACGGCTCATGGTGCCGGTAGTCTTGGAGCACGAAATCCGCCGGCTCGACCCGCTCCAGCCACTGCGGCTCGTAGGTTCCGGTGGCCCCGAAGTCAGGGATGCGGGGGGAAAGCACCAGCCTGGGAGGCGCAAACGGCTCCCGGCGCAACTGCTCTTGCAGCATCGGCACGTGGTTCTCGTAGATGTGGGCGTCGCCGATGAAGTAGCTGAACCAGCGCGGCGCGTAGCCGGTCAGTCGGCCGACGAGGCTCAGCAGGGCTGCGCCTTCGGCGAGGTTGAAAGGCGTGCCGAGACCAACGTCGTTACTGCGCACATAGAGGCACAGCGATATCTCCCGCTTGGACGGATTAGGCAGGAACTGGTAGAGCAGGTGGCAGGGCGGCAACGCCATCTCTTCGAGCTGCGCACAGTTCCAACCGTGGAACAGGATGCGCCGATCGCCAGGAGTGCGCACGATCGTATCGAGGCACTGCCGGAGTTGGTCGATCGCCTTGTACATCACCAGGCGGGCACCCACGCCGCCTTCCGATGTGTCGTCGTGAACGGTGCCCAGCTCACGGTAGCCGTGAGCGTGCGCGTCGGCGATCTGCTCCGCGTGCAGCGGCGCGCTCAGGTCAATCAGCTTGTAAGCGGGCCAGCTGCGCCACTGCACGCCATAGGCGGGACCGATGTCGTCTGTCTGCAGCCGGTAGGGGTTGGCCAGCCACTGCGCGTTCTCATTCGCGTTCTGGTCCCACACTTTGCACCCGAGGGCACGGAACTGGGCTGCACTGCGATACCCCCGCAGAAATCCGACCAGTTCGCCCATGGCGGACTTGAAGGCGAGCTTCTTCGTCGTGACCGCCGGAAAACCCTCACGCAGATCGAAGCGCAGCATCGCGCCAGGGACGCTGAGCGTGCGGATGCCCGTACGGTTCTCCTGCCAGGAGCCGTGGTCGAAGATGGTCTGGACCAGATCGAGATACTGGCGCATGGGAGTCGATTGAATCGTGAGAGTTGCAGTGTAGCCGCCGACGGCCCTTCTCGCTGTGTTTCAGCGACGCGCCTGCTTCGGTGTGATGCCCAGTACGCGCTTGAACTGGCGCGTGAGATGACTCTGGTCCGAGAAGCCGACCGCAGAGGCGATTTCTGCAAGCGTCGGACCGTCTGCGCCGGTGGACAGCAATGCGTTCGCACCGTGCACACGCACCTCGAGGAGGTACTGGTAGGGCGTCATCCCGAGCGTCCTCTTGAACAGGCGGGTGAGGTGGAAGGGACTCAGGCTCGCCGCGGCAGCGATCTCGCCGAGCGTAACGGGTCGCGAGAAATTCTCCCGGATGAATCGCACGGCCGCGGAAACACCGCGATGCGCGTGTGAAGCTTCCCGGGCCTCGCGTCCACCGCGCGCGTAGTGCCGGATGAGATGTACGCTGAGCACGGTCGCGAGTCCGTCGACGAATGCGGGCGTTCCGGCGTCAACCGCGAGCAGTTCGCGCAGCAGCGCCGATGCGACATTGTTGACCAGCGGATCGTGGCGGCCGTCGTCGTGCCACAGTTCGACCGGTGCTGCTTCCGGGCCGAAGGTGCGTCGCGCCACCGCGTCGAGATGTGCCGGGGACAGCGTCAGCATGAGGAACTCGAGCTTTGACTTCCACTCCCAACGGATGGGAATGGCTGCGGGATGGATCGAAACCTGACCGACGGGATACTCACCTTCTGTCGTCTCGCCCCGCGACTCGCGTACGACATACTGGTCGTTCAACCGGATGAAGATCAGATGCTCGGTCGTTCCGGCGGGAAAGAACTCCCGCCCCGCGCGAGGCTCTTCGCGGCGCTCGATGTTGAGCGGGCCCCATCCGAGCCGGTGACTCGAGAGCTTGACGGCGTGCAGACGGGTAAGGTGCGCCGCAATCGGAGTGGATGCAGGGACACGGTTCGCGGCAGGCACGCGGTCAACCACACTTTGCCGGTCCAATGTGGAGACGGAGGCAGAAGGATTCATGATCGTGGATTGTCGCAGTGACACCACGTTCACTGTCAAGCTGTCCGTCTCCTCGCCGGTAAATCTCCTGGTTCCCGGCGCGCTCTCACTGCGCAAGATTCTCCAAAAACTTCGCAAGAGCGTGCAAGATCGTCGTCATGCGCGGGGCTACATTGGGTGCAAGGCCGACGTGCGGCAAGCAAGCACAGGCCGGAGAAGAACCCATCAACTCGTCAGGAGCATCCCATGGCAGTACGCAAATATCTCGTCGCATCCATCCTTGCTGCAACCTCTGCCCTTTCCATCGGTTTCTCGCACGCGTCGGAGCTTGGCGCCACCGCCATGCACGTCGAGCGGGTGTACGGACGTGCTGGAGTGAACGCCGTCGAGCGTGACCGCGCGCCGGTGACCGTCACCTATAGCGACGAAGTCGCTGGTCGCACGAACATGCCGACCGATCGTGCACGCGGCGCCCGCATTGGCATTACCCAGGACGCCGAAGTGGCAGCTCGCACCAACATGCGGCAGGAACCCAAGGCGGGCATGTTCGCCGAAGGGCGCTCCGGCCGCAGCTGAACGCCACACAGCCGGTCGCGCGGAAGACCGGCCCACCTCGTGTCCCGGAGGGGTGATGTATGCTTCCGGGACATGATCTCGCCTGTCACTCGCGCCAGCGTCGGTGGCAAACTGAACCGTACTCCAATGCCGCGTATTTCTCTGGTGGTGGCGATGGGCAGCAACCGCGCCATCGGGGCGCAAGGCAAGCTGCCCTGGCACATTCCGGAAGACCTCAAGCGCTTCAAGGCGCTCACCCTAGGCCACCCGATCGTGATGGGACGCAAGACGTACGAGTCGATCGGACGTCTGCTCCCCGGGCGCACGTCGGTGATCATCACCCGCCAACGCGGCTACGCCGTGCCCGGCGCCCTGATTGCGCACTCGCTGGACGATGCGCTCGCCCAATGCGCACAAGCCGGGGAAGTGTTCGTCATCGGCGGCGGAGAACTGTACGAAGAGGCGCTGCCGCGCACGCAGCGCATCTACCTCACCCACGTCGATCTCGCGCCACCTGCCGACACATACTTTCCGGCGCTCGACCCCGCGCAGTGGCGCGAAGTGCTGCGCGAGACGCTGGCTCGACGGGAGGACGGAAGCGTACTGGCGGAACTGCAGGTGCTGGAGCGTACCTACCAGTCGTAGCGCAGGCTGACGTAAGCCTGCCAGCGATCGTACTCGTTGAGCTCGATGTTGCTGGTGTTGCGCACGTAGCTCAGTTGCGGGGAGAGACGCCACTCGTTGGCCAGCAGGACATGCACGCCGGTCGAGGCCGCGTACTGATTGTCGCGACGGGTGGTCTGGAAGCTGGGATCTTCGCCGCGATAGTCGCGACGCTCGTAGCCTACCGAGGCGAACCACCAGGTCCGCTCGGACAGGGACGTCTGCCCTCCGACGCGGATGCCCAGAGGACGGTGGCCAAGAAACGCATAGTCTTCGTCGCGCTCGCGTTCCACGCCGCCGTAGACGCCGACGTAGGCACTCGCATCCCCTCTGCGCGGCGCGAAGGCGTAGCCCGCACCGAGGATGTACCGGTCCGCATCCCGCTCCGTCTCGTTGGGATAGTGCAGGGCTGCGTACTGCAGATAGGCGGTGAACTGCGCGCGGGCGGTCATGTCGCGTGCCCACTGAAGCGTCGCGCCCGCGGCGTTGCGATAGCCGCCCGAGTAATCAGGATCGTAGAGGAGAAACGTGTTGAGCTGCCCGATCGCGCTCCAGGTATCCCGTCCGCGCTTGAAGGACATGCCGAGCCAGCCGTCCAGGTAGCCGGTGTCGAAGTCCGCTTCGTCGGGATTGACGCGCTGGTGCAGGCTCAGCCCGCCAACGACCGAGGTGCGCGCGGACAGCGGCGCAATCACCGAGGTGCCCAGGCTGAACGAGAAGAAGGCGTCGTCCTGCTCGCGGCTGCCGGGGTCGAGCGAGAACTCCAGTCCGTTGAAGGCTGGAATGGCGATACGGTTCAGGTCGGTCGCGCCATTGACGTTGCTGTCGTATCCCGCGGCGAGTTCGATGAAGAACCGGGCCTGCAAGGTATCGCCCCGGTCCGACTGCTCGATCGAACCGAGATAGCGGTCGATGGCCCGTGCGGTCTCCGGCGAGATGGACTGCGCGCGGACCGTCTCGAATTCGCGGCGCGCGGCCTGGAATTCCTTGAGGTTGAAATAGGCACGGGCGATGTGGGCGCGCGCGGCAACGTTCTCCGGCTGCACCGCGAGGACGCGCTCCAGTGCGAAGACCGCCTCGGTGTTCCTCCCCAACTCGAGGGCGCTCGAGCCGAGCAGGAGATCGTACTCGGGGTCACCGGCGCGCTCGGTCTGTACGGTCAGCAGCAGCTCGACCGCCTCCTCGGTCTTGCCCGCTTCCCGCAGTGCGCGCGCCCGCTCCAGCAGGTCGTCGGCCCGTACTTCGAGCGCACCCGCCAAGAGCAGCAGCGCGATTGCCCCGCAGCGCCATCCGCTTCTACTCATGCCTGTCTCGTCCCCATGGACGGGCCGCCCTCTTTTGCGGTCCGTGGCCAGTGGTAACGGCCGGGGCGGGGTGAAACTGAGCGTGTGTGGGCCGGAAATGCAACGGGCGCCACCAGGGCGCCCGTCGCGTTACGCTCGATGCAGCTGCAACCTCACACGGGGATGTCGACGAAACGCACTTCCGGAAGCGGAAAGCCGTTGAAATTGCTGGCGTAGGCCGTGGTGTAGGCGCCCGCGTTGGGGATGAAGGCGAAATCGTCTGCCTGCAGGTCCTCCGGGAGGAGTTGCTCGCGCATCACCACGTCGACCGAATCGCAGGTCGGACCTGCCACGGTATAGGGCAGGAGCCGGCCATCGCGCTCGGTGACCACGTCGTACTGCAGCCCCTCAGTGGTCTCGATGATGCCGCCGAACATGCCGGCATCGAGGTACGCCCAGCGCTTGCCGCCGCGCGTGGCGGTTCCCACCACCCGGCAGACGAACCATGCGGCGTCGGAAACCAGATAACGCCCCGGCTCCGCCATCACACGCACCTCGGGACCGAACGCTGCGAGACCCCGGTTTACGACCTCGGCGATCGTCTCGATCGAGGGGATGGGCTTGGTGTGCCGGACCGGATAGCCGCCGCCAAGGTTGAGCAGGCGCGGGCGCAGCCCCTTGAGCTTCATGCTGCGGAACACGCGCTTGGCGCTCTCCAGGCCGGCACGCCAGTTCTCCGGGTTGCGGCACTGGGAACCGACGTGGAAGGTCACCCCCGCCAGGTCGGCGTGCAGGCGCACGGCTTCGTCGATGATCTCAGCCACCTCGGCCGCCTGGGCGCCGAACTTGCCCGAGAGGGGCCAGTCGCTGCCGACGTTGCTGACCTCGATGCGCACGTAGAGGCTGGCGTCGGGCTTGATCGCCACGATCTTGCGCATCTCCTCGACGCAGTCCAGCACGTACCACTGCACGCCCTTGGCCGCCGCATACTCGAGGTAGGCGCGCGACTTCACCGGGTTGCTGTAGTAGATCTCCTCCGCCGGGACACCGAGTTCGAGCAGGAGGTCGAGTTCGGCGATGGAGGCGATCTCGAAGCCCACGCCTTCCTCGATGAGGGTGCGCAGGACGGTCGGATGCGGGTTCGCCTTCACCGCGTAGTGCGGCTGGACGCGTGGCATCGCGGCCTTGAAGCGCCGGGCCTTGGTTCGGACGATCGTCGGGTCGACCAGCAGGAAGGGCCTGTCGTAGCGTTGCCGGGCGGCAAGCAGGACCTGGTCGAAGTCGAGGCGGGTTTCGGGGTGGGTGTCGAGCGGGTGCTCGCGATCGAGGCGCTGGGACAGCGCGCTGCGTACGGTCATCGACTTCTCCTGAAAGGACGCTACGTAAGGGGGATGTGCAGGTTTGCCAGATCGATGCTGGGCAAGTAGTTCCTTTCGATTGTCATGATGACCTCCTGCGGTTTGCCGGTCCCCGGCGTGAGGGACGAATTATAGGGACACCCCCCCTGGAATCAAGGGAAATTTGGGGTGGCGGCGCTTCGGCGCTGCGCGCCGGGGGGCGGGGGGCTAGGGGTTTCGGCGCTTCGCGCCGAAGGGGCGGGGGGTTAGGGGCTCCGGCGCGGCGCGCCGAGGGGGTGGGGAGTCGTGTGGGATGCCTG
>CAYLTE010000138.1:0-11389 GCA_964386195.1 uncultured Burkholderiales bacterium | reverse complement strand
CGAACTCGGGGCAATGGGCTACAAGTTCCAGTTCATCACACTGGCCGGCTTCCATGCGCTGAACTACAGCATGTTCGATCTCGCGCACGGTTACGCGCGCGAGAACATGACCGCCTACGTGAAGCTCCAGGAAGCGGAATTCGCAGCGGAGTCGCGCGGCTACACGGCGACCAAGCACCAGCGCGAGGTCGGGACCGGGTACTTCGACGAGATCACCCAGGCGGTACAGGGTGGGCAGTCCTCGGTCACCGCGCTGACGGGAAGCACCGAGGAGGAGCAGTTCGCCTGACCGGCGGATCGCCGTCCTCAGCCGCCCGCCCTGAAGGCCGGGCGGCTTTTTTGTGTCAGAATTTTCGGCTTTCACTGATTCCAAGGAGATCGCGATGCAGAGCGACACCAACCTGCCCGCCGGCGTCCAGATCACGGGACGCATGACGCCCGAGTACCGGAATGTGCTCACGACCGACGCGATCGCCTTTCTCGCTTCCCTGCATCGCCAGTTCAACGCGCGACGACTGGAACTGCTCCAGCGCCGCGTTTCCAGGCAGGCAGAACTGGACGGCGGCAAGCTGCCGGACTTCCTGCCCGAGACCAGGCACGTGCGCGAATCCGACTGGAAGGTGGCGCCCGTTCCCGCCGACCTGCAGGATCGCCGCACCGAGATCACCGGCCCCACCGATCGGAAGATGGTGATCAATGCGCTCAACTCGGGCGCGAACATGTACATGGCGGACTTCGAGGACTCGAACACGCCGACCTGGGACAACCAGGTGCAGGGTCAGATCAACATGCGCGATGCCGTGCGCCGCGCGATCGATTTCACCAGCCCGGAAGGCAAGCAGTACAAGCTCAACGACAAGATCGCCACGCTTCTGGTGCGTCCACGGGGCTGGCACCTGGAAGAGAAGCACATGCTCGTCGACGGCAGGCCGATTTCCGGCTCCCTGTTCGATTTCGGCCTGTACTTCTTCCACAACGCGAAGGAGCGCCTCAAGCGCGGATCAGGCACCTACTTCTACCTGCCGAAGATGGAAAGCCATCTGGAGGCGCGACTGTGGAACGACGTGTTCGTCTACGCGCAGAACGCGCTCGGCGTGCCGCGGGGAACGGTCAAGGCGACCGTGCTCATCGAGACCATCCTCGCCACGTTCGAGATGGACGAGATCCTCTACGAATTGCGGGAACACTCCGCCGGACTCAACTGCGGACGCTGGGACTACATCTTCAGCTGCATCAAGAAGCTCAAGAGCAAGCCCGACTTCATCCTCGCCGATCGCGGTCTGGTCACCATGACATCGCCCTTCATGCGGGCGTATTCGCTGCAACTCATCAAGACCTGTCATCGTCGCGGCGCCTTCGCAATGGGGGGCATGGCGGCCCAGATTCCGATCAAGAACGATTCTGCCGCCAACGAGCAGGCGCTCGCCAAAGTGCGCGCGGACAAGGAGCGCGAGGCCAACGACGGTCACGACGGCACCTGGGTCGCCCATCCGGGCCTGGTCGGCATCGCCAAGGAAGCGTTCGACAAGGCCATGAAGACGCCGAACCAGATCGACCGGCAACGCGAAGACGTCGCCGTGACGGCCACCGACCTTCTCGACTTTCAGCCCAAGGGGCCGATCACCGAAGCCGGACTACGGCAGAACATCAACATCGGCATCCAGTACATCGGCGCCTGGCTGGCCGGCACCGGGTGTGTGCCCATCTTCAACCTGATGGAGGACGCGGCGACCGCCGAGATCTCCCGGGCGCAGATCTGGCACTGGATCCGCAGCCCGCTGGGCGTGCTGGACGATGGCCGGAAGGTGACGAAAGACTTGTTCCGTGAACTGGTGCCGCAGGAACTGAAGCGCGTGCGCGAGATTCTCGGTGAACAGCAGTACGCTGCCGGCAAGTACGACGAAGGCGCCAGGATGTTCGAGGAACTGACGCTGCGCGACGAGTTCGTCGAGTTCCTGACCCTTCCCGCCTACGATTACATCGTGGCGCACGAGCATCGCTAGGACGCGTTTGCCACGCGACGCACTCCCGACAACGTCCCCGGATCGGGGGCAAGGCCCGGTGCGTCGCGAGCGGTCACCTCGCCGCGAGAGACGAGCCGGCCCCGCGCAGGTCATCCTGTTCAACAAGCCGTTCGGCGTGGTGAGCCAGTTCTCCCCTCACCCGGTGCACGCGTCCCTGGCGCAGTTCATACGCGTTGCGAACGTCTACGCGGCGGGCCGCCTGGACTGGGACAGTGAAGGCCTGCTGGTCCTCACCGAGGATGGGGCGCTACAGCATCGCATCTGCCACCCCTCGAGCAAGCTGCCCAAGGTCTACTACGCGCAGGTGGAGGGCGTGCCCGCGCCCGAAGCCCTCACGCAACTGCGACACGGCGTGCCTCTCAAGGACGGTCCCAGCCAACCCGCCCTCGTCGACCTGGTGGATCAGCCTGAGTGGCTCTGGCCCCGGGAACCGCCGATCCGCTGGCGCGCACGGATTCCCACGAGCTGGCTGCGCCTGCAACTGCTCGAAGGCCGGAATCGCCAGGTGAGACGGATGACCGCGGCTGTGGGCCATCCCACCCTGCGGCTGGTCCGGTGGTCGATCGGGCCCTGGCAGTTGGAGGATCTGCCGCCCGGCCAGTACCGGGAAGCGGCGTCTGGCTGAAGCGCCTCGGTTGACGCCTCCCGCCCGACACCGTATTCTCCCGAGACGTTCGTGTGCACTTCGACCAGGATTTGGAGGGGGAGAGCAGTATGCGTAAAGCCTTGGGTCCGTTGGCAGCCGTGTTGCTTGCCGTGTTCGCTGCGTCCGCTTCGGCTGGCGTGGTGCCGAATCATGGCGGGCAGAACTATTCCGGCGCCAAAGTGAAGCCTGTCAGCCAGAATCAGGAAAGCGAGAAGACGGATCAGGCGCACGAGAAGGAAGACGCTGGCAAGGAAGACAAGCGCTAGGGATTCCCGGGTTTCACACCGAAGAAAGGCAGGGACTCCCTGCCTTTTTTCGTTCCTGAAGCCGATACCTCATCGCCCACCGAGCATGCAGGAAGAAATCCATCTCACCGTCGCAGCGGTCATCGAGCGTGGCGGGCGCTTCCTGTGCGTCGAGGAGCGAGTCGACGGCGCGCTGCGTGTCAACCAGCCCGCCGGACACCTCGAGCCGGGCGAATCCCTGACCGAAGCGGTCGTCCGCGAGACCCTCGAGGAAACAGCTTACGCGTTCGAGCCCGTGGCCCTGCTGGGGATCTATCGTTGGCGTCACCCCCAGCGGAGAATCACCTACGTGCGGGTCGCGTTCGTCGGTCGTGTCGGCGCCACACCGACCGAGCGCGCATTGGACGAGGGGATCGAGCGTGCGCTGTGGCTCACGGCCGAGGAAGTGCGCGCGCGCCGGGCCGAACACCGCAGCCCGCTGGTCATGCGATGCGTGGACGACCATATCGCGGGCCACCGCTTTGCGCTGACGCTCCTGGCAGACGTCACGGAGGATCACCGATGAGCGCCCGTCGCGTGGTGGTCGGCATGTCCGGGGGCGTCGACTCCTCCGTCGCCGCCTGGCTGCTGAAGGAACAGGGGTACGAGGTCGTCGGCCTCTTCATGAAGAACTGGGAGGACGACGACACCGACGAGTACTGCACCTCCCGCGAGGATCTCGTCGACGCGGTGTCCGTCGCGGACCTCATCGGCATCGAGATCGAAGCCGTGAACTTTGCTCAGGCCTACCGCGACCGCGTGTTTCAGAACTTCCTGGACGAGTACAGGGCTGGACGCACGCCCAATCCGGATGTGCTGTGTAACGCGGAGATCAAGTTCAAGGCGTTCCTCGACCATGCACTCGCCCTTGGCGCCGAGCATATCGCCACGGGTCACTATGCCCGGGTTCGTGAGGTCGACGGGCGATTCGAGCTGCTGAAGGCAGTCGACGCCTCGAAGGATCAGAGCTACTTCCTCTACCGCTTGGGGCAGGCACAGCTGCGTCGCACGCTCTTCCCGCTTGGAGACATGCTCAAGCGCGACGTGCGGGCATTGGCACAGCGGCTCGGCCTGCCGAATCATGCGAAGCGTGACAGCACCGGCATCTGCTTCATCGGCGAGCGCCCGTTCCGCGAGTTTCTCATGCGCTACCTGCCGACCGAGCCGGGCGACATGGAGACTCCCGAGGGCGAACGGGTAGGCCTCCACCAGGGGCTGATGTACTACACCATAGGCCAGCGGCAGGGACTGGGCATCGGCGGAGCCGGCGAACCCTGGTACGTGGCCGGAAAGGACATGGGCCGAAACGTACTGCTCGTCGTACAGGGGCACGATCACCCTGCCCTCTTTCGCTCGGAGCTCGAGGCGGGCGATCTGAGCTGGATTGGGGGACACGTTCCGCCCACGCCGGCAGCGTACATGGCGAAAACACGCTATCGCCAGTCCGACACGCCCTGTTCGGTCGAGACGCCGCGCGAGCACGCCTGCGAGGTGCGATTCCCGACGCCGCAGCGCGCCATCACGCCTGGCCAGTCGCTCGTTCTCTACGAGCGCGAGGTCTGCCTGGGAGGCGGCATCATCGGGTGACGCGGCGAGCCGGCCGCCGTACGCTGCGTGCTAACATTCGCGCCTTTCGACGCGACCACGCCCATGCTTTCCTCCCTCACCGCGCTGTCGCCCCTGGATGGCCGCTACCGCGGCAAGATCGCTCCGCTGGCGGGTTACGCCAGCGAGTTCGCACTCATCCGCTACCGCGTGCGGGTCGAGGTCGAATGGCTCGAGGCACTCGCAGACAGCCCCGAGCTTCCCGAGATTGCCCCGTTCTCGGATGCCACCCGCAGGCAACTGGATGCGATGCTCGGCGCCTTCGGCGAGGCCGACGCCCAGGCGGTGAAGGACATCGAGGCGCGCACCAATCACGACGTCAAGGCGATCGAGTACTGGCTGAAGGAGCGGCTTGCCGACAACGAGGAAGTGATGCGCGCTTCGGAGTTCGTGCATTTCGCCTGCACCTCCGAGGACATCAACAACCTCTGCCACGCGCTCATGGCGCAGGACTGCCGGGAACTGGTTCTGCTCCCAACCCTCCAGCGTCTGATCGACAAGCTCACCGCACTCGCCCATTCCACCGCGGCGCTGCCGATGCTCTCACGCACGCATGGCCAGTCAGCCACGCCGACGACGGTGGGAAAGGAGATCGCCAACGTCGTGCACCGGCTGCGTCGCGTCCAGCGGCGTATCGAATCGGTCGAACTGACGGGCAAGATCAACGGTGCCGTGGGCAACTACAACGCACATCTCGCCGCCTATCCCGAGGTCGACTGGGAGGCCTTCGCGCGCCGGTTCGTGGAGTCCCTGGGACTCGTCTTCAATCCATACACCACGCAGATCGAACCGCACGACAACCTCGCGGAATTGTTCGATGCCTTCGCTGCGGCGAACACCATCCTCGTCGATCTCGACCGGGACATCTGGGGCTACATCTCGCTGGGCTATTTCCGCCAGCGCATCAAAGCGGGCGAGGTGGGCTCGTCCACGATGCCGCACAAGGTGAATCCGATCGACTTCGAGAACTCGGAGGGAAACCTCGGTATCGCCAATGCGCTGCTGCATCACCTCAGCGCGAAGCTGCCGATCTCCCGCTGGCAGCGCGATCTGTCCGATTCGACCGTGTTGCGCAACGTGGGCGTTGCATTCGGGCACACGCTGCTGGGCTGGGACGCCTGTCTGCGCGGCCTGGACAAGCTGGAAGCGAATCCCAGCGCACTGCAGACTGACCTCGACACGAGCTGGGAGGTCCTCGCCGAGCCGATCCAGACCGTGATGCGGCGCTACGGGGTACCCAATCCCTACGAGCAACTCAAGGCGCTGACACGCGGCCAGCCCAGCATCACCCGAGAGGCACTGCACGCCTTCATCCGCGGGCTGCCCATTCCGGAATCCGAGCGGGAGCGCCTGCTCGCGCTCACTCCGTCCACCTACATCGGCCTTGCACCGGATCTCGCCCGGCGCGTATGAGGGGTCGTGCTTGATTCGGCGCCGCCCGGCCCTACATCAGCCGAAGGACCGGTCAAACAGGAGTCAAGCATGTCTGTCCATGCCAGCGACGTGAGCGAGGCGACGTTCGCCACGGAAGTGATCGAACGTTCCAGGCAGGTCCCGGTGCTGGTCGATTTCTGGGCCCCGTGGTGCGGTCCCTGCCGCAACCTCAAGCCGATCCTCGAGAAACTGGCCGAGCAATACGACGGGCGCTTCCACCTTGCGAAGGTGAATTCCGACGAGAATCAGCGCTTATCCGCCGAGTACGCCGTTCGCAGCATTCCGAACGTGAAGGCATTTGTCGATGGCGAGCTGGTTGACGAGTTCCTCGGCGCACAGCCGGAGTCGGCCGTGCGTGAGTTCATCGACCGGCTCCTGCCCTCGCAGGCGGAGCTGCTGCGTCGTCAGGCCGTCGCCTTCCTGGAGCGGGGAGAGGCGCAATCGGCCCTGCAGCTGCTGGACGAGGCAGTTGCGGGCGAGGCGCACAACGATGCAGTCCACGCAGATCGGGCGCGGGCGCTGCTCGAGCTGGGGCGGATAGAGGAAGCGCGCGCCGCGATTCGCCATCTCGGCCCCCTCGCGAGCGACGATGCGCGCATCGCAGCGATCGTTGCCCGCGTCAATTTCAGCGGCGCAGGCGGCGATCAGGGTATCGAGGACCTGCAGGCACGGGTTGCAGCCGACTCCACCGACCTCGAGTCGCGACTGACGCTTGCCAAGGCGCTGGTGGGTGCGCAGCGTTACGAGCCTGCGCTCGAACAATTGCTCGAGATCATCCGCCGCGACCGCAAGTGGAACGGCGAAGCCGGAAGAAAGACGATGCTCTCGGTGTTCGACCTGCTCGGCGGGCAGAACGAGCTGGTCACCCGATACCGGCGTCTGCTCGCCTCGGCGCTTTACTGAGGGCGCCGGCCGAGCCGGTGCCGCAGCACCTCGACGATCCCGGGCAGGATCGACAGGAAGATGATGATCAGGATGACCAGGGACAGGTTGTCCTTGATGACGGGCAGGTTGCCGAAGAAGAAACCGGCATAGGTCAGCAGCACCACCCAGACGATCGCGCCGATCACGTTGAAGAACAGGAATCTGCCGTAGTCCATCCTGCCGATGCCGGCGACGAACGGCGCATAGGTCCTCACGATCGGCATGAAGCGCGCGATGACGATCGTCTTGCCGCCGTGGCGCTCGAAGAACGCGTGTGTGCGCTCGACGTATGCCTTCTTGAAGAACCACGAGTCGTTGAAGCGGAAGACCCTGGGCCCGATGTAGTGGCCTATGGCGTAGTTGAGCGAATCCCCGAGAATCGCCGCCACGATCAGCAATCCGGCCATGAGGTGCACGTTCATCTCGCCGGCGGCAGCGATGGTACCTGCCACGAACAGCAGGGAATCCCCCGGCAGGAACGGCGTCACCACCAACCCCGTCTCGCAGAACACGATCAGGAACAGGATCAGATAGATCCACGGACCGTAGTTCTGGGCAAGCCAGAGCAGGCGGTCGTCGAGATGGACCAGCAGGTCCCAGAAGAACTGGACCAGTTCCACGGGCGTCAGGTGCGCAGTGGCGGCCGTGCAGTCGGAATCAGACCACCGCTTCCTGCTTCGGGCGCTCCGGCTTGATCAGATCCTCCCGCGACACGCGGAGGTAGATCAGCAATGGGCTCGCCACCAGTACGGACGAGTAGATGCCGAAGAGGATGCCAATCGTGAGCGCCAGTGCGAAGTAGAACAGTGCGTCCCCGCCGAAGAGAAGAATCGAGGTCACCATCAGCTGCGTGCTGCCGTGGGTGATGATGGTGCGCGACATCGTCCGGGTGATGGCGCTGTTGATGATCTCGGGCAACGTGGACTTGCGCATCTTGCGCACGTTCTCGCGGATCCGGTCGAACACGATCACCGACTCGTTCACGGAGTATCCCAGCACCGCCAGCACGGCGGCGAGCACCGGGACCGAGAACTCCCACTGGAAGAAGGCGAAGAAGCCGAGAATGATGACGACGTCGTGCAGATTGGCGATGATCGCCGCGATGCCGAACTTCCATTCGAAGCGCAGCCACAGGTAGAGCACGATCCCGAGCGAGACAAGCAGCAGTGCCACCGAACCGTTCTCGACCAGCTCCCTGCCGACCTGCGAACCGACGAAATCCACCCGCATCAGCTGCACCGTCGGGTCTTCGGCGCGGAGCGCGGCAATGACCTGTTCGCTCAACTGCGCGCCGCTCGCATCCTGCCGCGCAGGGAGGCGGATCAGGGCGTTCTCCGAGCTGCCGAAGTTCTGCACGGTGGCGTCTCCCAGGCCCACCCGTTCGAGCGTCTCCCTGACCTTTTCGAGGTCAGCAGCGTGGCCGTACTGCAGCTCCATCACCGTTCCGCCGGTGAACTCGACGCCCAGGTGCAGACCTCGCGTGGCGAGGAAGAACACGGCGAGCACGAAGGTGATCAGCGATATCACGTTGAATACCGCCGCGTGCTTCATGAAGTTGATGTCGCGGCGGATGCGGAAGAATTCCATGGCGCGGTCTCGATCGGATACCGGTTGTTGGACTCAGGCGGGCTTGGGCTGCCGCTGCTGCCAGTCGACGTTGCCGATGGGCAGCTTTTCGAGCTTGCGTCGGCGGCCGAACATCAGGTTGACGACGGCGCGCGACACCACCACGGCGCTGAACATCGAGGTCAGGATGCCCAGGCAGTGGACCACGGCGAACCCGCGCACGGGCCCGGTGCCGAAGGTGAACAGCGCGATACCCGCGATCAGCGTAGTGACGTTCGAGTCGAGAATGGTCGCCCAGGCACGTTCGTATCCTGAGTGAATCGCCGCCTGAGGGGTGACGCCGTTTCTCAGTTCCTCGCGGATACGCTCGTTGATCAGCACGTTCGCGTCGATCGCCATGCCCAGTGTCAGCGCGATTGCAGCAATGCCGGGAAGCGTAAGCGTCGCCTGCAGCATCGACAGGAGGGCGATCAGCAGCATCACGTTGACGGCCAGTGCGATCACCGACACCACGCCCATCATGCTGTAGTAGGCGATGATGAACAGCGACAGTGCCGCGAAACCGATCCAGGTGGCCTGGAAGCCGCGGCGAATGTTCTCCGCGCCCAGGCTCGGTCCGACGGTACGCTCCTCGACGATTTCCATGGGTGCGGCCAGCGCGCCGGCACGCAGCAGCAGAGCGACCTCCTTGGCCTCCACCGTCGTCATGCGTCCGCTGATCTGCACCCTGCCGCCGCCGATTTCCTGGCGGATGACCGGGGCGGTCACCACCTCGCCCTGTCCCTTCTCCACCAGCACCATCGCCATGCGCTTGCCGACGTTGTCGCGCGTGAGCTGCTGGAAGATCCGCGCCCCGGTCCCGTCGAGCGTGATGTGAACGGCGGGCTCACCCGTGTCGCCGGCGAACCCCGGCTGCGCGTCGGAAATGCGATCGCCGGTGAGCACCACCTGCCGCTTGAGCAGGACCGGCACACCTCCGCGCTCGTAGAGCAGTTCGGACCCGATCGGCACCTGCCCCTCGATCGCCGCCTGCAGCGCCGTGGGCGTGCTGTTCTCCTCGTCCACCATGCGCACCTCGAGCGTGGCAGTGCGCCCGAGGATGCGCTTGGCGTCGGCCGTGTTCTGCACACCGGGCAGTTGCACGACGATGCGGTCGAGGCCCGCCTGCTGCACGATCGGCTCGGCCACGCCCAGCTCGTTCACACGATTGCGAAGCGTGGTCAAGTTCTGCTGGATGGCGAAGTCCTGGATGCGCTTCTGCGCGTCGGGCGTGAGGGTTCCGACCAGCACCGGCTCGCCATCGCGCGTCTGCTCGGTGAGCGCGAGGTCCGGGAAATTGCGTTCCACCAGACTGCGTGCCTGATCGCGATTGGCTGCGGCCCGGAAACGCAGCATCAGCGTGTTGCCCTCCCGAGAAATGCCGCTGCTACGCGCTTCCTCCTGCCCCCGCAAGGTGGTACGGATCCCGGCGGCCGCGCTGTCGAGGGCCTTGGTGATTGCCCCCTCCATGTCGACCTGCAGCAGGAAGTGCACGCCGCCGCGCAGGTCCAGGCCGAGGTACATCGGCAGCGCGCCGATGGCGGCCAGCCAGCGCGGCGAGTTCGACAACAGGTTGAGCGCCACGGTGTAGTTGTTCTCGCCCAGTTCCTTTTGGATCACGTCCTTCGCGCGCAGCTGGGCGTCGGTGTTGGAGAAGCGCAGCTTGGCACTGGTCTGGTCGAGGAAGGCGTCGTCGTACGCGATCCCCGCGCGGGCGAGTGCGCCGGTGGCCCGCTCGAGAAGGGCCTCGTCGACACGCTCGGAAGCACGCGCCGCGGAGATCTGCACCGCCGGGGATTCGGGAAACAGGTTGGGAACCGAGTACACCAGGCCGACCAGCACCACGGCGAGGACGATGACGTATACCCAGATGGGGTAGCGATTCATGGATGCGACAACCGGTGAGAACGACTTCTGATCGGAGATCCCCGCGCAGCCGTCAGGCCGCGCCCTTGAGGGTGCCCTTCGGCAGCACCGTCTGGATCGATGGTTTCTGAACGACGATCTCGACGCCCGGCGAAATCTCCACCCTCGCGTACTGGTCGTTCACGTTGGTGACCTTGCCCAGCGTACCGCCCGAGGTGACCACCTCGTCGCCCTTCTGCAGTCCGGCGAGCAGCTGCTTGTGCTCCTTGGCACGCTTCATCTGCGGGCGCATCAGCAGGAAGTAGAGCAGCACGAACATCAGGATGAGCGGCAGCATACTCAGGAAGTCCATGCCTGCCGGCGCACCGCCCGCACCCTGCGCATATGCGACGCTGATCATTGAAATGTCTCCTCGTGTCGATTTGTCTCGCCCGTGGCAGCCGACGCCCTCAGTCAGGCACGACGGGACGTGGAAGGCACGGCCGGATGGCGGGGCTGCCATGGATGGCCAGACACCCGACCGGATTCCCGCTCGCTCGCCGGGTCGATCTCGCGGGTCGGTCCCGGATCAACGGCCCCGGATCAACGGCCCCGGATCGACGAGACCGGACGAACGATCCGGGCGATGCCGCCCACCCTCGGGAAAGACGCGGATTCTAGCATCTTTGCCTACGCTTCCCCCGCATTTTCGCCCGGCAGCGACGCGGCGAAGGCCGCCACTTCGCCGCGCGAGATGGCCCTGCGCAGGCCCGCCATCAGCTCCTGGTAGTAGTGCAGGTTGTGCAGCGTGTTGAGCCGCGCGCCGAGCATCTCGTTCACGCGCTGGAGATGGTGGAGGTAGGCGCGCGTGAAGTGTCGGCAGGTATGGCAGGCGCAGCGCGGATCGAGCGGGCCTGTGTCGTTGCGGTACCGGCTGTTGCGCAACTTCACCACGCCTTCGCTGGTGAACAGCCAGCCGTTGCGGGCGTTGCGCGTGGGCAGCACGCAATCGAACATGTCGA